>NZ_VSZO01000012.1:0-300000 GCF_008312935.1 Roseiconus lacunae | reverse complement strand
CGCCCCAGTCTCCCGGAGTCAGTTCGCCACTGTTGCCGCGGTCGTTGGTGTCGAACGTGCCGCCGCTACCGTAACGCTGATCTTCCAAACTGGTGATCACGACGGGATTCGCCGACGTACCTTCGGCGATCAAGTTGGCACCGAAACGAGCTTCGATGCGTGCGCCGTCGACCTTGATCACCGTTGCCGGGTCGATGACAAGGCTGGCGTCAAGTCGGCTACGGAGAGGGCTGGAGATCGCAGGAAGTTCCGCACCACCGGTTTCGACGCGGTCGGTGTAGGTGGTGTTACTGGCGTTCAGGTTCGCCACTAACTGGAACGTCCCGGCGGTTCCGGTGATCGGATCAACGGTCGCTCGGTACAGTCGACGCGACACAACGCTGCTGTCGTTCGCGGTCGGTAGCTGAACCAAACGGATGCCGCTGTTGTCGTTATTGACGACGACGGAAACGGTCGCGTCGCTGGCCGCCGATTCGAGCCCCTCTTCGGACACGTTCGTCAAGCGGTAAACGTATTCGCCCGCATCGATTCCGCCACCACCGACGACCTCGCTAAGACGAACCAAGAACGACGAGGGTGCACCCGACTGGACGATCGCGCCACCGGGCGTACCGGCGATCACCAAGTTTTCGGTCAGCACGTGAGTGATGTCGGTGTCATCGAAACGTGTCGCGCGGGTAATCGATTCCAGCTCTTCTCCGCTGCGTTGTCGCAAGCGAATGAACAAGCCGTTAATCGAGTTGTCGATGATCGTGTTGCCGTGAATCTCTGGTCCGACTCGGGTGTAGTCCGATGTGAACCGACCGCTGTCCTGATACTTCGGATCGGTGAAGCGGTCTTCGCGGAACGTGTCAGGCGTCGCCGACATCGCCGCGTCGGAGCTATCAGTGATCGTAGAATTGATCACCGTCGCTCGCGTCATCGACATGTTGATTGGCGATACAACCGCGCTGTCGCCGCCGACGGGAACCAAGCCGCCGCCGTAACGAATGTTGGCGAATTGGATGTGATTGGCAAAGATTCCTGCGTCTTCGGGGTTATTGCGGAGCTCGTCCGCCAGATCCAAATCGCCACGGAAATCGATTCCGCCCCAGTCACCGGGGACCGGATCGGGGAGCAATCCGATTTGGTTGCCCGTTCCGATCGAATCATCGTTGACGCTGGTAAAGTACACGTCACCCGGAATGATCGCACCGCCGGCATCACGAGCCGGTAAGCCATTCTCGGTGATGATACTGGGCGTACCGAGTACTTGGAGGTTCGAACCGCTCAGGTCGATCGTCGGTGCAAAACTTCCTACGCTTAAACGCGAGTTGCCAAACTTGACGATCGCACCGGAATCAAAGAACAGCTGGACATCAGCGGGAAGATCCAACGAAGTGCCGTCGGCGAGTGCCGTTCCGTTGTTGTTGTAGCCGATGTTGAAGGCGAAGTTGTCTTCGGGGGTTTGCAGAAGACCGTCTCGACCGCCGTTGCCCACCACACGAATCGTCAAATCCAAATCACGTAGGTAACGCACGATCGATGCGTCATTCATCAAGCTTTGGTCCAGCGTTCCGTTGAGGAACTGCTGTCGCAGCTTTGACATGCGGCTGGCATCGGCGACCGCCTCGTCAATTTCGCTGTACGCGTTCGCCAAGTTGAACGTCGTGCGGTTACGGAATTGATCGATGAACTGGCGGTCGGACAACGAACTTGGCAATCGCGAGACACCGTTTCGCTGAACCGTGTTGCCTTTGTCGACATAAATTGTTTCAGAAGGATCGGCCGGGACGAACCAGTAATCGAAGTTGCCGCCAGGGGTTCCATCGGCATCGCCGTCAAGGGCGACACCGGAAATGTCGGTTAGGCTGGCGTTGGTCGTCGGGGTAAAGTCAACACGCAGCTCGTACGAACCTTGCGTCAAACCACCGTAACCGGTTCCCGAAATCGCCGGATCGTAAGTGTCGTTGCCCTTGGCCGAGACGCCAATCATGTAGCGACCGGCGGCAAGCGAATCGATGCGGATCAGCGAATCGTTGCTGAAGTAGTCATCGTTCTGAGCGACCAGTTCATATTCGCCAGGGGAAACCTCGCGATAGAGTCGTAGTTGCGTGTCCAACAAACTCGGAACGGTCAGACGCTCGGCAAGTGTTTCGATTGCGATCGAGCCGGCTTGGTCGACGACGAACTCGTACATGTCGATGTCCGTGCTATCGGGACGGTACAAGTACTGTCCGTGCAGGATATCGGCGTAGGCCGGGAACGCGGGTTCGTTGTCGGTGCCCGGCGAAAAGATGAAGCTCGTGCTTTGCGTGACGGGTTGCGGCAGATCGTCGGCGTAGCCGTAACCGAGCAATTGCCCGACGCCGAACATCGCCCCGCGGAAGAATTCACCACCGAATTGATCGTCGGTTGATTCATCGAAATCTTGGAAGTCCATGACGACCAAGTCTTCGACACCGTTGCCGTCGCGGTCACGCGTGACAACCGCCAGGCCACCTTCCGAACTCGCACCCCGTTCGTCGCCACCGTACAGATCACCGACGGCGATCGAGAAGCCGGCGATATCTGCCGGGTCACGATCAGAAACTTCGACGAAAGTGACACCCAGATACTCGCTGTAAAGCGTCATCACTTCACGAACTCGCTGCTTTTGCTGCTCGCTGATGATGTTGACGTATCGGTAATCCTCGGCGATCCCCGGTTCGTTCGGATTGTCACCCAACCAGCTTGCGACAAAGTCGTATTCGATGACCGAGATTCCGTCGACGCTGTCGGCACCTTGCTGAACGTAGTCCAATGGCACGACGCGGTTCAAACGCGAGGGGTCTTCCGGACGAATCTGACGGGTCCCGGCGACGTCCGGGCCAGGGAGCTCCAATCCAAATCGTTGTTCGTTCAGAATTTCTGAAGTCAGGTAAGCCGAACTGGTGCCGTTGCCGGAGATCGACCAGCCGCTGTTTAAATCGAATGCCGTTTCGAAACTGTCGCCGGCACCATCGGGACTGGCGGCCGTCGCCGACGGTAGCGTCAATTCTTGCGGAACCATCGGCAACGCGGCCGACTGACCAACACGAAGTCGGACTGCACCGCTGAGCAATTCACCGGGGTTGGCCGGATCGGAGATCCGGGCCAGAGAACGCTTGTAGTTCAGACGCGCGATGTTGGTCACGCTGTTGTATTGGACACCATCGGCATCCAAAGCAATGGTGACGTCGTCGGTGTTATTGGCGGTCTCGCGGGTGAAGATCAGTTGATAGAAACTGGGGTCTTCTGCCAACGCCGGATCCAAATCATCGTCATTGAAGTGAACTTCGATGATGCCGGTTTCCACACCGATCGAACCGTCTTGCAGCCGTCGCACCGGTTCGGGAACAACCGCCACAACTTGAGGGCCAAGGTTGATGTTGAAGCGACGCGAAAAATTCGTACCGTCTTCGAATGCTTCGCCATCGACGCCACGTAGGGCCAATGTGCCAGCGCCCAGAATGTCGATCTGATACGTGTCGTCGGGCAACGGATCGGAGAATCGGAACACGACTTCGCGCGATGAGTCGCCTAACCCGACATAACCTGGTTCGACGGCGACGTCGCTAACACCGCTCAATTGAATCGGCGAGTAGTTGACCGGTTGGCTGCCAATCCGAGTCAGCGGGTTGCCTTCCTGGATCGAAGCCCGAACCAATGCCGACGCTTGAGGATTGTTGTTGATCTGGTTTACAAAGTCCGCCGCGGTCGACGAAAGGTCTTGGCCACCGGCGGAGTAGCTATTGAGTTGGACACGAATCGTTTGGTCGCTGACAACAACGACCGGCATCGTCGGACCGCCGAAGTTCCGTTGCTCGACGATGACGTTGACTTCACGTCCTTCTTCGCCGGGGATCTGCGAGATCAGACGAACACGAACGTCGCCACCGGTACCAAAGTCGGTGACCGCTTGTGCCGCGTTGGCCCCGTCGAGGGTCAGGGTTTCTTCGTTCAGCGAGCGTGACGTCGCCAAAGCCTGGCTACTCGCACCGCTGACCTGAATCGCTTCGATCAGATCACCCGCTTGCATCGGATCGTCCGCATCGGTTCGGCGAGCGTTATTGATCGCCGATTCCAAACTGCCCGCTCGTGTCGGACGGCTGGGATGTGTGCTGAGGGTGATCGTCACCGTTCGCGCTTCGGCGTCGGTCGACAGAACTGGAGACGAACTGGTGGCGTTCGGATTCGAATTGAGGATGACCTGAATCCCGTTGCCGAGGCTGCCGGTTTCGCGCGCACGGAATTCAAACAGAGCCGATCCACCGGTTCCCAGGTCACTGATGACCGAGGCGGCTTCGAATACGTTGTCCTCGCCAGCCCGTGTGATTCGGATCGAATCGAGCGTCGACGGATCAATTTGCGAATTGTCGTCGAATCGGAACGTCAATTCGTTTGGCGAGAAATTCAGCGTGTCATTGTCACGAAGAAGATCACCCTCGTTGGGCTGAATCCCAATCAATTCAGGCCCGGCGAGCAGTTGCCGGTTTTCCAAATTCTCCAGCAACGATTTTCGCTTCTCGTCGCGACGACGTGACTTTCCACGCGAGCTGATCGCGCGACGCCCGGCCGTCGACTCGCTTGATTGCGATGAAGAAACGCGGCTCAATTGCGAGCGAAGGGAGTGAGATCGTTTACGAAAGGTCATCCAGAGGCCTCGTCATTTTGCCCACACTGGGCATTCGTTCTGTTGGGGCAGCACTTTGTTGGGTGACTCCGTCGCCAGGGGAATGGCAGACGGGTTTGACCCAAGTCAGGTCGAAAGTTGCAAAGGTGATAAGCTAGGGGGACTGCGCTAGATAGCGGCGGAGCCTGGCTCGAAGTGTAGTTAGAGCGACTCGAACCGCAACGAAAAAGGCACTGAGTGCCGTCTCAGTCTCTAAGTCAGCCCTCCTAATCGACCCGAGGGTCCAATTCCGCCGCGCATCGGCACGCCGGAGCGACACATTCGACGTTCTATCGCTCACGAAAGTTCCTCTCTTGCGTGGTTTCGCGTCCGGTTGATACCGTCCTGTGAGCAAGATGCTGATTTTGCAGCCCAAATTCTGCCCCTCCCGGACGGTTCGTTCGTGTCATGATGAGTGGGTTGAGTTGACAAATTGTCAGGATGGCAGACCGATGAAACTTGAAATGAACCCACCTAACCCTCAATTGAATGGCCAATTAGAGGGGTTTCCGACTGGTCCTGAGGGACTGTTTCAGAAGGGCGTCATCGCCGGGGTGACGGTTTTCCTTCTTCTTCTTACATCGGCTGGATGTCGCTTTAGCGCTAGTGGAAAAAATGCCTTGGGGGCGCAGTTGCACCAACAAGGTCAGTACACGGCCGCTTTGCAACAGTTCCAACAGGTGGTTGCGGACGATCCGACCAATCCTGACGGTTATTACAATCTTGCCGCCACCACGCACCGGCTGGCCAAACAGCGATCAGATGAGGCGTTGTTCAATAATGCCGAGGCGCTTTACAACCAATGTCTCGACCACGATGCCAATCACGTCGAATGTCATCGAGGCCTAGCCGTCCTGCTGATGGACACGGGCCGCCCCGATCGGGCCTTCGCCCTGGTGAAGAATTGGGCGAGCAGCAATCCGACTGCCGCCGAACCGCGGATCGAGTTGGCTCGTCTGTACGAAGAGGTCGGCCAACCGGAGACAGCCCTGAAGTATCTTGAAGACGCAGTCCAGCAGGACGCAAACAATTCACGGGCTTGGCTCGCATTGGCTCGTTTGCGTGAGTCCAGCGGCGATTTGCCGCAGGCCCTGCAGAACTACCAGCGTGCCCTTGCGCTCAACAACACTCAGCCCATGATCGCAGAACGGGTCGCGGCGCTCAGTCGCGAGATCAATTCGAATCTGGACGCCGCTCGATCGGGGGCCCAGACCCAAATTGCGCGACCGCTGCCCTATCCCTCGACCAATCGCTACTAGTAGTCCGTCTCGAATTACTGCTTGAGTTCACTTCATCAGCCGGCGGGCTTTCGCCCGGTCATTGCACCGAAACCGCGGCTAACGCCATTCGGCTAATTCTGATTTCAAATGTTGACGAAATAGTAGTGTGCTTTTCCGGTGTTTTCAGGATGAGCGGCTTGCAGCGCAGTGAGCACCACCGACTGCCAGCACGCAGCGGCGTCAACGTTGCTCTGTGTCCAACGTTGACGCCGACCATCAATCGATGCGGAGTCCGAGCGGAAACCGGCTTGGAAAAAGCAGTTTGAAGTCGCGCAGTCTCGCTTGCGGACGGGCCGGACACCCCAGCGACCGGGAGCGGTGATTTGCCTCAATCACCATCTGCGGTGACTCAGGTGCCCTCCCGCAATCAGGACCTAATCCGTACATTTTCGGGTTGCTTTCAGTTTCCCCATTCCCAAAAACCTTAGTTTCGACCCATGAAATCGATGGACAAAATCGTTTCGCTGTGCAAACGGCGAGGTTTCCTGTTTCAATCCAGTGAAATCTACGGCGGTGTTCAAGGCTTCTGGGACTACGGCCCACTGGGCGTCGAACTGAAACGGAATTTGAAAGACGCTTGGTGGCAGGACATGATCAGTTCACACAATGAACTGTTGGTGCCGGCCAACGCACCGACCGAATTTGAAATGGTCGGGTTGGATTGCACGATCATCATGCATCCCCAGGTTTGGAAGTGCAGCGGGCACTACGACCTGTTTCACGATCACATGGTCGACTGCAAGGAATCGAAGAAACGCTACCGATTTGACCAAATCCGTGGTCGCTGGTGTTCGCGTGGCGAGCAACGGATCTTTGTGACCACGATGGCTGAGGCGGAACAAGAGGAAGATGAAGTTCGTCGCCGTGGGATGAAATACTTCAAGCTCCGCGCGAAAAACGCAGACGAACTGACGATCGAGAAAGAATCGCTTACCTTCGATCAAATACAGGAGCGCGAGTTGGTTCTCGCCCCGGATGCGAAGTCGCTCGACACGCTAACCGAGCCGCGCGAATTTAACCTGATGTTCAAAACCACCCTCGGTGCGCTAGGCGGGGAAGCGGACGTAACATTTCTCCGTCCCGAGACGGCGCAAGGGATCTTTGTCAACTTTAAGAACGTCGTCGACACGTCGCGCGTGAAAATTCCTTTTGGTATCGGCCAGGTCGGCAAAAGCTTCCGTAATGAAATCACACCGCGAAACTTCACCTTCCGCTCGCGGGAATTCGAACAGATGGAAATCGAATTCTTCTGCCATCCTGATCAGTCGAAGCAGTGGTACCAATACTGGCGCGATCGCCGTTTAAAGTGGTACACCGAACTGGGATTGTCCGACGAAGCATTGATTATGCGTGAGCACCACGTCGAGGAACTCGCCCACTACAGCGTCGGAACGGCAGACATCGAATACGCGTTTCCGTTCTTGCCCGAAGGCGAATATGGTGAACTGGAAGGGATCGCTCACCGTGGCGACTTTGACCTTCGTAGTCACATGGAAGGAAAGCTGGATCCGAACTCGCCCGAAGGCGAACCCATGCAAGTCGAACTGAATGAGCATGGCAAGCCGAAATACAAAGGTAGCGGCAAGGACCTGTCGTATCGTGATCCGATCACCAACGAGCGGTTTATTCCACACGTCATCGAGCCTTCTGCGGGGGCCGATCGAGCGGCGTTGGCGTTCTTGTGCGAAGCGTACACCGAAGACAAAGTTCCCGACGACAAGGGAGAGCTTCAGGAGCGAACGGTGATGAAATTGCATCCCCGATTAGCGCCGGTCAAAGCCGCGATCTTCCCGCTGGTGAAAAAGGACGGCATGCCGGAGATTGCCAAGGACATTTATTCGGAACTGAAGAAACACATGAACGTGTTCTACGATGACAAAGGTGCCGTCGGAAAACGTTATCGGCGACAAGACGAAGCGGGGACGCCGTACTGCATTACGGTCGACACAGACACGCTGAATGACAAAACGGTGACGATCCGTGATCGGGATTCGTTGGAACAAGTTCGGATCAAGATCGACGACTTGGTCAGCGAACTCGGTGATCGCCTGAGCTAGT
Source organism: Roseiconus lacunae (assembly GCF_008312935.1). Lineage (NCBI taxonomy): Bacteria > Pseudomonadati > Planctomycetota > Planctomycetia > Pirellulales > Pirellulaceae > Roseiconus > Roseiconus lacunae. The sequence continues at coordinate 291,990 of NZ_VSZO01000012.1, read as the reverse complement.
GCTCCGTCGAGATTGGATGATCGGTTTAGATTCTTCAATCGACGGGGATAACGCTCTATCACGCAGAAACCGTGGCTAACGCCCACCGGCTAGTCACAGGTTTAGAACCGTGGCTGACGCCAACCGGCTAATTCTAGTTTTAGATGCCGACGGATGAATCGATACGTTTTGCTCGTCGAGGGCGAACGAGGTCAACTTGCGAACACGATCGCAACGTCACCGGATTCGGTGACTCACTCGCTTCGCAGGATCTTTTCCATCTTTTTGCCTTTGGCCAGTTCATCGACGAGCTTGTCGAGGTAACGTACTTTTTGAATTAGCGGGTCTTCGAGTTCTTCGACCCGGTAACCACAAATCACCCCGGTGATCAGGTGCGCGTTGGGATGAAGCGTCGCCTTTTGAAAGAACGCATCAAAGGTTATTTCATCCTTGATCAATGACTTCAGTGCTTTCTCGTCGTAGCCGGTGAGCCAGCCGATGACTTCGTGCAGTTCTTTCTTTGTTCTGCCTTTTTTTTCAACTTTGGTAACGTAGTGAGGATAGACCGACGCGAAGGTCATTTTTGCGATCCGTTCGGCGGTTCCGGGAGGCGGCGTTTTCATGGCGGCGTGGTGAAGATGGATGGTTGACGGCGTGAGTTGATTTAGGGTAGCGGAACTCGCCGAGAGTTTCGGTGTTCTGGGCTACCCCGAAATCCGCACGCGGCTTCCGCGACGAACGGGCAACGACTACCGGACTCGGTCGTCCGCCGGAGAGTGATCAGCAGCAGCCGCCCTCTCCACAGCAATTGTCCCCTGAGGCAGACGCATTCGTTTCATTCGTGACGCGGCCCGCCTTGGTGATTTTCGGCGAACGGACTTCTTGACCATTGGTGCAGTCGAACGGTGCCGCGTTTTCGGGATCGATGGGGATGGCCGGTTCGATTGCGATGAAGTCGTTGCCATAGGGCTCCGACCGCATCTTCAAAAAGGTCTTTCGGCACACCGCCGTTCGCACACCTCTGGTGAAGCGGTGCCCATCGTCGTCATGAACGCTGGCGTAGGGGCCTTGGTAGACAACCGCTTCGTGATGTTCGAAACATTCGGTTTGTGGAAATTTATAGGCGATCACGGTTGCCGAACGGAACTCAATGCCTTCAACAGTTTGCCAGGGTTCGGGTTGAAACGCGGCCAATTGGGGCCCTTGGAAACCGGCTTCGGTAAACGCATCAATGAAGGCTTTCTCTTGCAACGCGCCGCTAATGCAACCGCTCCAGAGTGTCGCGTCTTGTTGCATCGATTTCGGCACGGGTTCATCGCTGACGATATCGCTGATCACCGCTCGTCCGCCGGGTTTAAGCACACGAAAGAGCTCTCGGAAAAGCGATTGTTTTTCGCTGCCATCGACAAGATTGAGCACGCAATTGCTGACGATGACGTCGATCGAATCTGCGGGGATCAGTGGGGCGTTCAGACGCATGTCCTGTAGGAATGCTTCGAACCGTTGGAGATCGCTTTCGTTGTTAATCGGCGTCTGCCGAAGATAGCGGTCGACGGCGTCACGGTCGATCGTCATGTCTTGGATCTTCCCTTTGCGAAAGCTCAGGTTGTCGTAGCCCATTTTTTCGGCGACAAGCGGTTGGCTGCGTCGCGCCAAATCCAGCATGTCGTCGTTCATGTCGACGCCGATGATCGAGCCGGTAGGGCCGACTTTTTGGGCCGCGATGAAGCAGATTTTACCGCCGCCGCTGCCCAGATCGAGCACCGTTTCTCCTTCGCGTACGTACTTTGACGGGTCACCACAGCCGTAGTCGCGATCGATGACTTCTTGAGGGATGATTTCCAAGTATCTTCGATCGTAATCGATCGGGCAGCAGAGCTCCGGTTCCCGCTCGGCGGCGGCACCAGAGTATCGGTCTCGGACGGCGGCTTCGGTGTTCAATGAAGTCATGGCGATTACACGAAACTCAAATGGATGTGAAAAGATCGGCGTAGCGTTATGTCAATGCACCCCCGCAACCGCTGCCCGCACCCGCAGTACAGCCATAGCAGTGGTCGGCGGTATTAATCCGCTGGGCGGTCAGATCTTCGAACGCATCAATTGTCCAGACCGTTGGAGCAGAGGAAGAATCGCGGCCGGTCGAATGCGGATCAGAAGGCGGGGCGACTTGGGCGGGGAGGTCGATCATTTGATTGAAGTCGCAATCGTAAACCTTGCCGTCCCAGGAAACCGAAAGTAACGACCGACACATCACCGAATCGGCGGCAGCAGGATTGAACTTTGCTTCCAGTGTTTGCAGGTAGTCTTCGAGCTTATTCTTTTTGGCCAGGAACATCGCAAAGCGTTTGATCGGGATGTTGGTGATCGTTAGCAGTTCGTTGAAGACAATTGAGTAGCGTGCGGCCAGTTCACGTTTGTAGTCACGCTGAAGTTGTGATTGGTCTGGTGGGAGTCCTGTGCCGGTCGGGTTGTAGACAAGGTCCAGCTTTAAATTTGGATCGCTTCCGTAACCGAGTTCATTCAGCTGACGCAACGCGTCGATACTCGCCGAAAAAACACCGCTGCCGCGTTGTGCATTGACGTTGTCTTCGAGATAACAAGGTAGCGATGCCACCACGCTGACTTGATGCTCGACTAGGAACGCGGGAATCCACTCATAGCCCGGCTGAGACAGAATGGTCAAATTACAGCGGTCGATGACACGGATCCCTCGCGACCGAAACTCTTGGACCAGCCGTTTGAAATGTGGATTCATTTCGGGAGCACCACCGGTGATGTCGACCAACTCAAGCGACGTGCTTCGGCGGCTCAATTCGATGATCCGCTCGACGGTCTCGGCATCCATGTTCTCACGCTTTTTGGTCGGTCCCGCCTCGACGTGACAGTGCACGCAAGTTTGATTACAGAGTTTTCCGACATTGATTTGCAACTGCCGCAGGGTTTCGCGGACGAGTGGCTTGCCCGATTTTTGAACACGTTGAGAAAAAGGGCGAACCAAACCGGTCGGCCGGCCAGCATCGATCACTGGCAAGAGAGACTTCATCAAACCGTCATTCCGTTGTTGATCATGGGATGGGGGTGTCGGCACGGCGCCCAATCGCGATTCCCAGATTGCATCAGCGCCAACCGCTACACTGTATCGCAACGGCGAGCAATCGGGCTAAACATGAGTGGATTAATCTTGGTCGGACAACTGACCGCAATCGGATAGGGAAACCGTTCGGCGGGTAGCCATGCGTGAGTTTCGAAAGGGCAATTTGACCGAACTGATTTCTCGTGAACCATTTCCCAGTTCTGGCGTAGCACAGCGATTGGGGCGGAAAACTTTGGTCATTGACGTGGCGGCGTGATTGTCATTCGGATCTTGCGAACACGCGAACGCTGGATTCTTGCCGTTTTGATAGTACCGCGCGCACTCACGTTCGACCCGGATGAGTGGCGAACACAAATATGTTTTGATGGGCTGGCGTTTGAAACCGAAACTTGCGTTAGCGATTCTCTTCATTCTGCTGCTGACCAAGGTAGTCGCATTCGTTTTGCGTGGACCGAGCCCGCTGATCTGGGATGCAAATTACTATTGGATTCTTGGCGGATCGGTCGCTCAGGGCGATTGGTTATTAACCGGTCATGAAGTCGCATTCCGCACGCCCGGGTATCCATGGCTGGTCGGTTCGTTACAACGACTCACGTCATCGCCCCTGTGGAGTTTGGTTTGCGTTCAAGCAGGGATATGGCTGGCGACGGTGATGCTTGCGGCTAGCTTGGCACGGCAGTTTGTCGATGACATGCGTGCCGCCGCGGTGGTGCTCGCGATCGCTGCCGTGATGGTTTCATCGCTGACTTATGTTAACGCAGTTTTAACGGAGACGCTGTTCACGTTTGCCGTGCTAGTCCATCTATGGTTTGTGGCCAGGTTCGTCCGCCAGCCGAATGTCATGCTTGGGGCATTGGTAGGGGCAACATTAGCGGCGGCCATGTTGATCCGCCCCGTCGCGATGCTGTTGTGGGTTGCAGATGTTGGGTTTCTGTTAGTGTCCCGGTGGGCTCCTTTGACGCCAGAAAAACATCAACATTGCTGGCGTCGTACGTTGATCAGTGTGGCAGTCGCCGGTGTGGTCACGCTGGGCTGTGTGACGCCTTGGTTGGCTCGTAATCACGCGATGTTCGGGAAATGGATGATGACGGAATTCGTCGGTCGTAACATCTGGATCGTGACTTTTCAGGACGGCAGCGGAGCAGGCCTGCCGATGCCAACGTCTGACAGTGCGACAAAGTTGAAGTCGGTGATCGGGCAGGCCGGCTGGGAAAAGCTCCGCCAAGCGGACCGCTGGCGAGAAACATGGATGGTGTCCAAGACGCTGACTCGATCGGGGTTGGACGACGCGCAAACCGACCAGTTAATGAAAGCGGTCGCGTTCGACGCCATTGCTCAAAATCCGACATCGTACGCAAAGAAAACGATTCGGCGCTGGCTGAATTTTTGGCGCACCCGGGCGACCGAACTGCCCGAGCCGCTTTCGGTATTGGAACACTCCGGTGGTGGGTTTGATGGCCAGACGAATCGGCAGGAGATCGTCAAGCAATACTTTGCCGGTGAGCGGATTTGGGGAAGGCAAGTCGCGATAATCGATACAGCCCTTCGCCACCGGGCCAGCAATTCGTTGATGGCGACGACCTTGGTGATGGTTCTTTCGGGACTAGCAACGATGCTGGTCGTGCTGCACCGACCGACGCGGCCGGCGGGTGTTTGGTTCGCACTCATCCTGGCATACTTCTCGGCAGTCACCGCGGTTTTGGAAATCCCCGGCTACCGCTACCGGATGATTGTCGAACCGATGATGCTGATCGTGATCGCAATGGCCGTGGTGCTGCTGATCCGGAAATGGGACTCCCGTAGACTCGCACGATGATTCTTGTCTGTAGATGGTTTTATGAATTCAACGCCCGAGTTATCTGTCGTAATGCCGTGCCTAAATGAGGCGGATACGGTTGGGATCTGTGTCGAAAAAGCGGTCCGGGCGATGCGGGATGCCGGTATCAATGGCGAAGTGGTCGTCGCCGACAACGGCAGCACCGACGGTTCCCAGGAGTTGGCACGTGAGCAAGGCGCGAGAATCGTCGATGTCGCCGAGCGTGGTTACGGGGCGGCGCTGATGCACGGGATCGAAGCGAGCGATGGGAAATACGTCCTGATGGGGGACGCTGATGATAGCTATGACTTTCTAGAGCTTCCGAAATTCGTCGATCGTTTGCGCGAAGGTCACGATCTAGTCCAAGGTTGTCGCTTGCCGCGTGGCGGAGGAAAAGTCCTGCCTGGCGCGATGCCGTTTCTGCACCGCTGGTTCGGGAACCCAGTGCTTAGCGCCCTCGTGCGATTGATGTTTCGAATCCCAATTAACGACGTTTACTGTGGGATGCGTGGGTTTACGCGGAAGCATTATGATCAGCTTGACTTACGTTCGCCGGGAATGGAGTTCGCGACCGAAATGATCATCAAAAGCGGGCTTCATCGAAATAGCCATGGAACATCGATGAGCCAAGTGCCGATTACGCTGCATCCCGACGGCAGGCAACAACATGGGCCGCATTTGCGCACGTTTCGTGACGGGTGGCGAACGTTGCGTTTGTTTCTCGTGTTCAGTCCGAAGTGGACGTTCTTCCGTCCCGGCATGGTCTTGTTGGCGATCGGTGTCATTGGCTACGCGATGGCGCTTCCTCAAGTGCACTTGTTCGGTGCGGCACTCGACGTGCACACCTTACTGGTTGCCAGTTTATTCATACTGATGGGGTGGCAGTGCATCTTGTTAGCGACGCTGGCAAGGATTTTTACCGGGCGCGAAGGGATGATGCCGCCGCACGAAAAGCTTGAACATGTCACCGTCGAACGTGGATTGTTGTTCGGGATCGTTAGTAGCGTCGCCGGTGCGGCAATGGTGGCAACGATCGTTTACCAGTGGTGGCAATCGGGGTTTGGTGCCCTTGATTATCCCGAGACGATGCGGTGGGTCGTTCCCGGAGTCACATTGCTGGCGATCGGTTTTCAAACAGCGATGGCGTCATTGATGGCAGGCGTCTTGATGATGCAACGCTCCCGGCGAATCCGGCCGATCGAGTGACCCGTTCTTTCAGACCTAATTTCGCAACGAAGTGACTCGTATGCATGACACCAGCGTGACTCGTCCAAATATTATCGAGCATGTTCCGGCCGGGCAGATGTGTTGCGACCCGATCTGGGAAGCAGCTTATGCGCGATTCGAAACTCCGGAAGAAGAGGTCGCGAAGTTTGTCCGCCGACTCAAACAATTCGGTTTCGAAGGTCTCGACCGAAATTCAAAGATCGTTGAAATTTTTTGCGGACGCGGGAACGGATTGGTAGCGCTTGAGCGATTGGGGTTTGTGAATGTCGAAGGGGTGGATCTAAGTGATACCTTGCTTCAGCAGTACAACGGAACGGCACAGCTTCACTTAGCCAACTGTTTGGATCTGCCTTTTGAAGACAACAGCTATGATGTCGTTATCGTTCAGGGTGGATTGCATCATTTGCCTCAGATGCCCGGCGATTTGGATCAAGCCGCCGGTGAAGTTAAGCGAGTGTTGCGTCCCGAGGGGGCATTCTTTGTCATCGAACCATGGCGGACGCCGTTTCTAACGTTTGCCCATTTCGTCACCGAACTTCGCGTGATGCGATCGCTGTATCCAAAGGGCGATGCCTTGGCGGTGATGACCGAACAGGAACGCGTGACGTATGAACAATGGTTGGCGAAGCCAAGCAAAATCCGGGAAGTTTTCCGGCGGCACTTCCAAGAAGTGCAGTGGAAAACACGATGGGGAAAGCTGGCCGGGGTTTTCCGAGTTGGCTGATCGGAGCAGGCCTGAGGGGTATCGTTAGCTGCTCGCACTGCGGTAGCTAAGCAGGCTGCGACGGAACATCCAGCGACTTGCTGTGACGCTTAGGACGGTCGCGACCGCTGCCCAGATGACAAACCAGTGACCACCTTGCTGGTCCGAAACCGGTTGCGCTAAAATCCTTGCCGGGACGTTAACGACTAACAAAATCGGAATCACAAAGGTAAAGAATCCATACAACGGTCGGCCCCATGATCGATTGTAAATCTCCATCGGGTAGCGACTGAAGTTGGTGATATAAAACCAAAAGTTGTACAACGATTGATTTCGTCCCAGCCAAACACTCGTCGCACTAAGTGCAACCATCAAGCTGTACATCATCATCACGCCGCAGACGACAAAGATGACATACAGCACCACCGACAACGGCGAAGGGATCATCGGGTCGACGTCGCGTGTTCCCAGATTCCACAGGGAGACAACCGCGATCAGGCCGCCGGCGAAAAAGTTCGAAAGTTGGCTCCAATCGATCCGCCGAAACGAAATCAAAAACTGTGTGTCGATCGGTTTGAGGAGTGCGAAGTCTAAGCCGCCTGTTCGAATCATTTCACTGAATTCTTGGGCGTTGGGCATGAAGAACGCCTGTACCAGCGAATTGATAAACCATGTCGTTGCGATAAACAGAAAGAAGCGGTCGCGATCCCAGCCGGTTCCTTCGCCGATTGACCCGGTGTGTTCAAAGATGATCAAGTAGAAACCGACGTTCATCGCCGTCCAACCTAGGCTGCTAACGCACTGCAGCAGAAAGTTGGTGCGAAACGTCATGTCACGCACCAGACTGTTGCGCGCGAATGTCAAAAACACTCGAAGGTAACGCCCGAGTTCATTCATCGTTTTAACCTCCGAATCCACTGTAGCGTTTGACTCCGCGTGCGTAGGCGACGCGACAGAGAACGATAAAGAACACCAGCCATGCCGCTTCGATTCCGATTTCGATCCACAGTTCATCCTCAGGGATCTTGCCCAAGAACACCGCGGCGGGGAAGTATGCCAAGTATTTGAAGGGCAGGAATTGCACAACGGCTTCGATGCCAGATGGCAGCATCGTTAGCGGAAACATGTGCCCCGATAAAAAGAAACTGAACAGCATGACGACAAATAGAAGTGACGTGACTTCTAAGAACCAAAAACCGATCATCCCGATCGCCGCTTCGAGAAAAAAGCCGATTAGGAAACCCATGATCAAGGAAGCACAAAATGCGATCATCACTGGGAAACTCGGCCAGCCATCGACGAAGTAGTCGCGGGCCAGGTAGAAAACCAACGCAAACGGTGCCGCGGCAATCACGTAATAGGCAATTTTATGGGCGACGCGTGTCAGAAGAAGAAATGCGATAAAGTCGATCGGCTGGATGAGATAGCGTTTGATCTCACCATCGCGAATTTGCAGCGCGATACCAGATGCCAGTCCTGGCATACTGGAGAACGCCCGGGCGATCATGGTTAGCAGGTAATAAGCCACCATGTCACGGAACTGAAATCCACCGATCGTCGTCGCCTTTTCTCCCTCGGCGGCACCGATCGCATCGAAGACGGCATACCACAAGAAAATCTGCGTGATGATTGGCAGGAACCGCATTAGCGTGCCAAGGGCAAAATCACCGCGGTAGACCAGACGCTCGCCGAGCGAGGTTCGCAAGATCATTCCCCAGACCGAAAACCGCTGCCAGAAATTTGGCGGTGGCAACGTCGAATTCTCAGCAGTAACGGTGGCTGCGGCGGGCAAGGGGGCACTCGTGATGTCGAGGAAATTCTAATGGTCGTACAATTTAGCTTCGTCCCGCTTCTCTTAGGGAGAACGGAGCGTCGCGAGGAATTCGACTTGCAGGGCTAGTGCTTTGACCTTCTTTAATCTTCGGATTCGGTTCATCAGCCGAAGAGCGTTAGCACCGGTTATTGCATCGAAACCGTGTCGAACGTCATTTGGCTAATCGTAATTTCGAATGTCGACGAAACACTAACTACTACCGAGATTGATGTTGTACGTTGAATCGGTCGCAGCGAAAACCTGGTCGCGGACGCAACACACCGGCCGCCGGGCACTGGCACAGATTTGCGCGGAAGAACCGCACGCTATCGCGTTTACGGCTGATCAAATCGACGAGCTGCCTAGCGAATACCCACCTCGCGTTGATCGAGACGTCGATTCCATCGCGCCCCGACGATGATCAGCCCGCCGACAATCGCGCCGGTAACCAAGGTGGGCCACCAGATCGACACCCGTTCTAAGACCAGCAGGGGCAACGCGATGGTGATGATTCCGCCACCGATAAAGGGGGCCGAAATCGGGACCGCCAACGCGTAGTCATTCGCCGCAGTGGTTTTCAAATCAGGATCGACCACCCGTAGCAGGACAAACCCCGTCGCCGTCGTTCCGGTTGACATACCGTAGTTGATCAGCCCTAGCGGAAACCAGCACTCTGGAGGCAATACCCAGCGTGAGACCACGATCAAACAGATGGCCGTCCAAATTGCACCAAAAAGAAAGAGGACCGCGAATGCCGATGCGTATGAGACGATTGTCTCGATCCGAAGAGAGGTGATCGCAGCGACCACCAAAACCTCCATTGCGGTGGCCGCCAATCGTTGCAGCGTTAGGTTGTCCAGCCAAGACGCGAGTCCGACTTTGGTTAACGTGCGACGCAGTCCCAGCGCCGCCAGCATTGTGTAGATAAATAGCGGGAATCCCAGCAACGTCGACAGGCTCATCCGCTGGCTCAGCTCGGCGTCCGCACCCTCGGCCTCGGCGTATGCCCCCCAGCCGAAACGCAAGTCAAGTCCATCGGCGATCGACCGAACTGTGAGTTGCGCCAACATTCCTAGTCCGACGGCCAATCCAACCCACATGGCTTGTAGTAACAGCGGATCGATCGATTCCGGCGCAATGACTTGGTAGCCGATCGGTTTCTGTTTGGTTGCCGGGACATCGGACTTTGGTGGTTCATCACCAGCATCGCCCGAGCCTTCATCGTGCACGCCGTTGGTTACAGAAGCAAACCAGCCGCGTCGCGAGCCAAGGTTGATCCACAAAATTCCACTGATCACGCCATAAACTAAACCGCAAGTGGCCATCAACATGCCGAGGTCCAGTCCGGCGTCAAGGCCGACGGCGTCACTGGAAAAGACAACCCCCATCGCACCGGCGGTTCCATGTCCGCCGGCGAATCCCGCTTCGATCAGCATGCCGAACGAGTTGGGCACATCCATCATCGGTTGAATCACCAGAGCGGTGGCCAGCAGCCCGACAAACGATTCTCCGAGCACGATGATCCAGACCATTAAACCTTGGCGGGCGACACGAGATGAAGTCGATCGATCCATCGGGCCTCCCGATGATTCTGCCGATTGCAACATCATCGCCGCAAAGACGACGGCGATCAGAGGACCCGGCCATCCGCTTAAATCGTTGGCGAGATGTTGAGCCCAGTCGCGGAAGGAGTTGCCTCCGCTGTGTGGGAGATCGCTGTTTGGAAAATTGAAATTGCTGTGCAGCAGCAACTGCACTACCGCCAAGCCAATAAAGCCGGCAACCACTGATCCGGGAATGAACAACCAGCGAAGCGGTTTGATAAAGTGACGCGCAACGACCCCCATCAATAACAGCACCGCGACCATTGTGAGCGAGACGCTCATCCTGCCGTTGCACCGGAGCGTCGAATTGGACCAGGGCGTTCCATCGCTGGGCGGACCGATGGGGTGCGTTGGCCGACGATTTCCGGCCGTCCCATGCAACGCGCCGTGATCCGCTCGACTTCATCCGGATCGTCGATCTCCGAAAGTGTCACCGGGTCACCCGTTTGAGCTTGGCCGATCACAAGGACTTTGTTGCCGACGCGCAGGAATCTGACCTGGGTGCGTGCATCTAAGCTCGCGCCGCCTAGGACACGAAAGACGTCTTCCGGCATCGTGCCGCCGACCTTCGCCCCTCCGCCATACTTTCGCGAGACCCAGACCAATCCGCCGAAAATCGCTAAGACAATTGCGAGGGCACTCGCGGTGGTGACTAGCGGCCTGAAATTGCCATCGGCGTTCGGATCGCCGGGAGCATCCGGCGCCCCACCCGCTTGTTCGGGGTAAACGAATTCGGGAAATTCAGCAAACGCGGCCGGTCCGACGAACAGTCCGAGCAGCAGCAAGCCACAAATCGACAGGAAAAGGGATCTCGACATAGCCCATTGTTTCGCCGAAAGACGCTCAAAAATCAAGGTCAACGCGTCGGTAAGCGAACCAGCCTATCCGCGGGTAGGACGATATAAATCCAAATCCGCTCGTCCGCCAAGTGAGGCGTAGACGGCGACAATCTCTTTCAGTCCGGTCCAAAACTCCAGTTCGGCATCGCGCCCTTCGCCACCGGCGGTCTGCTCTCCGAGAGAGTTGCCGATCACAAAAAAATAGTCTTGGGGAAGATCAAAGGCTAATTCGATCGCATTCTCGGTGCGGCCCGTCGCTACGATCACCGCTTCGGTGTCGCTGAAGTCGAGTTCACTGGCTGTGTCTTGGCCGGCTGTGTCTTGGCTGGATATGTTACAGAGCACGCGAAAATCCGGAGGCAACGCCTCGCCGGTTTCCTCGTCGCTGACCTCGACTTGTTCGATGCGTGAAACGGTGGTTTGTTCGTGCACGCGCCCACGCAGCAAATCGGTTTGGGCCAGCGGGAGCCATACTTGTTCGATCCAGTCACCGATCGTGACGGGACCGCTCGCAGGTGCGCCACCGGACGATTGGGCCATCAACGCGTTCTTGGCGAGTGGCGACGCGCAGCGATCGGGGCTCATTGGAATCGGATCGGACTCCCGTCCCCGCAGCGAGCGGACAAGTTGATCCGCTTCCAAAAGCGTGACTTGATATCCGAGGAAGCGTCCGTAAAGCGCCGCTTCGATCCCCAGTGGGCCACCGCCAATGATCGTGATCGACCCTGGTGGTTCGAGGGTAGGAAGGTCGTTCAATTCTGGTTCGTTCTCGTGTTCGTTTTGCATGGCGGGGATTGTAGGCATCCGCGCCGGTCGCGAAAGACGTCTGCGAAGAAGCCGAAGACCGCGAGCTGGAAACCAAACACAGAATGGGCGAACGTCCGGCCAGTGCCGCAAAACTTAGCAATCATTGGGCCACACGCAAACGTCTTCGGCTGGCGGGGTGATCGCCGTGTGAGGTTCTTCAATTGATCCGATACCCACGGTCAACCACTCAGCATGCCGTTGTCTGTTGTTGTTGTTTGCCGACCGAAAACGGCTGGATCGAAAGCGGTGGTGTCGCACCTTCGATGGTATCGGCGATGCAGACGGCGGTTGCCGGGGCCAAATGAATCCCGCTCCGGTAGTGTCCCGATGCGACATAGATTGCGTCGCTGTCGGGTAGTTTGCCGATCATGGGAAAGCCATCAAAAGTCATCGGTCGTAGTCCGGACCAAGCGGTGATTTGGGTGGCGCGTGCGAGCTCGGGACAGACGTTGCGAATAAACTCGCGAAGGTCAGCCAGGATCGACGGAGTTGTCCCGTGTTGATGACCGACTTCTTCTTCGCAAGATCCGACCAGCACCGATCCATTTTGCCTTGGCACCAAGTAGCGGTTTCCGAAGTTGATCACACCGGAGAGTTGGCGGTGTCCCATGTCCAAAAGTAGAATCTGCCCCCGAATTGGGATCAGGCTGTGCGAAAGCTTTAGACGCGCGGCGACTGATCCGGTCCACGATCCACCACAGACAACGGTGGCATCGGCAATCAGCTTCGATCTTTTGCCTGTGTGATCGATCGTGACGTGAGTGCTCGCGCCGGTTTCATCAACATCGATGACGTTGGCGCCGCCGATCAGTTCGGCGCCGTTTGCCTGGCAAGCCGCGGTCAGCGCGGCCAGCAGCGACGGCGTTCGGATTTGGTACTCGTCGGGCACCCACCAGGCTTTCGCTTTCGCCGATGATGCCCAGGGGCTCAATAACGGTTCTTTCGTCGCAAGTTCGGCTAGCGATTTTGCTTCGCATTCGATCGCCAGTTCCTGCCAGTAGTTTACCATGCCCATCATGGCGGCAATTTCGCCCGGCGTGTCCGCAAGGTACCAGCCGCCGCAGCGTTCCAATTGGCAATCGATCCCGGTGGTTTGACGCAATTGATCTGCCCACCTTGGGAAGAGTCGATGGCTGTACCCACGCAATTGGTCGATCGGATCGGTTGCGGAGTCAAAATTGGCCGGCGGAAGGATTCCCGAAGCAGCCCAAGACGACGCCGAACGTCGTGTCGCGACCGCGCTTCCGCTGTACGTAGAACTTGACGTCGAACTCGCACGCGAGTCGAACACGTGGTCGCGATCGACCACGGTGACCTGGGCACCACGCTGGCACAACTCGTATGCGATCGACAGACCGATGGCGCCTGCCCCCACGACGATCACCTTTTCTTTCACCCGCGTTTCTCCGCCGATAGGATGGATTCGATTTGTTCGTTCAGTCTTTTTAATCGCTGGTGTGCTTGCGGCGAACCCGCCCCGGCATCGATCGCACCGCGGAGGTCGTCGAGATCGGCTTCGGTATCGACGTCACTGAGTGTGTCCAGCATCGCCACGGTCAGTCCGGCACGGTTGGCGCGATCAAGCGTCGCTTCGAGCACGGATTCGCTGCTCCATGGGATGTCCTCGAACAAACTTTTAAATCGACCGTTCCAAGTCTGTAGACCAATGAGATAGTACCCGCCGTCTCTGGCCGGGCCGAGGACGACGTCATGGGCTTTTGGGGCATTGGTTCCGAGCAGTCCGATCGCTTCGCCGATCAGGTCGGAATCGATCAGCGGGCAGTCGGCACCGATCAGGATTCGGCACGTCTCGGATCGTGTCGATGAGGACGAGCTTTCGAACCAGTGTTTCATGCGATCTCCAAGGTCACCTGGGCTTTGGACTTCGATGTCCCAGTTTGCTTCTCCGGGTGGGCTGACGATAGCGGAATCGAGCCAGTCGCGGAGCAAGGCGGCATCCTCGGGGGGCCAGACCACGATTTGACGTCGGTCGCAGCAGTCGGCTAATGATTCGATCAGATGATGGCAGAAAAGCCGATGCAGCTGCGCCGCCGTTGTGAATCCGATCGAGGCACCGAGTCTGGTTTTCACCCGTCCGGGACGCCAGTACTTGGCCATCAAGCCGAGAGTTCGAATTGCCAAAGGAAGGCGTCTCCGTCGGTGGGTGGGAGGGACAGTGTTAGCAAAAACAATCGCGGCAACCGTTGGATTAACCGGGGGGAGCGAACCTTTATCCGGCGGGCCGGCAATCGATGCAATCACTACTGGGGCGAAAGATCACGGTGAATTCTCGGGAACTTCGTTGTACCGCGAGGTTGCAATCTGGTTACGATGAGAATTGAAACGCGAGTGAAGTTCCGTCGTTTTTTCAAAAAAACTGTTCGTGTTCCTGCCCAACCCTCTCATCCGTCTGGGGTTGTCGCTTAGACTTCGCATCACAAATCATGTCCGACTCGGAAAAAAATCCACGTCAGAACCTTCACACTCGTGGTGACCGACGCATTCGCAATTGAGTTGTCGGAGGACGCGACCGCGCATCGCTCCTTGGATTTCGTACCCTGACCGCCTATGTCCACCTTGTCTCCTGAAAAGTTCTTGGAACTGGTCGAGAAAAGTCGCTTGGTCGATCCGGCCAAACAGCAGCGGCTGGTGGAGAAGATTCGCGAACAACTTGATGGGAAGTTGCCGGGGGACGCAAAAACGTTGGCTCGCGTTTTTGAAAAGAAGGGGTTATTGACCGATTGGCACCTCGAGAAATTGCTTGCCGGAAAATACAAAGGTTTCTTTCTGGGCAAATACAAGCTGCTCGGTCATATCGGCACCGGAGGGATGAGCAGCGTTTATCTGGCCGAGCACACGGGACTGCACGATCGCCGTGCGATCAAGGTACTGCCGAAAAAACGCGTTGCCGATTCGTCCTACTTGGCGCGGTTTCAATTGGAAGCCAAGGCGATCGCGTCGCTGAACCATCCTAACATTGTGCTCGCGCACGACATCGACAACGAGGGTGACGTCCATTACATCGTGATGGAATACGTCGACGGACTGGACCTGCAGGCGTTGGTCAAACGTGACGGTCCACTTGATCCGTCAACCGCCGCCGACGTGATCGCCCAAGCCGCACGTGGACTGTCGCATGCCCATTCCAAAGGCATCATTCACCGCGACGTCAAACCGGCCAACCTGTTGCTCGATTCGAACAACGTCGTTCGATTGCTGGACATGGGGCTGGCATTGATGGGAGCCGAAGATGACGAATCACTGACCGTTGCGAACAACGAAAATGTCTTGGGGACGGCCGATTATTTGGCCCCCGAACAGGCGCTCAACAGTCACTCGGTCGATCATCGCGCCGACATTTATGGGCTCGGCTGCACGATGTATTTCGTACTGACCGGCCAACCACCCTTCAATCAAGGGACGTTGGCGCAGCGGATCGCAATGCATCAAAAGGAGATGCCCAAGGCGATTCGCCAATTGCGCGCGGATGTTCCCGGTGAACTCGAAGGCATCTGTGTCAAGATGATCCAAAAGGATCCAAAGTTTCGTTATCAAACAGCGGATGACGTCGCCGAGGTGCTCGAAAAATATGTCGCCAAGGTGCCCCGAGGCCAAAAGGTCACGATCGGACTTGGTGACAAACCCCAGTTTATCGACGACGGGTCTTCGTCGATTTCACTCGATGACGCGGATCTGCGTCCCAACACCGGGGGCGACACGGTTTCGAATAAGAACAATGATACCTTGGCGAGCAGCCGTAGTCGTTTGATCCAAGGCGAAGGGCTAAGTGCGAGTGACAGCGGTAAAATGGTCAACGTTGCCCGCCGTGATTTCGATTTCAACGAAGGCAGTTTTCTGGATCTACAGGTCGAATCGGGGTATGCCGGCGGGCGAACTCCACACGGATCTCACCCCGGTAGCCGATCTGGTGTCGGTGGGCGGTCGGGGGTTCGCGTCGGCGAGGAGTCCGGAGTTCGCGGGCCAAAGAGTCGCAAGCCACAGCGACAGCCCGGCATGGACAAGTGGTTGATCGGGTCACTGCTGCTGGCGTTTTTCATTGTCGCCGTCGGACTCGGTTTCATTCTTGCCAAAGCGACATCGCAGTAGCGCCTCGAGCCCGTTTCGGGGGCGTTCGAATTGGACGTCGTGTCTGGTGTCATCGACCGCCGCGGTAAATCGCGGTCGGAATATTCCTGATCGATTGAGCTCATCAGCTTCACCAAGATTCGGGCAGCACGACGGCATGCCATGCGTTTGTGCGATCCCCCAGACGCCCGAAATTGGAAACGTCATCACTTCACCGCTGACTTATCAGTGCAATAGGCAGTGATCGGCAGGCTCTTTAAACTCTTGTGGGGAACGCTTTCCGTTTTCGATCGTCGTTGCGGTTGATTTCCTATTCGAGGTCGCCGGGTTCGGACGTTCAAAAGCGAGAACCAATCCGATAAATCGTAAACCGAGCGAGTCTGTCCTGCCAAATGTGTTCGCAGCCGGCCTATTTTTTCGGGCCCATGCGCAAACGGCGGCAGCGGACGGGCCGTGTGGCTCGCGTCGTCGGCTTACAGGTAGGTGGCGCGCCGTGTAGGACTGGTTCAGAGTTTGCCAACCTGCCGAGAGTGTGTCATCGGTAGATCCATCCACTATTGTCTTCAACGTTCCTTACGCCCGACTTGGTTAGTATGACTGTCGTTTTCGATCGGCCTTATGAATTTGTCCCACCGATTCGGTCGACCGTTTGGCCTTGGGTGATCCAACGTCTCCGCTTGTACGATTTTTACTTGCGGCGCAAGGAGGGTGTCGTCGACTACGAATTGCGTGGCATCGAACATCTAAAGGACGCGGTCAATGCCGAGCACTCGATCTTGCTCGCGCCAAATCACTGTCGTTACGCCGATCCGTTGGTGATGGGGTGGCCGGGACGGCATCTGGGAATCCATGTTCACGCGATGGCTTCGTGGCACTTGTTCAACGAAGGAAAACTCGATGCATTTGCGATTCGACGAATGGGCGGGTTCAGTGTGTTCCGCGAAGGGAATGACCGCAAAGCACTCGAGGCGGCGATCGAGATCTTGGTTGACGGACGCCGTCCGCTGATCGTTTTTCCCGAAGGCACGACCAATCGGACCAACGACGAATTAAAGCCGTTGCTCGACGGTGTCGCCTTCATGGCTCGGACCGCCGCGAAGCGACGACAAAAGCTAAAGCAAGATCCGGCGACCGAAGCCACCGCCGGAAGCGGGCAAGTGGTGATCCAGCCGGTTGCGATTAAGTACCTGTGCGTCGAAGAAATTGATCGCTGGGCCAAGGAACAACTTGATCGATTCGAAATGCAAATTGGTTGGAACCGAATGCCGGATCGGGACCTGCGGACGCGGACGATCCAACTCGCCGAAGCGATGTTGGCGCTCAAGGAAACGCAGTACTACGGGCATTCATGTGGTGGCCCGCTGCCGGAACGCCGCGACAAACTGATCGATCATATCTTGACGGTCACCGAGGCAGAGATGGAGATCGAACGCCCCTCAGAGATAGTCCGCGAACGGGTTCGCAACCTTCGCGCGACCGCTTCCAGTCGTTTCTTTAGCGATGCCTACGATGGTCAAGCCAAGCTCGACTTGCGGCGGTACGTCGAATCGGCCGACTTGGCCCAGGATCTGTCGTCATATCCGGACAGCTACTTGATGGAAGATCAAGCTACCGACACCCGGATTGTCGAAACGATTCAGCGACTACAGGAAACGATCAACGGCAAAGCGGACCATTCGATTCCCTTGAAAGCCGTGATCCAATTTGAAAAGCCAATCACAGTCGAAACCGGACGGCCACCCAAAGGTCAACGCGATCCCATGATGCAGTCCCTAGAGGATTCACTGAAATCGATGTTGTCTGACTTATCACAGGAAGCTCGACGGGTTTGATCCAGCAAGAGCTGAGGACGCAAACGGTGATCGCAGGGAATGCTTCCAACGATCGGCTTGGCAGGCAAAGAGGCGGCTCGTTGGCGGCCGATGCGATCATGTTACTGTTTCGCGATGTCGCACCGTTGATCGTGCTGAGTTCGCTACTATTGCTGATGACTTTGCTAATGGGGCCTGGCAACGTTGCTGACGTTCGAGTCCAGCTCATCTGGTTTGTCTTTTTGCTCAATGGTTGGTTCTGGTCGCCGGTCTGGCAACGGTCGACCTCGTCTGTTTTAACGCGTTTTTCAGCAGCCATGATCACATCGCTGGCGTTGTATTCAACGTTGATCGCGGTCTTGGTCGTTGCGGAGCAGCGAATGACAACGGCGCTTGCTTTGTGGGGCATTTTGACTGTGGCGGGGATTTGGCATCGGCTTCGGCAGCTGAGTTCAAGTCAATCAGCTGCGTGGCGGATTACATGGCCGCAGAGCATCATCTTCATGGCGTTGATCGTGGTGTCGGTCTGTCTTTACCAGACGCCGCGGTCAAACGACATACGACAGTTCATCTTGCAGCAACAAGACATGACATTTGTCGGTGACTTGCAGGTTTCGAGTATTGGCATGGATGCGATGGATGTCGAACAACCGATGCCACGGTGGCGAGCACATCACTATCACTTGTTGTCATGCGTGGTCAGTCGAGCAAGTGGAGTAGCTGTTGATCAAGTCTTGTATCGCTACCTCACCATTCCGATGGCGTTTGCGGTCTTGGTTTGTTTGATCCGCTTTACCGAAGTGTTGGCGTTACGGAAAGTCGGCCACGGATTTTGTCTGCTGGCAATTTTCGGACCTGTCTTAATTTGGTTTAGAAATTTTAATGCGTTCAATTACTCGTTTCGCCTGACGAACAATTTTTTGCTTGACAAAGACTTTGCATTGTTCTGGCTGGTGCCCGCAGTCACAGCGCTGTCGCTCTGGTGGATTCGCGGTCGCGATCGGGTATTGATCCCGTTGGTGATGCTGCTCCCTGCAGTCGTCAAGTTCCATCCGATGACGGTCATCTATTTATTACTGGTCTTTCCTGCAGTCGTCGCATGCACTTGGCGATCACGGCGAGCCAGTCGCGGGCGCATGATTTTGGTGATGGCCACGATGTCAGGGCTGTTTATAGTTGTCCTGTTGTTGGGCGACGCTCAGGGCAACCATCAAGAAATTCGAAAAATCATTTTGATGGACTATTGGCAGTCACTTCAGGGAAGACCGTTGCACTATTGGGTTGGTTTTTACAACACGATCCCATCGACCGGACTGCCTTCGGATACGTTGATTTACCGTGATCGGTGGCTGGTGCTACGACCAAGCGTCATCGTTGGCTGCGGTGCATTGCTAGCGATGCATTTGGCGCTCTTGGTACTGGTAGTGAAACAAATTGTCCATAAACGCAAGGATTCGGCGGCCCGTTTGTCTCCTGTGATGGTTGGCGGTGGAGTCGTGATGCTCATCCTATGGGGGATTTGGTGTGCGACGCCCCTTGTTTTGTCGCGAACGCCCTATCTCAGTGGCGGGTATGAGCGACTTCACTGGTTTGCGTATCCGTTTGCCATCGTCACCGTGGCTGTTGGGATCGAAAGCATCGTGCCACGATCGATTCGGCGCATCGCCCAAATGCTCATCGTCGTGTTCGTACTCCTATCGACTCTTGCGGTTCGATTTGATTTTCCAATGCCGTTTGAATCGCTTCGCGGCTGGAACAGCGTGTATGAACAGCGTCGTGCCGAAGTACATTCTCGCCAAGTCAAATGGCAATCTATCTCACCGGAGCGAACGTTGGTTGATCTGCGTCCTTCGTGGCTAAATTCGGTCGACCGGGTTTTGCTATTAGATCTAGCCGCAACGCAAGATTACTGGCTGACCAAGCAGGGAACGTATTGGCCAGACTGTTACGTCGAAGCTTTTGCATGGGATCGAAGGGGAGACGCATTTATAGAAGATCGTGAAAACTTCTACCATTTGCTCGATCGTCAGCCGTTCAGCGACCCCACGGAGGTTAGCGACTTGCGTCGCTGGCTTCATTCAAAACGGGTTACACTGGTGGTCGATCGGCGGCCAGGTGCCGCAGACTATTTAGAGCAGATTGATCCAGCCATGACACGTGTTGACGGCACGACGTTTCGCCTCTCAGAGATCCAAGAGACACCCCTGGAGAAGAAAGCGGCTTCGGCTGAATCAATCGACGTCTCGGCCGCAACGCCGTGAAAAACCTCCGGCACCGTGATTCAGGTTCAAACGCGATGGAGACCAATCCTTATCAACCGCCGTCGACTGGTGTTGATGATGCGTTGGGGGGTGACCAAGCGGACGAAGTCACACCACCTCGATACCGCGGCACCATCACAACGATTGTCGGATCGATTGACCAATACGAGGCAATTGAGGTGTCTCGAAAGTGCCGTCCCGCGACGGCCCCCGGTCAAGATGCTGCCCCACCGAATAGTAAATTCAATGGCTGGGGTGTTGGCATAAGTTCTATCGTCGCGGCGCTGTTGTTTTTTATGATGGATATGCCTTCGTCGCTGCTTTCCTCGCTGGCGTTCTTTAGTCCTTCGATGATCGTGAGTGTCGTGGTTATCACGACCATCTTTGTCCTGCTTTTGTTCACATTGACGTCGCTTCATTCAAGACGTTTTTCACTTGCCGATCCGCCATTGGGTGGTCTGACAACCATTCACCTCAATCGTCTCGGTTACTCTGTCGAAAAAAAAACGTTCGACGGCCGATTGGTCGAAGTGTTTTGTTCGTGGCGACAAACCCAGGTTTTTGTTAGCGAGAAAGCTTGGTTGTTGAATATGAACTATTCCAGCCCCGTATTAATTCTTCGTGATTGGATCGACGATGCAAACGAGCGGACTGTATTCGACGCTCTGATAAACGAGGTCGCTCGATGGCAGGCCGCGCAGCCGATCGCGCATGATATCGAGGTCGTCACGCCAGAGGCTTCGGAGTCGTTTCCAGATTATGCGAACGGCGCGGTAACGCTGGTCGTTTCGACACAAGCCGAACAGAAGACGCGAAGGAAACTTCGACGTAAATTGCAGGCTCGGTTGCCCGAATTTCGTGTCCGTCCGGTCAACTCACCATTGATGGGGTTCGCCATCGGACTTTGGCGACTGTTCCTAGTCGCGTTGGCGGTGTCGACCGTTTGGACCGTGGCCGACCATTGGTGGATCCACTTTGGACAGGGCTATCGTCGACTGGTGACGTTCTTGGCGCCGCAGGTGATGCTACTTGCGATCAGTCTTTGGTTGACGATGAAGGTGGCTCGGCCGGTTGAAGTTGCCGCGGCGATATCATCAAAGGACCTTTGGTTCGATCACCGTAGTTTGCTGATAAGAATCCCATTGGCGACGCTCAAGCATCGCTGGAAAATCGAGAAGGCATTGGTATTGGCGACCGAAAACGGGGCCACGACACTGGTCCTTCCGCGAGAGTCGTTTGCGTCTGGGGCCGATTTTGATCGGGCGGCGGAGTGGATCGAGTCGGACGAGAGGCAAGGGACCGACGCAGGAGAGAAGGACTGACGCGACGAATTCTTCGCCGAACGGTGGGCGAGTGATGATTCGCTCCAAACATGCTTGCCAGCACAGTCCATGCTTGCCAATTCGGTCTTTGGCTCCTAACACTACAGCATGCCTATTCAACCAAGTCGCAACCGATTTCGCCTCTATCGAGAGATGGTCCGCAAACGCAATGCGGAAAAAAAGCCACGCAGTGAGCGTGGGGGTGGATTTCATGGCTCTTCGCGTCCTACCAAGAAGCTTGGGGATCGTGAGCGAGGGTTTCGGGAATTGGTCGGTCAGTTCTGGCGATTGGTGCGTCCCCACAGGCGGCAAATTGTCACTGCACTCGCGTTGCTGACAATCGCGGTTGGCTTGCGGCTGATCCCTCCGCTCGGGACCAAGTTAGCCATTGACTGTGTCTTGACCGATCCGCCGAAGCCGCTCCCCGGTTATTTGTCTGCGGTTGACTTGCCGAGCGATAAGATGTCGCGGTTGGTTTGGATCTCCATTGCAGTCGTCATCACAACCGCGGTTGCCACGGCGGTGCATTTGGTGAGTCGTTGGACGGCGACTAAATCGGTCAATCAAGCCCAGATCACGATTCGTCGAAATGTCTTCGAGCATGCGATTCGGCTGCCGTTGGACAAAGTTTATGATTTGAAGAGTGGCGGTGTTGCCAGCCTGATCCGCGAAGATGCTGGCGGAGTCGCCGAGTTGATCTTCTCGATGTTGTACAACCCGTGGCGGGCGGTGATCCAATTTGTTGGTAGCTTAGTGATCTTGATCTTCGTCGATTGGAAATTGATGGTCGGCGGGATGCTGCTGCTGCCGATCGTTTGGGTTACCCACCGGACTTATATCAACCGAATTCGTCCGCTCTACCGCGACATTCGCAAACAACGCCAACAGATCGACTCGGGGGCGACCGAAACCTTTGGTGGGATTCGTGTCGTCAGGACGTTTTCGCGGTCTCGTAGTGAATCCAACAAGTTCGTTCATGAAGGCGGCTTTCTCGTTCGCCAGCAGTTATTCACTTGGTGGTGGACTCGAATCATCGAAACGATTTGGGAGGTCTTGATTCCGATCGCATCGACGGGGCTGTTGCTTTACGGCGGTTACCAGATCATTCATGGCCAACTGACGCTCGGCGACATGATGATGTTTCTTGTCTATCTGACGATGCTGCTTGACCCGCTGGCGACGATCGCGGCGAGCGCGGTTGGATTTCAAAATAACCTCGCCGGTTTGGATCGCATTTTGGATGTGCTTGAGTCGGACAATGAACTGCCGACCAATCCGAACGCCGTGCATGTCAGCCGGGCGACGACCGATGGATATCTGGAACTTCGCGACGTTTCCTTTCATTATCCCGAGACATCAAGCGAAGTGTTGCAGAGTGTTTCGCTCGAAGTAAACGCCGGAGAAACCGTGGCACTCGTCGGCCGCAGCGGAGCCGGGAAAACGACGCTGACTAATCTGATCGCCCGTTTTTATGATCCGATCGCAGGCAGTGTTCTGTTGGACGGGCGTGACCTGCGCGAAATCAACTTGGAATCCTACCGCAGTTTGCTTGGGATGGTCGAACAGGACGTATTTCTGTTCGACGGAACGATCGCCGACAACATCATGTACGCCCGCCGCGAGTGCAGCCGCGAAGAATTGATCGCGGCGGCGACGGCGGCGGCGGCGCATGACTTTATCGAAAAGCTGCCCGAGGGGTATGACAGTGTGATCGGCGAACGCGGGGTAAAGCTTTCCGGTGGCCAGCGTCAGCGTTTGGCGATCGCCCGCGCGATCTTGGCCGATCCAAAAATACTGATCTTGGATGAAGCAACCAGCAATTTGGACAGCGAAAGCGAACGGCTGATTCAGCAATCGCTTGAGCGGCTGTTGCAAGATCGCACCGCGTTTGTGATCGCGCACCGGCTGAGTACGATCCGAAACGCCGACAAAATCGTGGTCCTGGAAGAGGGCAGGGTGGTTGAAGTCGGCACGCATCAAGAGCTGCTCTCTCGGCAGGGGCGCTACGAGCAAATGGTGCACTTGCAAATGTCCGAAACCCACCCGGCCGGATAGCGGTATTCCCGCCAAAGGCGACCTAAATTGCTCGTTGGACAAAGATTGCGCGTCGGCACGGCGTGTCTGGATTAGCTATGATGCGTCTTGGGCGACCCAGCTGTGTCGGCCAAGCATTCGTGTCGACCAGCCCAATAAGTCTTTCCTCCCCGCCTCCCCCCTACGCCGCTAACCAGTGACGATGATGAAATCAATCCGATTCTTTTGCTTGGTCGCAATGCTTTGCGTCAGCACAATCGCAGAAGCTCAGGATGCCAATTGGCCCCAGTGGCGTGGCGTCAATCGTGATGGCCACGCGGCAAAACAAAACCTACTGCAGTCGTGGCCGACCGATGGCCCCAGTTTGGCATGGTCGGCCAAAGGTCTCGGCACTGGCTATTCGGCTTGCGCGGTGGTCGGAGATCTCGTTTACACGATGGGATCAAAGGACGGCCAAGCGGTGGTTGATTGTTTGTCACTCACCGACGGAACCACGCGTTGGTCGCAAGCGATCGGGCCTGCCGGTCAAGACGATGATTACAACACCGGTTGGGGGGCCGGCCAACGCTCGACACCAACGGTCGATGGCAACCAAGTGTTCGCGTGGACTGACAAAGGCGTGGTGGCCGCACTGAATCGAAACAACGGTGACGTGCAGTGGAGCGTTGACCTGGTGGCAAAGTATGGCGGCAAGGTTCCGACGTGGGGCTACAGCGCTTCACCATTAGTTGACGGTAACCGTGTGATCGTGTGTCCCGGCGGAGATAACTTTTTGATTGGACTTAACCGTCGCAACGGCAATCAAGTTTGGGGAAGCAAAGGCGTCAGTGCATCCGCCGAGTACGTTTCGCCGATCAAAGCGACCGTCGGGAACAAAACCTTCTATGTAACGGCCAGCAAACCTGGTTTGTATGGGTTCGACGTAAAGACGGGCGAAAAACTCTTCGAAGATTCTGCAACGGGCAATAACATCGCGGTGATTCCGACACCGATTGTCTCTGGCGATTTGCTCTATCACACAAGTGCCTATGGTGCCGGAAACGTCTTGCTTCGTTTGGTGCCTTCGGCCGACGGTTTAACATCGGTTTCGGTCTACGCATTGAATTCAAAATCGATGGAAAACCATCACGGTGGCGTCGTGCTTGTCGACGGTGTGATCTACGGGTTCACCAAACAAAGCGGCGGTTGTTGGATGGCTCAAGATCTTGCGTCGGGCGAATCGTTGTGGACCGAGCGGGCACGTCCCAACCGCAGTGGATCGATCTGCTATGCCGACGGGCGTTTGTACTGTTATGGCGACAAGGATGGTAGTGTTGAGCTAGTCGAACCCTCGCGCGACGGATTCAAATCGCACGGCAAGTTGGTCATTCCCCAAGAAACTTCGGTGCCACGGAAGCAAGGTGCGATCTGGGCGCACCCAGTCGTTGCGGGCGGCAAGTTGATCATTCGCGATCAAGATTTGTTGTACGCGTTCGACGTCAGCGCCAAGTAAATGGCTCGCTAACCAGAGCCGCACACGAAATCGCGAGCGGCATGGGAACGCGTTGAGCTAGCGTTGATAGATCGGGAGATAGCCGTAGTCGAGTTGCATCATGATCAGGTTACAGGCGGTGACGTAGACGGGGTGGATTTGGCCCTGGTCCCAAAACCCATCCGAACGCTGCTCGCTGGCGATACGGTCGTACAACCGCGTGCGAAACGGTTTCCAGAGGTCTTCGCCTTGGCGATACACGACTTGGCTGTAGTAAAGATACGTGTAGTGCCAGTGACCAAAGCTGCGGGCGCCGTCGCTGATTCCGTGCAGTTCTTTCTTGGTGTACTGCCACATCTCGGGAACGTGCTCGCTATCGTAATCGCCGGCGTTGTAGAGCGCCGCCAAAGCGGCTGCGGTGATTGCCGGACGGCTGCTGCCACGTTGTCGGCTGCTGTAGCTGATTCCGCCGTCTTTGTTTTTGCATCCATAGATGTAGTTCTTCGCGCGGTCGATGACTTCGCCGCTAACGGGGATCCCCGCGTTGCGACACCCGCGAAGACCTTGGACTTGAGTGATGGTCGTTGAGCCTTCGTCAAAGTCGTTGCCTTCGGCCGCCGAAACGTACCCCCAGCCTCCCGCTTCGGTTTGGGCATAGCCGCTGAACTGAACCGCGCGGGTGAGTACGTCAACGATTTCTTTGCGGCGGTCGAGCAAGCCTTCTTCGCCGAGCACTTGCGACAGGAACAGCATCGCGAAACCGTGTCCGTAGGTGTAGCGTTGATCGGTTTTTGGGTCACCGATCAACCCGTTGCTGCGGCTTTTGCTGATCAGGAAGTCGGCGGTCCGAGCGATTTCATTGGCATACGGTCCCTGAGTGGTTGTTGAACCGTTGCCGATCATCGCGGTGCCCGCCAAGGCCGCGATCGCGGTGGGGTAAACCTGCGTGTTCCAATGACCGCGCGACGATTGGGTGCGGCGCAGCCACGCGAGTCCTTTTTGGGTGGTCGTTTCCCAGTTTGCGTTGCGTTGATCTTGTCCGTTGGACGTCTTCCGGCCGAGTAAGCCCGAAGCAGCCATCGCGGCAGAACCGCCGATCCATGTTCGTCGGCTGAAAGTTGTATTCATCGCAAACTCTTCTCAAACGGACTTTGGTTGGCAAACATCAACACCGGATTAGGCAAGGCGGTACGGCTTGTCGATTCAGTGATCATCGCAGTTCATGCCTCGTGCTCCGTCTCGACCAACGGTCTTGGATTCGACTTATTCACCGACGTGAATTGGCGATCGATGATCGTTTGCCCGGTTATCGCGCGAAAACCGTGGCGCACGCGAAGCGGTTGGTTTCACCCGACACGATGTCCCCAGTTTAGCCGCAAATGCTAGTTCGGCGACACTTCGATTTCGGCAACCTGGGGGTGCAGGCCCCGCTTTTTCTGGCAGCACGGGCAGAAAAAAGTACTTCGTTGGGCCTGGACGATCCGCCGGATGGTGCCGATGCCACAGCGGATACATCGTTGATCTGCCCGATCGTAGACGCGGTGATAGTTCTGATAGCCACCGGACTCGTTGAGCGCGTTACGATACGTGCCGTCGGACAGCGTGCTACCTTCGTGATCGATCGCTTCGTACAAAACGGCGCGTGTGGCGGCAACGATTCGCTCGAACTGTGGCTTCGACAGTTGGTCACAACGACGACGCGGATCGATTCCGGCGACAAACAGAATCTCGGCGGCGTACAAATTACCGATCCCGGCGACGGCGGTTTGATCGAGCAAGGCGACTTTGATTGCCCGTCGGCTGCGAGCCAATTTTTCGCGCAATTCTTCTGCCTCGATCACCAGCGCGTCTTTGCCAAGTTTTGCGCCGACGCGTTGTTCAAGTTCGCGTGGAGTGAGTAGACGCAGGGTGCCCAGTCCGCGTCGATCCCAAAACAGCATCTCCTCGCAGGCGTCCCCTTGGAGTCGCAAACGAAACCGAAGGTGATCAACCGTCGGTGGGTCCGCCAATAAGACCAGTCCGGTCATGCGAGGCTCGATGACAATCGTGGAACCATTCTCAAATTCGATCAAGACGCGTTTTCCCAGGCGATTGATGCCGTTGATTCGTTGCCCGACCAGTTTGCGATTGATCGTCCGGATCGACGGTTCCATTAGGATCGGGCGTCGGTCGCAAGGCGGGCACTCGGCGGCTAGCACCCGGTGTCCGACAATCGGCAAGATTCCGCGCCGCATCGTTTCGACTTCGGGTAATTCAGGCATACATGCGTTTCTTCGTTAGTCGCTCAGGCTCATGTGGCATGTTTTGAGAGGTTCGTTTTCCCGGCCTGATGTGTCAGGCTGGGTGGAATGAGGCAGCCTAGGTGGAAACTGTTCGGGCGGTTTAGCATCGGTCAGCAATAAACATATCCTTCGCGCGGATAGCGGCGATGGGCGGCGATTTGAGAATGATTGACGCGCCGGAACGCTGACCAGGCACCGAAACCGGCGAGCACGGCGTCCAATGCGTCACCGCCCGGATCGCTGAGTAAACAGCGGCGGCGATGGGCGGAGATGTCGACGTACTGTGAAAGCACCGCGAGGATTTCGCGGCGAACGGCACGCTGTGATTTCGTCGGCAATTGGCCGCCCGACTGTTTGTAACCTCGATACGGCAGTTTAAGCCGTTTGAGCGTTGACGAAGGGCATGCTTCGACAAGAATCGAACTGAGCGAAGGGTTCGTCATTCGCCTGTATTGAAATGGAAGGATCGCAACGTTGGGTTCACGCTGAAGGTTGGATAA
Source organism: Roseiconus lacunae (assembly GCF_008312935.1). Lineage (NCBI taxonomy): Bacteria > Pseudomonadati > Planctomycetota > Planctomycetia > Pirellulales > Pirellulaceae > Roseiconus > Roseiconus lacunae. The sequence continues at coordinate 264,341 of NZ_VSZO01000012.1, read as the reverse complement.
GACGTCACGCATCCCATGGAACGTTTGGTAAATGATCCGGTAGTGGTAGCAATCAAAGGGCGTCTTGGTTTCTTTGTCGGTGGTGCGGCGAACGTGTAGCGATCCGGTCTGTTGCAGCGATCGCTCGACCAGTGACAATCCAAATTCTTTGGCGTTTCCGTCGAATTGTTGGGTGTGTTTAAGTTGGGCGTTCCAACTTCCGAGTGCGAGTTCGATCGGCAGTCCGAACGGAAAATCGCATCCCCACAGTGTTTCCTTTTGGATCCGAATTCGGTCTGTCAGGTACGCGTTGACCCGTTTACGATCATCACCGGCGGCAAGTCGTCCGAGCGGTTGCAGCGAAACGAGTCGAAATCGAGGGGTGGGGTGGTCGAGCTTTTCCGTCAGATCGCCCTTTCCTAACCAGAACAGTTCCGCGGCCCAGGCGGTCCTCCCGCTTTTGGCCGCGCCGCTGTAGTCGATTCCCATCACGGTATTGATCGGGATCGACGAAACCGCCGAGAGAACCTTTTCTTTTTCCGGTTTCACCCCCGGCTGGCAGCCGGGGGGATGGGATTTCGTTGGCTTACCGATAGCTGCGTTGACCACGGGACTTTAGCGGGGGAAGATGTGCAGGCGAGATGTGCAGGGGGATCGATTCCGGCGGAACCTTTTGTCGGCTTGAATTGTCCGAACCGATGACCGTCCAACTCGTCTCGTGCTTCGGCGATTATTGAAATTCGGATTTGCCGCGTGGAGTTCGCCACGGTTTCGGCGCAATCGCCGAAACTGACGTCCGTCGACTGATGAGCCGGACCTCACCTTTAATCTAGATGAAGCACTAGAACATAACCACAACAAACGATAGCAGTATGAGTACCGTCCCTTCGACCGGCGCCGCATCGGCGTCGGTTCCTGATGAGCGTGGCCGATTCGGAGATTTCGGCGGCCGGTTTGTCCCCGAAACGTTGACCCGCGCCCTCGATCAGCTGATCGACGAATATGAGATCGCGAAAAAAGATCCCGAATTTCAGCGTGAATTGAACGGGCTGCTCAAGACATTCGTCGGCCGTCCGAGCCCATTTTACCATGCCAAGCGATTGACCGAAGCGTGCGGCGGGGCCCAGATATGGCTCAAGCGAGAGGATCTCAATCACACCGGAGCCCACAAAATCAACAACACGCTCGGCCAGGCCCTGCTGACGTTGCGGATGGGAAAAACACGTGTTATCGCGGAGACAGGAGCGGGCCAACACGGCGTCGCCACCGCAACCGCGTGTGCACATTTCGGATTGCCGTGCGTCGTCTATATGGGATCCGAAGACATTCGGCGGCAAAAACCGAATGTGTTCAGCATGCGTTTACTCGGCGCCGAAATCAGTCCCGTCGAAAGCGGTTCGCGAACCCTTCGGGATGCGGTCAACGAGGCGATGCGTGATTGGATGTCGTCGGTCGAGGACACGCACTACATCATCGGCAGCGTGATCGGCCCGCACCCATTTCCCGCGATGGTCCGTGACTTTCAATCGGTGATCGGTCGTGAAACTCGCGACCAATCCCGCGAAGTGTTCGGGAAATTGCCCGAATGTGTGGTCGCTTGCGTCGGTGGCGGTAGCAACGCCGCGGGCATGTTCTATCCATTTATTGAAGACGATGACGTGCGATTGGTCGGCGTCGAAGCCGGCGGCCGGGGAACGAATCCGGGGGACCATGCGGCCCCGATGACCTATGGGGCGCCTGGCGTCTTGCACGGAAGTTTCAGCTATGTGATGCAAGACGGCGATGGCCAGACCTGTGATGTGCACAGCATGAGTGCGGGACTGGATTATCCCGGTGTCGGTCCCGAGCACAGCTACTGGAAAGACACCGGCCGTGTCGATTACGTCCAGTGCGGTGATCACAACGCGATGGAAGCGTTTGACAAATTAGCACGCACCGAAGGCATCATTCCCGCGCTCGAATCCAGTCACGCGTTGGCCCAAGGCATGAAGTTGGCTGCCGAGATGAAGCCCGACCAGCATCTTGTCGTCTGCCTTTCTGGACGCGGCGATAAAGATGCGATGGAGATTGCCCGATTACGTGGTGAAGAGTACTGAGCCGGACCCGCGTAGCCGATAAGTTGTTACGTTGGTGTTCACGGCAAACAACTTGACGCCGCGGTTGCACTGGCGATGTCGAGTGTCCCTCATCGAGTCCACGATAACTGACGCAGAAAGCAAATGATTAAACTGACATGGCTGTCGCACGCGAGCTGGTTGATCGAAACGAAAACCATGCGAATTTTGCTGGACCCGTTTTTCGCGGACAATCCCAAGGCAACCGTCGGCGCCGATGATTTCGCCGACTGCACCCACGTTCTGGTATCCCACGGACACTTTGATCATGTGGGCGATGTTCCCGCGGTGGCGAAAAAATCAGGTGCCCAGGTGGTCGCGATTTTCGAAATCGCCCAGTGGTTTCAAGAGAAGCACCAACTGACAAACGTGGTCGGCATGAACATCGGTGGCCAGATCGAGCTTCCCGACGGATCGCTGAAGATGGTGCCGGCGATCCACAGCAGTGTACTTCCCGACGGCACTTACGGCGGGATGCCCGCCGGTTTTGTTTTGAACCTCGGCGACCGCCGGATTTATTTCGCTTGTGACACGGCCTATTTCAGCGACATGAAGTGGTACGGAGGCGGGGTGGACATCGCGGTGCTGCCGATCGGTGATCTTTACACCATGGGGCCACACGATTGCATTGAAGCGATCAAGATCATTGAGCCGAAAATTGTGTTGCCAACGCACTACGGAACTTGGCCTCCGATCGAACAAAATGCGGCTCATTGGGCCGCAGAAGTTCGGGCCGAGACCGATGCCAAACCGGTCGTGCTTGAAGTCGGCGAGTCCTTTGAGGTCTAGCGTTGGTTTCGCGCGTGACGCCGCGATCTATTCCTTTTCCTTTTCGCGGACGAGCACGTCATCGCCCTCGATTTTGACCTCGAAGCAATCGACTTTGACACGGGGGTTGTCTTCCCAGGTTCCGTCAGCGACACAGAAACGCCAAGCATGCCATGGGCACGTTACCGAATTGCCTTCGACGTACCCCTCGGCTAAAGAGGCACCCATGTGTGGGCACAAGTCATCGATCGCGTGCCAGTCCCCGTCTTCTTGACGAAAGACGGCGACCATGCGGCCGTTGACCGGGACGGCCCGCCCGCGGCCTTTCTCAAAATCATCTACTTTTCCGACTGTTTCGAAATCACTCACCGGTCGATTGCCTGCATCTATTGAGTTTGCCTTGCGTAAATAGCCCCCCAGCAGTCACACTTTAGGCGTTCGCAGCCCGACTGCCCACTCCCGCAAAAACTGTGCGTCTCGCATGATCAATCAAATTCGGCGAAAACAACTTGAATCCCGAGTCTGGCCCCACGTCCAAACGCCCGCCCAATATGTCGGCGGTGAGCGGAACATCGTTGTCAAAGACCACCGCACGTTGCGCGGCAAATTGGCGATCGGATTCCCCGATGCTTACACGATCGGGATGAGCCACCACGGATTGCAGGTGCTGTATTCCTTGATGAATCGTCGCGAGGACTGGTGTGCCGAGCGTGTATTCACGCCCTGGCCGGACATGGAGCAACTGCTGCGTGAGCAGGAGATCCCCCTGTATACCCTGGAAACATTTACGGCACTCTCCGAGTTCGACGTCGTTGGTTTAAGTCTGCAGTACGAAATCAGTTCGCCCAACGTGTTGACGATGATCGATTTAGGCGGCATCCCGCTAGAGTCGAAGGATCGCACGATGGCAGATCCGCTCATGGTCGCTGGGGGACCTTGTTGCCAGAATCCCGAACCGATGGCGGACTATTTTGACGTGATGATCACCGGCGATGGAGAACCCGCCCTGCCGGTGATTTGTGATCTGTGGTTAAAGTTAAAGAATCGTTGTCGCCGCGAGGATGGTTCGTTCGCCGATGGCGAAGCCGGACGCCGGCAACGTGAGGATGCGCTCGCCGAAGTCGCTAAGACGCTGGAATATGCTTACGTCCCACGTTTCTATCAACCCACATACGCCAACGGACGGATCGCGGGGCTGAAGCCAACGCGTGATGACGTTCCTGCCACGATCGCACCGAGTGTGATTAAGGACCTTGATGGCATCCCGCTACCGACCTCGCCGATCGTTCCGTATATCGATTGTGTTCATGATCGAATCGCGATCGAGATCATGCGCGGCTGTCCCCACTTGTGCCGGTTCTGTCAAAGTACCGTGATCAAACGCCCGCTACGAATTCGCGAAGTCGAAACGATCGTCGATGCCGCTTGGGAAAGTTACCTCAATACCGGGCACAATGAAATCAGCATCCTGTCGCTTTCCAGCAGCGACTATCCGCACTTCGAACCGCTGGTCAAACGATTGCATGAGGTTTTTAAACCCTTGGGGGTCAACATTAGCGTGCCCAGTTTGCGCGTGAATGATCAACTGCGATCGTTGCCGCAACTGATCGGAACCGATCGACGAAGTTCGCTGACGCTCGCACCCGAGGTCGCGCGTGACGACATGCGAGAACAGATTCGCAAGAAGATCAAAAACAGTGACTTGATCGAAGGTTGTCGCAATGCGTTTCAAAACGGATTCGATAGCGTCAAGCTGTATTTCATGTGTGGGCTTCCTGGCGAACGCGAAGTCGACCTGGATGGGATCGTTGACCTTGCCGAAACGATCGCCACGGTCGGCAAAGAAGTTCGCGGTCGTTACGCACGTGTGACTGCCAGCGTTTCGAACTTTGTCCCTAAGGCTCATACGCCTTATCAATGGAACGGGATGCGACACCGCGAGTACTTCAAATGGGCCCATAAGTATCTGTGGAATCGACGCAAGATTCGCAGCGTGAATGTCAAATGCCACAACATCGAAACCAGTTTGCTCGAAGGTGTGCTCAGCCGTGGTGACCGACGTACCGGCCATGCGATTCGAATGGCATGGGAACGCGGTGCTCGAATGGACGGCTGGACCGAATACCTTGATCCGGAACGCTGGTGGACCGCGATCAACGATGCCGGTATTGATATCGAACGCCAAGTCCACGAGAACTACGAGATGATGGACAAGCTGCCTTGGGATCACGTTAACGTCAAATTTGGACGTGCGTACCTGGAAAAAGAGCAGGGCAGGGCGACGGTTCAATTGGCTGCAATGGCGAACGCCGTTTAGTCATCTCGTGGCATGCGGTGAGCTTCTAGACGATCGATCCGGCGGCGGTTGATACGTGATTAACAGCGGCTGCTAAGGCCGTGCCGCTGAGCTGGGAATGTGCTCTAAGTGGGGCACCTGCTGATCCGTGGCGGTGCGGTTTGAGGTTACGGTCGGCCTCGGCGTTCGCGTCGCATTTCGCTCCGATCGGCAAATTGTTTCGTCAGGGTGGGTTTCGCGACCTACGGTTGAACTGATTCGTCGGTTTTCCCTTCGTCGCTTCCCCCACGAGTGCCCTTGATCGATGTCTGTCGCCCGTCCACTGCCGCCGCCCATCGCGTCGACAACACCAGGCGTCGGGCTGCAGTTTCGCTTCGCATCCAATCACGAACTACTGACGCTATTGCCGCGATGGGAATCGTTGGTGAATCATTGTTCGTGGTCTAATCCGTGTTACGAGCCGGAGTTCTTGTTGGCGGCTCTCAGAACGCTTGATGACGGTGCGGTCCAAGTTCTCGTCGCCGAGCGAAACGACCGTTTGGTTGGATTGCTTCCGATCGTGACAAAGTCGTTGGGGCCGATTCCTTTACGCATTGCGCAAGCGTGGCGACCGGAAGTAGCGTTTGATTCGACGCCGCTAATCGATGCGGAATGCGTCGTGGAGGTCTTGGAAGGAATTTTGCAGACGCTGCGCGATGTTGGTCACCGGATGTTGGATTTCAACACCGTTTCCGGCGAGCCAGCGTTTGATCTGGCCTTGTTTGAAGCCGCGAGACGCGGGTCACTGAATGTGTTTCGACGTGACCGATTTCAACGTGCCGCTTTACGTCCCCAAGGCACCGCCGAAGACTACTTTCCTCGCGTGTTGTCCAAAAATCGTCGCAAGAAACTTAGCCGTGCCCTTCGAGGACTCGAATCACTCGGCGAAATCAGTTTTGAAACCGCTCAATCGGATTTCCAGGCTCGGGAGTGGATGGAAACCTTTCTGGATATCGAAGCTTCGGGGTGGAAGGGGAACGCGTCGACAGCCTTCGCATCCGAAGACGAAACGTTTCGCTTTTTCGTCGACGTCGTCGGTCGACTGATCGATTCCCAAAAACTCGATTTGTCACGTTTGACCGTCAACTCCGTGCCGATCGCGATGTTGGTCGACGTGAGGTCGAATGGTCACGTCGCCTGCTATAAAACCGCTTTCGACGAACGCTACGCGGAGTATTCGCCCGGAACGTTGTTGGAACGATACAACGTCGAGCGGATGCACGAAAGCGGAATCGAACTCTGTGATTCCTGTGGCGACCCGGACAACGAACTACTCAACACTCTCTACGAAGATCGGTTGACGTTCCAGCATTTGATTGTCGGCCTGGACCGCTGCGGAAGCACATTGACCGGTTTGATTTTGCCGCAGTTGCAATCGCTTTCACGGTTCGTCAGACGCCTTCGCGGTCGATCATAGTCGATCAATAGATCGTCACCGCGTTTCATTTGATCAAGCGTTTTTTGAAACCTACGCTTCCACGTTCATTCTGCCGCCACCGTATCATTGGATCGCTCAGATTTCCAATGTATGGCGGTTGTGTCTCGTTGACTCACACGTGGGATCGTCACCGTACATGTCTGCCCCCGAATCGCTTCAAGCTACTCCATCGCTTCAAGCCACGGTATCGTCGCAATCGGAATGTTCGTCGATCGATGGAGATCATCCCGATGATGTCGGCATCGTCGACTCGCCTCGGGGACGATCGTTGTTGTGGTTTGCGGCGACGACGTTACTGGGGGCATTTTTGGTCTTCCAGGTCCAGCCAATCATCAGCAAGTGTGTGTTGCCATGGTTCGGCGGTACGCCGGCGGTATGGACCACATGCATGCTGTTCTTTCAAGTGTTGCTATTCGGCGGTTACTTGTATGCCCATGTGCTGCGAACGTGGTGTTCGCCGGTTTGGCAGGCCGTCATTCACCTGACGCTTCTTTGTGTTGCGGCGCTGATGGTCCCGATCGAACCGAGCGATGCGTGGAAACCAAGCGGCACCGAATCACCCACGTTTTACTTGCTATTGATGTTAGCGCGACATGTGGGGTTGCCGTACTTTGTGCTTTCTAGCACCGGACCGTTGATTCAGGCATGGCTCAGTTTACAAGACAGCAGCGAGCGTGTTTATCGCTTGTACGCGTTGTCGAATGCTGGGTCGCTATTTGCGCTGCTCAGTTATCCGTTTTTGTTCGAGCCGGTATTGTCGGTTTCCGACCAGTCGACGCTGTGGTCGATGCTGTTTTTAGGATTTGTTCTGATTCAAGGTTACGTCGCGGCGAGTTTACTACGAATGCGTTCACGTGGGCCATCGCGAGAAGCAAATGCGGTTGAATCCGATATCCCTTCATCGCCCGTCACGCGACTACAGATGGGCGTTTGGGTTGCGTTACCCGCACTTGCCAGCGTGATGTTGTTGGTGGTTACCAATCATGTTTGCCAGGACATCGCGGTTGTGCCTTTCTTGTGGGTGTTGCCACTGAGTTTGTATTTGGCCAGCTTCATCGTTTGTTTCGATTCGCCCCAGTGGTATCGACCAAAGCCGATCGCCTCGGTCACTTTGGCGGCGTTGGCATTGATTCAAGGTAAAGCGATGTTGCCTGGCAGCATCCAGCTGATTGCCGAAGCGAGCTGCTACATGGTGATGTTGTTCGGCGCTTGCTTACTGTGCCATGGCGAAGTCGCTCGATTGAAACCGTCGACGAATCATTTGACGCTGTATTACGCGCTTCTGTCGGCAGGAGGAGCACTCGGGGGAATCATCGTTGCGATCGTCTGTCCGTTGCTGTTGAACAATCATGCCGAGCTACCGTTCTTCGTCGCTTTGGTCACCGCACTAACCTTTCTGCTGTTCTTTGCCTGTCGCGGTTGGCGGAGGCCGGACTATGATTGGGCGGCCGCGTCACGACTGAAGTACGGGGCGCTGCTGGTAATGGTGACTCCCATCATCACGATGGCGTTTGTTTCCAAGCATCGCACGATTGCTTCGCAACGCAACTTCTTCGGCGTGTTGACCGTTCGTGAAAAGCCGATCGGCATCTGTCTCGTCCACGGCAGCACGCTCCATGGGATGCAGCGGCATGAACCGCATCAATCACAGCCGACGACATACTACGGTTATGAAAGCGGTGTCGGTCATGTGATCGAGGCTATGCAACAAGAACGCCCGGCGCTAGAGATCGCAGTGGTCGGACTGGGGTGTGGGGTGTTGACGACCTATGGGCGTCCGAACGATCGTTTCGATTTGATCGAGATCAACCCGGCGGTCATCGAGATTGCCGATCGCCACTTTACGTTCATGCGAGATTGTCCTAGTCAACTCGAACGGCATCTCGGCGACGGGCGATTGGTTCTCGAGCGTTTGACCGACAAGCGATTCGATCTCTTGGTGCTCGACGCCTTCAGCAGCGATGCCATCCCCGCACACCTGCTGACTCGCGAATCGATGCGGCTTTACAAACAACGATTGGCCGACGAAGGTGTCTTGGTTATCCATACGTCCAACAATCATTTGGAACTTTCGCCACTGGTCCATCGCCTCGGCGACGACGCAGGACTCGAGAGTCGAATGTTTGAAGGCATTGGGGATGATTCGATCGGGACGACTCATTCGACGTGGATGATACTTGCCCGCCAAGGACACTCCATTTTCCAAGCCCCCGGGCTTGCCGGTGCCACCAGTGCCAGCGCCGAACAGCTTCGTCATGCACCCCTCTGGACGGACCAACATCATGATTTGGTCAGCGTGTTACGGCTGTGGCAATAAGTGACCTGAACCGGGAAAAGTTCTTTTCGAAAAAGGGTTTCAGATTCAGCTTGAAATGCAACGTGGCGGTTTGCTAAGGTCGCTTTCGACGTCCTCAGGATGCGCGCCGAAAGTTTGATAAAAGACTCAGGTTGATCCCTCGGTCCTGCCGAGTACTAAAACTGTTTCCGCTTGCTTTGCGCTAGCAAGAGTCTCTTTAAAGCTGAATGGATTGCATCCTGGGACATGGATCGCGGCGCTCTTGGCCGACGCGGAAACGATTTGAAGGCCATTTACACCTGTCGATAGCTATCAAATCCGGCCCCCGTCGCTCACTACGCCGACCGATGCACGATGCGTTACCGTTGACGGTCATCGGAATCGGCATAATCCTCCCATCGTCACCGGAGCAAAGCTCAGATGCAAATCTACGGCCCCTTTCGGGTTAGCACCACTCAATCTACGTCCAGCGTCCAAGCCACCGGCCAGGTCGCGGGCAACGAATCTACCCGTGCCACCGATCAAGCTGCCAGCCGAGGCCCAGTTGATCAACTGGACCTCAGTTCATCGGCAACGGCCGCCAATCGAATCGAAGGCCAATCGGCGGTTGCCGGCGAAGGCATCCGATTTGATCGAGTGGCGGACATTCGTCGACAAATTGCAGATGGTGCCTACGACACCCCTGAAAAAATGGATGCGGCCCTCGATCGGTTCCTCGATCTCCTTGGCTAGGGTGCTGTCACAAAGACAGATTCGTGTGTGATCGATCCGGCGAGGAGCGTTCGTCCCATTTGTCGCGGCTGAACTGTGGCAAAAGCGATGCGGTCCAACTTAAGAGCGAGCCAGGCATTCTTTGTGACGCCTGGTCGGTCGGCCCCACGGGCCGGACCCGCGTTAATGGAATGGCCCCGATCACACCAATGCTTGGAAAATTAACGACCGCACGCCGACCGGCGTGCGGTTTCGTTTTGGTGGCGGACGACTTGTCACAGCAGCTTGTGTGGCCACACCCCTATCGCACGCGATCGGGCTGATGCTGGATCTAAAAAAATTCAAGGGCCAGGTCGAGGTGTCGATTTTACCTTGCGTGACACGAGCTTTCACTTCGTGTGAGTTCCCCAAAATATCGGGACCGGGCGACAGAAATTTGCTCGGCGTGTAGACTACCGTAACTATTTCTTTTAATCAGCTTTATTGCCCGACACGTCAACGATGTCCGACGAGACCCTAGGCGATTCCGTGACGACCAAGGTGGAACCGCTCCAGGTCTCACTTTCTCCGCAGGAACGGTTCAGCGAGTACCTGCAGTCGCGAGGATTGCGCCAGACCAATCAGCGGAAGTTTCTGATCGATCAGGTGTTCAGCCAGCACGATCACTTTGACGCCGAAGAATTGATTGAGCGATTGCCGCGCCGTGGTGAGCAAAACTACGTCAGCACGGCAACGGTCTATCGGACCTTGCGTGAATGTGTCGATGCGGGACTGCTGAATTGTTTTCAGCTCGACGGGCGGACGGTGTACGACCATGACTATGGCTACCCGCAGCACGATCACCTGTACTGCACTCGATGTCGCAAACTGCTGGAATTTCAAAGCGATGAATTAATCGCGATTCGAGATTCGGTTGCCGCATTGCACGGTTTTCGTGTCGAAAGTCACCGAATGATTATTCAGGGCATCTGCCGCGAGTGTTCACGCAGTCGGCGAAAAAAACGCAAGCAAGATCTCGTCTGATTACGAGGTCTCGATCGCGGAATCGAGGATCTGTTTCAAAATCGCTGACAGGATCGGTTCGTTTTTATCAAAGTCCCGGCTTTCGGCTTGCAGTTGGACAACGAGAACGTCGTCGCCCTGCGAATCAAAAAGATGATCGAGCACGAGCAGGCGGCTGACAATCATGAGGTCCAAGTAGTAAAACCGCAGGTCCGTCACCGGCGTGTTTGTTGGTAGGATCTCCATCGACGTTTCATCACGCTCGACCTGTTCGTATTCTGCTTCGATCGCATCGATGATCCCTTCGATCAGGTGATCCGAACGATCTGCTTGGGTACGTTCGATCGAGAGGAATCCGGCGCCGGGGAAATCCAAAGTGACGCCCTGGTCACCCTCGTCTTCGTCGCGTTGGACGACTTCCCAATTTTCAGGATACAAAAATCGGATTCCAAAACCGTCAAATTGGGAAGGCATAACAAAGCGGGCGGTGCAGGGGGGAAGGAACTTAAAACAACCTCTTGCGGTCGATCGCGAAGTGTTGCTAGACGGTTATTTTGTCAGCAAGTCCGCGACCAATGAAGGCCCTCTCTGGGCGAAAGGATGGCGGTCGGGTTTGAAGACACACTCGTTCATCGAATTTGACGCGGTGATGCCAATTTTTGACTTGAGGATTGGCCGCGAGGCGTTCACCACGGTTGCGCTGCCATCGCCGTGAACCACAAGCGTCGGCTGATGGGCCCAATTCGATTTCCCAATTGATACGAAGCACTCGCCATGGATCAAAGCGTTCGGCAGCATGCTTTTCGCAGGACGTTTGAACGTTCGCGATGGCGATGCGCGAGCGTGTTCGGGATGCTGCTGTTGCTGGTGCCGCTGGGCGGCTGCCGGACGATTCGAAGTAAGATCGGTAACAACGGTGAGACGCTCGGTGCCCGCCGTTTGTCTCGTAGCGGCTTGGAATTTATGCGGCAGGGGCAATGGGACCAAGCCGAGCATCTGTTTCAAGAGGCATTGGTGTTGTGCAAGACCGACGATCGCGCGCACCGAGGGCTATCGGAAGCTTATTGGAACCGCGACCAAAAAGACGCGGCGATCAGACACATGGAAACGGCCGTTAAGCTCAGCGAGCAAGATCCACGTTTGGTCGTACGTTTGGGCCAAATGTATTTAGACGTTGGGCGACTTGACGATGCGGAAAGCCAAGCGAAGACCGCACTGATATCACAGCGTGATAGTGCGGATACTTGGGTTCTGAGTGGTGACTGTTTGGTTGCCCGCGATCGGTCTCAAGAGGCGCTCGCGTCCTATCATCGCGCCTTAGCACTGCAACCCGACATCGTCGATGTAAAGATGCGAGTTGCAGAGATTTACCTAGCGAAAGAACGTTACGACCGCGTGCTGGCAACCTTGGATCGGGCCGAAGATGAAAGCGCACTCGCTTCACTGCCGATTCGCGTGCACATGTTGCGCGGGCTCGCAATGAAAAATCTTGATCGTCCCGAACTTGCGATCAAGCATTTTGTTAAAGCCAAGTTACAGGCCCCGGAGATGGCGGAGCCGTGTTTGCAGATTGCCGCTATCAAACTTGAACAGGGTGATTCGGTTCGCGCGAGCGAAGAGATTGCCGAGGCGATGCGTCTCGACGAAACGCTGGTGATCGAAAGTGGCTGGTCAAACTTTCTCTTGACCCCGGAACAATTGGCCGCCAGGAAAGCCTCACAGGGGCGTGAGCTACGTTAGAGTTGCAAGACCGACTTGCAATGCCGGTGCGGCGGCAACCGAACATTTGTCCGGTGGTTGTCATCGATTCCCGCCCTTCTTTTTGCGACGTCGTGCGACGCCGGTTTGCGATCGTGGGGGGGATGATTTGACCGGTGATAACGAATGAAGCGAATAGTCGGCAGGCAGAATGCCGTCGCGGTCGGATATGACTGATACATGCGGGTTTTCCTTCGGTCGGTCTCGAGTGTTTTCTCCCGCTTCTCAGGGCATCGACCAACCCCATAACCTAGGCTTGGGTGACGAACTGTGTAGGCCGATGCGGCTGGAATGAATGTTTGATCTGTTCGTCAACCGCATCAATGTGGCAGTCACGTTCCTTCAAATCATGGGACCTTTTCATGTCGTTCTCAGATACCGAGTCGCTGCAAACACCCGACCTGGTGACATCTCATCCCCTCAGTTCCACTTCATCGCCGTCAGCTTCCGTGCCGAATCAAAAGAGTGGTTTTGTCGAACGAAGGAAGCAAGGCGGATCACGCGGTGCGGGAGAGCGTCGGCAATTCGGTAGTTCGCACGAAGGGCTCTCCGAGGCAGGACGCGAACTAGCGTTGGCCATTGACCAGTACAAGATGCAGCATCATCGTCGCTACATCACGTGCGATGAAATGTTGCACGTCATTTCTCAGCTCGGTTATCGCAAAGACGACGTTTCCTAGCGAAGGGAGCTGTTCGTTGCGTCTGATCAAGACTTGATCATCGGCTGCAACAGTTGACGTCTCGTGACGACCGATTGCGTGTCGTCGTTTTCATCGCAAAGCAACGCCACTTCGCTCGCGGCATCGTACAACCGTAGCAGCACCTTCAAGTGACGGCTTTGCACGGAGTCACGGATCACCGGTCGCACTTCCGCGTTCGCTCCGGCGGTCGCCAATTCTGAATAGCGAACGTAGCCGACGATGCGTGTTCCGTCTTGAACCAACACGATCGGATGATTTTGTCGCCGGGCACGGTTTGCTTCTTCTTCGCTTAGCGGCATGTCCACCGTTGCCAAGCGGTCGAGTGGAACCGCGAACGAGATTGCCCGTTGGTTTCCAACTTCAAACAACTGCTCGACAAGGGAGCGTTGGCCGGAGTGTAGTACGCCGGCCTCTTCACCGGCACGTAAGACCTGCATGAATTCGCCTCGTGCCATGGCCAGGCGAAGTCGAAACGGGGTTTGACCGGTTACCCAGCTGAGCAGGATTGAGAGACCGGCCAGGACCAGCGATACCGGCAAAAACAGCACGGTGGCGATAAGGATTAACGGACTCACAAGATTCAGTAATCGATACGGCGCTTGGAAGAACCAGTACTTCGGCAACAGTTCTCCGAACACGAACACGATTGGGGTCATCAGCATCGGGCCGATTAGCTCGGCCGTCGAAGAAGCTCCGAACATGGTGCTCACCAGAAGCACGATCGCAAAACTGGTCAAAAAGTTAGCGAGATTGTTTCCGACGAGGGCTGTCGCGACAAAAATCGTCGGCCGATTGATCAACCAAATCATCGCCCGAGCTGGAGGAGATCCGTCGAGCGCATCGAGGACCAATCGTGTCCGGCTGACGCGGTACAAACCGGTTTCACTGCCGCTAAAAAAAGCGCTTAGGACGAGACCTAACATGAAGATGGCGATGCCGATCAAGATCATCAGATGCCGTCTCCTTCACCTAGATTCTCATCGGCGAGGATGATCCGTTGCGCTTCGATACGCATCGTTTCGTCGTCTTGCTCGATAACGGTCAAGCGATGATTTCCTAAGATCGCTTCGTCCCCCAATCGCGGCAAACGCTCGTTATGACGTTGGATGAATCCGGCGACGGTCACGACGGAACCTTCGGGGGCTTCGACACCGAGGTGCTTGGCAAATTGACGAAGCGAGACGCTGCCAGCGACACGGCAACGATCGGGCGAGCAGACTTCGATCGCAAGTGAGACCACTGCCTCGTCTGATTGGTCGTGCTGTGGAGCCAGCATCCGCCGAAAGATTCGGTCGATCGAGAGCACTCCAATGCCGTCGCCATACTCGTCGACAACGACTGCGACGCTGATGTCTTGTTCATTAAGTTGGTTTAAGACCCGCGCGACCGGTGCGGACCACGGGATATAGATCACCGGTTCGACGTATTGGTCGAAGTGATCCATGTGGCTGGGCCGAAGCAAACGAACGGCGAGTGTTCCGACCATCCGGTCACCATCTTCGTCGGTGACGATGACATAGCCACCCGGGATCGGACCTTCGAATGTCAGTGTGCGATCGAGCGGCGGTGCGACCAGTTTTAGTTTGCTGCGAGGACGCATCAATTCGCTCGCCCGCATGTCGGCGATCTCGACCAGGCTACGCAGTGCGACGCGTTCACGTTTAAGTAACGCCGCGTCGTCGGTTCCCAGTTCCACCGCCCGTTCGATATCCGCCAGATCAATTTCTGTCTCTGGCTGGAACGAGGGCCATAAAAGACGTCCGGCCAATAAATTGGATGTCTTGACGATTGGCAAGACATGGCGGAGCACATTGACGGCCACGCCCATCGGAGGTGCCAACAAAATCGATGCTCGTGCCGGCGCGAGAACGGCGATGCTTTTGGGGAGCATCTCGCTGAAAAAAATGATGACCAATAGACTGATCACGGTGAATACGGCGGCAACACTGGTGCCGGCATCGGGATCCGATTCTAACTTTCCCGCGACGATCGACGCGATCGCAAAGTAGGTCATGTTGATCAGCAGATTCCAAAACAGAATCGCTGAGAGTAGGTGCTCGGAATCATCGAGCAGGCGATGTGCGATTCGACCACCGACCCCGCCTCGACGCAACCGCCTTCGATCGCGGGCACCGAGCGAAAACAGTGCCGCTTCGCTCCCGCTAAACAGAGCGCTGAGCACGATAAGGATCGCCATCGGCAACAGCCAACCGGCATACGGCGAAAGGATACTCAATCAACCGTTCCCTTCGGCCCCGCGATCACGTTCAAGCGAAACGTCAAATTCGCTTAAGGCCGGAATCATCAGTGCCGCGATCGTGAAGCCATAACCGACCGCCATTGAAAAGAACACAAACAGGTGATCGGTTTGAAGCAAGAATTGGGTGATCGAATAAAACGTGATGAGAGGTAGCGTGAACGACGCCAAGAAGATGGCGCTCGATGGGTTTCGCCAACCGAGCGACGCGAACAACGCGGCGCCACCGCCGAGGATCATGACTAAGAACGGCGCCAGTTGTAATTGAAATGCGCCACGAAAACTAACCATGATCGTCATGCAGATCGCGACGCCAACGCAGAGAAAGAACACCGTGCCCAAGCTGGCCAAGGTAGCCGTTCGACCGGCCACATAATTCATTCCCGAGTGAATCCCGAGCATCGTTACAAACAAATACAACACGATCGCGCCGAGCACCGCATAAACGGTATTTTCCACCGTCATCACTCCTTGGTAAGCCAAGAAGAGCATCAGCAAAATCGGTAACAAGATCAATTCTTTTCCCACGAAAAAGACGCCGAGCAATTTGCCAAAGACGAACTCGCGCGGACTCAGGTCGGTGACCAGTAACAAGTCGAGCGCCAGGCCATCGCGTTCGCCGGTAATCGAATTCACGGCCAACGCGTTGACCAAGACCAAGCTGATGACACCAATCGCGGCGACCGGGAGGGTCGCCGCGGGTAATGACCTTCCGATCCGCGCCGCTGGCTCGAACGCACTGCCGTCTCGGATTTGGCCATAGATGACTGCGGTGCCGAGCAAGAACAGAAGTGCAAAGGCAACGCGGATAATGACTACTTTGCGGCCGTAAGCCCACGTTCGCACCTCTCGCCAAAGGATTGGGTTGCTCCAGACCTGTCGCGGCTGACGGACTTTCCAACTGCTCGGCGATTGTTGTGCTTCCGCCTCTTCGCTCGTCTCCGGCTCCGGCGTTTTCAATCTTACTTCACGCGATGGGTTCCAAATTCGTACACGTAGCACGCCGACCGTCAACACGGTGACCGTCGCGATAACCGCCAACAAACTGAAAAGCGAGACGCCAAGTGATGTCTCCGGCGATAGGCTGGCCAGTGGTGACGCGGCCGCGGCTAGTGCGCGAATCGGACTGATCGCCAACGCGTATGCCTGGGGAAGTTGCAGCGTGGCCACCGTGATTTCGCCGATTCCGATCAGCATCAACAAGATTAAAACCGTTAATGCGATCGCCTGAAATGTTTTCTCACGCCACAGACCAACGACGGTACCGACACTTCCGGCAAAAACCACCGATGCCAGTGTGACAACGAATACCGAAAGCACTTGAATCGGAGAGACGCCTCCGAGTAGCGGGAGAACCAGGAACAGCGGCAACGCGGCCAGCAGTAGCGAGAGCGGTCCGAGCAGCGTAGCGGTCAGCTTGCCGACCACCACCTCAAATCCACTCAGCCGAGTCATCAGAAGCAGAATCAGAGTTCGGCGGTCCTTTTCTTGGGCAACGCTTGACGCCGAGCCCACCGCGGCCAACGCGGACAAGACCAATAGCTGCAGCGGAGAGAGCAGCGAAAACATCCAGCCGCCAAACCGAGCCGAATCGGACACCGTTGACAGCGATCGAGAACCGTCGAGCACCAAATATCCGGTACAGATCAGCCCGAACATCGCCAAAACATACAATCCGCGTGCCAGGTAGGTCTTCGATCGCTTGGGGAGGACAATGGCTTCTCGATTAAATACAGGTCCGAACATCAGGCCAATCGATGAGATGAAAAAAAGGGAGTCGCAATCGCTGCATCGCAACAGGTTAAGTCTGACGGCCGCAGCGGGCAACGGTCCCACGATTCGTTGGGAACGCCCGGGGGGCGATGTGGCGTCGCAGATCGCAGTGATCCACTCAAACTGTCCGGGGAAAACTTTGAACAACCGGCACAACCGCTTCGAACCGGTGTTGGGCCCCCTGTTCTTTAATACACCCCCGGATTGCTCTCGCTCCCCGTTCGGTTTACGCAGATTGGTGGTCTATGTTTCATTGGCTGCGCCCATTTCCCAGCGAAAATGACTCAAAAAAGCATATTCCATATGAAATCTCCACAACTCGTTTGCTCCATGCTCTCGCTGCTGCGAGACGAGGACGGCACTACCGCGGTTGAATACGCGGTGATGTTGGCCCTGATCGTCGCGGTCTGCATCGGCTCGGTAGCGGCATTGACCACAGAGACTCAGAAGAGCTTCGATAAATCGGGGGCGGCGATCGCAGGAGCGATGGCCAATTAGGCGGGCACAAATTTGCTCGCGTTCGATTCAGTCGAAAAAGCCGCCTCGACCTTTCCAGCCGGTCGAGGCGGCTTTTTTTATTGGCTGTGACTGATTGGATCGCGTAAGGTGCATTTCGATACTGGTGTCATGTACCGCCACCTTGGCGGCCGAATACATTGCTGAAGACAGTGTGTTGCGGATGAGAGGACCGTTCGGTACGGCCTTTTCGTTGGCTGAGATTGACTCGAAGTACGACCTGCCCCAATAGAAATATGCGAATTGCGTTGACCGGAGCGACTGGGTTTCTTGGTCGCTACCTGATCCGAGAACTTGCCAAGACTCACGACGTGCAGGCGTGGCATCGCGGCGAAAAACCTCCCGTCAAACGCTGGCCTGTGCTCTGGATTACGGGACAACTCGGTGATGCTCAGGCGACGAAAGCCTTAGTCGAGGGCGTCGACGCGGTGATCCATAGTGGTCTGCATCGGACGGGCGAGTCGATGATGGATGCCGCAGACGATCCCGTTGAATATTGGCAGCGGAATGCGACCGGCTCGTTGCAGTTACTAGAAGCCGCCCACCAAGCCGGTGTGAAGCGATTCGTATTCGTTTCCTCGGGGGCGGTTCACGACGACGTGCTCCCCCACTTTAAGCTTGACGAAACCCATCCGCTTCGTCCCAACACGCTTTACGGTGCCTATAAAGCGTCCGTCGAAACCTTGGTGCACCACTACGGCAAGTCGAGTGAGATGTGCTGTGTCAGTGTCCGACCGACTGCTATTTATGGTGTCGCCGACCCGGTCAAACATTCGAAATGGTTCGACCTCATTCAATCCGTTGCCGCGGGACAGGCGGTCACCGCAACCGGTGGCAGCAAGAGCGTTCATGCCCAAGACGTCGCCAAGGCCTGTCATCTGCTGATGAACGTCACCGGCGAACTCGATGATGCGGCCATCAGTGGCGAGACGTTTAACTGTTGTGACCGGATGATCAGCGACTTTCAAGTCGCATCGATCGCAAGGGAAATTTCGGGAAGTTCGGCGACAATCGAAGGTCCCGAAAAGGTTGCAAAGAACGCGATCGTCACCGGTAAGCTGCAATCGCTAGGCATTGACTTTGGCGGCGAGCCGCTGCTGCGAAAAACAGTCGAGCAATTGCTCGCCGAAACCTGATAGCGGCATCTGGTCCAGGCAGAGTTCTATCGGCGGCGGCGAATCGCAAATGCCGACAGCGCCATCGTCAACAAGGCAAACGAAGACGGCTCGGGCACGGCCGTGACGAAACGTAGATTGTCGATCGCGGCATAAGCTGGGATGTTGAGTCCCCATTGGGGATCGAAGTCACTCGATTCGATCGAGAATGCCAGCGAGGACGTGCTGCCGAAGCCACTCAAGTCGACCGTCTCCCAGCCCTCGATGTAATCATCGGTATCGAAAATGCTGCCTTCGAAGCGAGCAAGATCGATCGTGGTGCTACCAGACACACCACCCTGGTCATCAAATCCAGTCAATGTCAGCGACAGGTAGTCACCGGTGGAAAACTGGTGGGCCGAATCGGGTTCGAGCCCCAACCCGTCAAGGCCATCACGAAAGTAAAGTGCCGCGTACGTGGCATTGGTGATATCGATGGAGATCAGATCGACTGGAGCATCGAACGACAGCGAAGCGGACGAGGTTGATTCGCCGGTGCTGGTGGTCGAGGCCCCGGTGTAAACCATTCCATACGTTCCGCCAACCATCGTCCCACCGGCTCCGTCGGAGCCGCCTCCGGGCAACGCAGAAAACTGATTCAGAAAGCCGGGGATGTAGCTGTTGCTGAATCGAGAGTAAGAAAACCCAGGTCCGTAAGGGGCAGTTTCGAAAGAGACGCCCTGGCTGCTGAACGATCCGATCGGGGCATCCTGGCCATAACCATTAAACACGTGGCCGCTGCCGTAAAACTGGGTGCTGCCGGCAATGGGCAACATGGCGTCAAAACCATTGAGCTCTTCAAAGTCAACGACCGTTTCAGCGCGAAGTTGCCCCATCAGTGTCAGGCAGCAGGTAATCGCAAAGATTGGGGTTAGCAGACATTTCATTTCAAGAGGGCTTCCAATAAGGTTCCGATGCAGGTAGTTCAATCGATAGATTGGTCATCTCTCGACCAATTGCGATAATCCGCCAGAGTAGACCGCCACTGTGCGAATGTCAACGTAATTGGCCCGTTTCTTCGCCCCCCATCCGCGTTTGTCGTTTTGTCGATGACCAGATTCCAAATTGTGCTTCCAGCTCGGCTGGCATCTTCGCGTTTGAGCGAGAAATTGCTGCAACGGGTGAACGGGAAAACGGTGCTGCAATACACCTACGAATCGGCGAGCCGGGCCAAGGTGGCTCAGCAGGGAGTCATCGTTGCCGTTGATCATCCGCGTTTGGCCGACGAGGTTGAATCATTTGGGGGCCGTTGGGTGATGACACCGGCCGATTGTGCGAGCGGGACCGACCGAGTCGCCCATGTTGCCGCACAGCTTCCCGGCGTGGACGTGTTGGTGAACGTTCAAAGCGATGAGCCGGAGATCGATCCGGACTCAATTGATGCCGTCGCGATGACCCTCAGTGACGACAGTGAAGCGGATCTTGGCACGGCGGCGACCCCGATTATTGATCCTGCGGCGCTCACTGATCCGGGGATCGTAAAAGTCGTGATGGGGCAGCCTGCAGAATTGGCGGCGGCTCAAGGAAGCGGTGCGGGGCAAAGCAGTGCAGTGAAGGGCAGGGCAGTGTACTTCAGTCGGGCGTGCGTCCCGTTTGATCGTGACGGTGATCCGGTCGATCGACTTCAGCAAGTTCCGGCGACGTACTGGCACCACCTGGGGCTTTACGCTTACCGCCCTGACTTTCTTCGTTGGTTCGCATCAGCTCCGCAAAGTTATCTAGAGCGGGTCGAAAAGCTGGAGCAATTGCGGGCGATCGAGGCGGGGAAGAAGGTGGTCGTCGCCGTCGTCGGTCCAGCCGCTTCCGGCATCGACACGCCTGCTGACTTGGCGGCCTTTCGGGCCCGGCAGGCCTGATCGCGCAGTCAGTCCGAATTGTGAAGGGACGCCAAGGGGATTGAGTGGCCTGAGCTACCGAAGCGGGGTTGTTAACGGGTGGCATTACCGCGTCGGTGGTGTGGCAGGAGTTCCTGAGCCGAAAGATAGCAATGGCGGTGTCGAACACCTTCACGTTTGCTGCTGGCGCGGTATGATCCGCGTCCATGACGAAACACATCTTTGTAACCGGCGGGGTCGTGTCCTCGCTCGGAAAAGGCCTGACGAGTGCCTCCCTTGCAATGCTTTTGGAATCGCGTGGATTGCGAGTCCGGATGCAGAAACTGGATCCGTACATTAACGTCGATCCGGGTACCATGAGCCCCTATCAACACGGGGAAGTCTATGTGCTCGATGACGGCAGTGAGACGGATCTTGATCTAGGGCACTACGAACGCTTCACCAGCAGCGTCCTGACACGAGATTGCAACTACACCACCGGTCAGATCTATCTGTCGGTGATTGAAAAGGAACGCAAAGGCCGTTTCTTGGGGAAAACCGTTCAGGTCATCCCGCACATCACCAATGAAATCAAGTCGGTCATTGCCCGCATGGCCGGTGAAGACGTTGACGTGGTGATTACCGAAATTGGCGGTACGGTGGGCGATATCGAAAGCTTGCCGTTCATGGAGGCGATCCGGCAGTACGCACAAGACGTCGGTCGCGAAAATGTGCTTTATATGCACCTGACTTTGGTGCCTTATCTGAAAGCGGCTGATGAATTGAAAACCAAGCCGACTCAGCACTCCGTCGGCCAGCTTCGTGAGATCGGAATTCAGCCCGACATTCTGGTCTGTCGGTGCGAGCATTCGATCAGCCGAGAGGAGCGTGACAAAATTGCCTTGTTCTGTAACGTGCCTTCGGAGGCGGTGATCGAAGAAAAGGACAAGGACTTTTCAATCTATGAAGTCCCGATCTCGTTGGTCGACAACAAACTCGATGAGCTGATTGTCAAGCGGTTGAACCTCCCCAGTAAAGCGCTCGATATCAGTCCATGGACCGATTTGCTTCATCGGCTACGCAATCCTCGCCACGAAGTCAGCATCGCGGTCGTCGGAAAGTATGCCGAACATAAAGACGCTTACAAGTCGATCTATGAATCAATCGATCACGCCGGGATGCACCACCAGACTCAAATTCGAATCGGGCGGATCCAAAGCAGCGAGATCGAGCGTGAGGGTGCCGAACGACTGCTGGCCGGTTACGACGGCATTTTGATTCCCGGTGGCTTTGGCGAACGCGGGGTGGAAGGCAAGGTTCAGTCAATCCGCTATGCACGCCAGCGTGGGATCCCGTTCTTTGGGATTTGCCTGGGGATGCAATGCGCCGTGATCGAATTTGCTCGTCACGTCTGTGGACTCGAAAAGGCACATTCCAGTGAGTTCGACAAAGATACGCCTGACCCGGTGATCTGCTTGCTCGATGAGCAGCAAAACGTGACGCAGCTCGGTGGGACGATGCGTTTGGGGAGCCAGCCGACGGTGCTGAGTCCGGGAAGTAAGGCGCACCAGTGTTACGGCGCTGACGATGTCGATGAGCGTCATCGACATCGTTACGAATTCAACAATGCCTATCGACAAGTGTTTCAGGATGCAGGTTTGGTGATATCAGGAACCAGCCCTGATGGGAGCTTGGTCGAAATTGTCGAGCAACCCGACCACCCATGGTTCGTCGCCGTACAATATCACCCTGAATTTAAAAGCAAGCCACTGAAGGCGCATCCCTTGTTTGCCGGGTTTGTCGAAGCTGCCATCAATCGGGCGAGCGAGCGACGATCAAGTGATCAGCCAGCCATTAGCCAGCGCTAATGTGAGGCGGCCGAAGCGGTTTGCTTCATCCCTAACTTCCCTACCTTCCGTTCTCAAGCAATGTCAGAAGAAAGTAAAGATCCCAAACTGGTTGTCGACGACGATTGGAAATCTCAGGTCGAACAAGAAAAGAATCAGCCCGCAGACGACGCCGTGAGCGAAGCGAATGATCCGACAGGCGCCTTGCCACCGGCTTCACTTGCGATGCTGATCAGTACGTTTTATAGCCAAGCGATGATTGCTCTCGGTGTGATGGCAAATCCGGCAACAGACGAGAAATCAACCGACTTGGTGATGGCGAAGCACTTCATCGATACGTTGGAGATGTTGCAAGAGAAAACGAAAGGCAACACCGACACCGAGGAAGACAAAATGTTCGACGAAGTTCTGCATTTGCTGCGAATGGCTTACGTCGGATCCAAGAACGCTCAGTAGCGAACGGAAATTGATCCTCGCTTAGCGTTCTGGTTCTTTTCCCGTGGAAACGTCGCTGCGAATCGTTCTCTGTGATTCCCAAGGGCTCGCTTCCGGGAGGCATGGCTTCCCGAGGGCATGGGAAATGTGCCGTGAGCAGTGTTGGCTTGATAACGGCTTGTTGTCGGTCAGGCCGGATAAAGCTGGTAGAGCATGAGGTAGACCAGGACACCGGTCACCGACACATACATCCAAATCGGATAGGCCCAGCGGACGAGTTTCTTGTGCGCGACGATGCGGCCTTTCTTAGCAAGATAGACCGCTCGTAAAGCCAAGAAGGGAACGAAGATGGCGAGCACTAAGTGTGTGCCCAGGATCGCAAAATAGGTGTAGCGAGCTGATTGCGGGGCGTCGGTTGGGAATCGCTTGTTGGGTTCGCCAGTCGTCTGAAACAACGCGACCTTGTGAAGCAGGTAAAGCGCTAGGAAGGCAGCGCTGATCCCCAATGCGATCAGCATTAATTTCTTGTGGACCTTGACCCGGCCACGTTTGATGTTCACCAATGCCATCGCCAATACGATCGTTGCCGAGGTATTCAGCAGTGCGGTGCAGTGTGGCAGTCCTGTCGCGAGTGTTTCCCACATCTTAAATCATCTCTTCGATTGCTTGTTCCAGTTTTTCCATCTGCTTCGGTTCGGGCCAACTGTAGAAGCCTTCGATGTTCCCTTCAGCATCGACGAGGACAAAACGCTCGGTGTGGAATCCTTTATTGACCGGCTGTTGGAAGATATCCCCGGCAATGCGGCGGATATACAACAGGTCGCCTGTTAAGAAGAGCCATTGGTCGGCGTCGGCATTGAATCTTGCCGCGTATTCGCGAAGCACTTCGGGAGTGTCTGTTTCGGGGTCTACGGAAATCGCGAGGAACTTGATGCCTTTGCCTTTGTATTTGTCGGCGAGCGTCTTCAGCTTCTGGTTTTGTTGCGGGCAGATGCTCGGGCATGTCGTGAAGAAAAAGCTGACGATATACGGTTGCCCTTTGAGGTCTTCGCTGCGGACGGTTTCACCACTCCGTTCGGTCAGCTCAAACTCTGTCAGCAGGCCAGGGATCGGCGTCGTCTGCGGCGCCGGGCGAGCGATGTCATCGTTGGCGATTTCTGTGCTATCGGTGACCAGTGGTTCTTCACCCGGCGCGACCTCGTTGGTGTGGACGATGTCATCGGGGCCCGGTCCGGACGGGGCAGGCGTTCGCATCGATCGGCCGATGAAACCGAGAACGATTCCGAGTACCAAGATTATGGCGATGTTTCCGGCGGTTTTCATTTGGGTTTGCTCTTACAGTGTTTCTCTGAGGCTATCCGAAAACGGACGCGTTTCTGTTTGCTAGCCGACGGAGCTGCCCGAAGGCGACGCGTATTGCTGGGGGCGTAGGGTCGGTGTTGATGTTTTCGACTTGCGGATTTGGATAGTTTTCAGACTTAGGTGACCTGAGAACGGTTGCGGTCGGAAGTGGCGTCGCTTAGCAGAGCCGCTGGCGTTTGCGAATGAAGGAACGCTTGCGAAATCGCCTTGCCATCTATTGGCGTCTGTCGCGTTGTCGTGGCGCGGTTGAACCGCCGTCCGAAAACTGGCTCTCTGCTTGGCTTGTCGATTCTTATACCGCCAGCAGGGCCGAGGTCGATCTAACGAAATCGCTTCAGGATCATACTCGCAACTTAAGGATTGGTCACCAGAACATTCGAGTGGTGACAACCGCCAGGACGGCCGGGAGGACGAGCAGCGATGATCGCAGTAGCCGACGTGCGGTCACATCGTTGCGTTCGATCAAGAATCGAACGGAGGCTCGAAACATCGGGAAGGTAGCCGCGATCACCGCCAAAGTGGCTAAGACCGATGGCAACAAGGATTGCGATGGAAAGCACAGCGGCAAGCTGCACAGTGCGACCGCCAATGAACCGATCACGCTTTGTAGGCCAGCAGAAATACCCTTGGGTTCTACGGTGGTTGTCATGCAAAACCCCGCTTCGGCGTATTGCCGGCGGTACAGCCATGCGATCGCCATGAAGTGCGGGTATTGCCAAGCGGCCAAGACTCCGAATAGCAGCCATCCGGTTGGGTCTTGAAGTGTGCCACCAAACGCGGTGTAGCCGATCAGCATCGGCAAGGCACCTGCGACTGCTCCCATGGTCGTGTTCCAAGAGGTTCGCGTTTTCATTGGCGTGTACGCGAAGACGTAAAGGATCCATGTCGCAAGACCAACGGCGGCAGGCTCAAATCCGAATCCCATCCAAAGCAACGCCGTGCCAAGGGTCCCAATCGAAGCGGTGAATGCTGTCGCAAGTCCCGTCGATAGTCGTGATGATGGAAGCGGACGGGTCGCGGTCCGGGCCATGCGGCAATCGATCACCCGTTCCCAGATTTGGTTGGCACCGCCGGCGCTTCCGGCCACCAAGGCGGTCGCGATCAGCAGCAGCATGAGCGGCCCGATCGAAACCCAGCCTCCGGCGGCGATCATTGAAGTCGCAACCGTCGTCACCAGGATCATCACCACGATCCGAGGTTTTGTCAGTTGGATTAGGTCGCTGATCAGCTTGGCTTCGTCGGTGGCGTCCACCGAATAGTCGACTGGGATCGGTGTCGCAACCGTCCCCGAAGCGTAAACCGCTTGGCAAGGTTCGTCGGCTTCTAGTCGTCCGAGCGTACGTTCGCTGCCCAGTGAAGGCCCCAACTTGGACTTCTGGCCGGCAACTTCGAGGGCGGGTTCGGCGAGGAAGAGATTGCTTGACATGCTCTACTTAAATCGATGCAACGACCGGACTTTCAGTGCTCGTTTGGCGATCGCTAGGTAGCCCCAAACTTTCACCCGAATGACGTGCCTGTGTACCTGCCCGCTTGGCCAGGTAACGCTGGCGAAAAACCTGCAATAGAACGACCGCACTGGTCGCTAGGATCAATGACCCCATTGCCACGTGCGCAGTGACAATCATCGAGTCGATAAATCCCTTGGACCGTACCAGGAAACCTTCCCCAAACGGTAAAAACGCTAGGACGGTTGGCCATCCGTAATTCACCACCCATGTGCCTGTTCCCAGCAGGATTTGAACGCCCACAAACCATATCAACCAAACGCTGGGCCTGGACAGCGTCAAATCGCCGCATCGCCGCACCAAAATCCATAAAAGTGGCGTCAGCGCCCACAAAACAAACGCACTGGTGATGTGGGTTGCGACAAGCAACGTAAACATTCGTGGGGTGATCCAAGGTTGCACATGCCGGATTTGTGCCCCGAGCGCTAATTGTGTGTAGCTGAAGAGTACGGCAAGGCCGGCAACCGTGACAGCAAACCATCCCAAACGCTTCGCTTCAGGCCATTTCGTCTCCGCGATTTCTCGTCTTGTCCAGCGTCGGCTGGTGACGGCGGCCGCAAGGCAGCACATCACAAAGACTACCGGTCCGAAGCAACCATGGATCATTGCGATGGTGCGGTCGCTTAGTAAGACACGGACGCCCCCGAGAGTGCCCTGTGAAATGACGGCCAATAAGATCGCGATGGCCAGGAACTTCACCCACCGCCGCGATTCTTCGCGGAATGCTGCGATCACCAGGCCAATGCTAACAAATCCCACGACGGCCCCGAGCAGTCGGTGTCCGTGCTCGATAAACAGGTCGAACGGCCCGAAAAGCCAAGTGGAAATCGGGTACAAGAACAAGTTATAGCCATAGGTTCCGGGCCAATCCGGAACCGCCATTCCGGCATCAAATGTTGTGACAAGGCCGCCGACCCAAATCAGTGGCCAAACCAACCCGACCGCAAGGACGGCGAGTCGGTTGGTCCAGGAGGTCTGGCCAAGCGCGGTTTCTGTGTCGGGCTCGTTAGCTGTCATTGCGAGCTCCATGCAGTTGTTCGCCAACGATGCCGCCGATCGTCGCGCCGCTGGCGCCGAAGATGGCTCCATAGATGATCCCGCCAAGCCCCAGCGATCTCATTAAGACGATGCCGATCGCCAATCCGGTGATCGCGCCGATGCTGCGGTAGGTGTCACGCGTCATTGGGTCACTCCTTCGTCCGGTGAGCCGGCCGTTGGCGTATCTCCGCTCGGCTGTGCGTTCGGTTGCTTCGCAGTCGGGCGGGCTCCGCCAAGCGATTGAACGTAGTGCACGACGTCCCACACTTGGTCCGGAGTCAGGCAGGTAGCCGAAGCTTGCTCCTTGACCGGCGACGCGGGCATGGGGGTACCGGCGATCCCGGCGACCACTCGTCGGTACAGCGTTTCCCCCTTCCCGCCACCACGGTAGATCCCTTGATTCAGTTTTCGCGGGAAGATTTGCCGCGGTCGCAAAGCCCCCGCATCTCGAAAGGGTTTAACCGCGTCGCGGTCCTCGGGCGAAATCGACAGCCGAGTGGTGAATTCTTTGGTCCAGTCGTCGAAATCGACCGTCGTCACCGTGCCATCGCCGTCGGGGCCATGGCAACCGGCGCAATTGACGACGCCGCCGGCGACACCGTGGAAGATCTCGCGACCGCGGCGAACAGACTCGGTGTCAAAGGGGGTTTCCGGCGGCACGGAGATGACTTCCTTCTCGGTATGACTCCAGGAATCAACGACTTCGTTCAAGCGATCATGGGCGACCTCTAGCGCGTCGTGCCGTCGGCGATTCGGATCGGCGTCGCCGGCAAGGCTTGCCAGCGACGCAAGGTTGGCGTCGTCGTCGGGGCGCGAGTCTTCGTATCCGAGTTCGTCAACGGCGTCGGCAAGCAATTTGCGTTCGAATTCACCGCGGACGGCAAGGTAGATGATGTAATCGACCAGGGCTTCGCGGTCTTCCGTTCCGACGCTTGAGAACGACGGCATGCCGGTCCCCGGTGCACCACGCAGAAGCAGTTTCGCGAGGTCATCACGCGTGGGTTTAGAAGCCCGCTCGGTCGATTTCCATTTAAAGATTCCGGCACGCACATCGCGTGGGTAAGGATTCTGTAGCAGCGAAGCCGGGCCGTCGCCGCCACCCGCTATCCCATGACAGGTCACGCAGTGTTCGGTGTACAAGCCGAAGTGCCGGTTCTGTTTGTCGCTGTAAACTCGCCCTGAGGCCCGGGTGAGATTCTCCAAGTTCACAAGACGTTTGCCCGCGGAGCTTTCGATCCATTCGGCCGGCCATCGTGGCTCGTCTGGCGTGCCGAACCATGCCGAAACCAATCGCTCGACATCGGTCATCGCGGCATCCGTTGGGACATCGCGGCTGGCCTCAACGACGAGCGCGTGGACTCGATTGGGGGGGAATTGTTTGACGCTCGAATCGCAACCCCAGATCAGCGCGACGCTGATGACTGCGAACGTTCCGGCAGAAAGGCTAATACGCGTGGCATTCATGGTGTTAGCCTAACCGAATCCCGCGGAACTGGCTAAACCAGTTGACGCCAAAAAAATCGTCGCCACGACTACCAGAGAGGTCAAGATACATGCCTTCAGACGCTGAAAACCCGTGTGGGAATGTTGGGACGGCACCGGTCGGTGCGCAGCGTCGCAGAGACGTTGCGACGCAGCGACCGACCGCAGAGACCATGCCGTAGCGACAAGTCGCCGAGGCTTTCGGTGATTCGCAATCGAGACACCACGACAACATCGGCGATGGGGGAAACAAAAAAAGCCGGTCCCGCGATCGAGTCGCGGGGCCGGCTAAATTGTGTGCTTAGGCGTGAATTAGATCACTGAGAAACTAGATTACTGAAACGCAGCGACGGGGACTTCGACCGTCATCTCGTTGACACCGGGTTTGATGTCGACTTCGAAGCGGCTGCTGCGCCAGCTTGTTTCGTCGCCATCGACGACGACTTCTTTCAGCGAACCAGTTTCATGGTTGGCTCGGAAGATGACTTCGCCGACCGGAAGTCCTTCGATTTCCAGGACGCCGTCGTCATCGGTCACGGCGGCGAAGGGGTGATCGACGACCAGAACCTGAGCTTTCATCCAGCTATGGATGTTGCATGCGACGGGGGTCGGAGCGGGTTCCGCGTCTTTCAGTGCAACTTCGACTTGTGCGCCAGGAGGAACGGTCAAGTTCTGTTGCGTATTGTTAAAGAACTGAAAGTTTGCGTTGTGGGTGACGTCGTCGGGGTTGGTCACACGGATGGTGTCACCCTTTTTAGCGATCAACACGTGCGGCTCAAAGCGACACTTGTCGTTGGCCAGAATATGTGTTTCTGGCTTCAATTCCATTTCCGGAAGTTCGGTCCCGCGGCGACCGGTGTAAACGTAAACGATGACGTTTTTGATGCCCTTGTTTTCGTCGTTAACGACAAGTGATTCGTCAGGAATCGGGGCCTTCCCGCAAAACGTTTGGTCAACGTTTGGGTTGAGTGGATCTTTTTTAGGTGCGTCGCCTTTGAGCTTGAAGGTCATTCGCAGCGTCCCGGTTTCTGCGGACGCGGGAGTGGCAAACAAAGACGCCGAAACGGCTGCGGTCGCACAACCGGCGACGAGCAATCGATGAAAGAATGAGGGTGACAGTTTCACACTTCTACTCCTGAGTGGGGAAGTTTTTGACGCGTCAATCTTAGTCACGCGTATCTCGCAAGCGAAGTAGCGAGGCGAGAGGACCGGCCGACAATCGCGACAAAAAAATAAGGCGGCGACCGTCAACGGAGTGGGGAGCTCTGACGGACGCCGCCTTTTTAAAACAAGTCGTCGGGGATCCGCGCCGCCATGGTGGGTGGGGAAGAAAGAAATGGCGGCAGAAAACGTTTCCCGGCGGGACTCAGCGAATTATAGGTGCAAAGGTGTTCTTGTCTACCGCTAAAGCGAACTAAAGTCCAGCAAGCTTCCGTCACGCCACCGCTTCGCCGCCTCGGGAAATTCCGGCAGAGGGGGTTTGGGATCACGCCGATCGCTCGATCGCGGTTGACGGTTCTTGAAAACGAGGGTGATCGCCCGTCGCGAGAGAAACGTTCACGGATTACATTGCTGCCCGCTTCCGCTGATTGACGGCGTCTCGCACGCGCAGACACTTGGCGGCTGCTCGTCTTTGTTGCCCCGTGGCGATGACGGAGGCTTCGGCGACGGCCCTTGACTTGGCAATCCCCGCCGGCACGCGTTTTGAATGTGTCCGGCGTCTTTTCTGGCTTGGGGATCGCCGGAAATATCGAAGACTCGATTTTTGGACTCGTTCGGCCCCCCTCGGGAATGGTTTGATGAAAGTATTGGTGGTAGGAAGTGGTGGTCGTGAGCACGCGTTGGCTTGGAAGCTTGGCCAAAGCCCAAAAGTGACCCAGGTGTTTGTCGCCCCTGGCAATGCCGGGACGGCCACAGAGGCGACCAATATCGAGATCGATGCGTCTGACGTTCCCGCGTTGGTGCAATTCGCGACGAAGAACCAAATCGACCTTACCGTCGTCGGACCCGAAGCACCCCTGGTATTAGGGATCGTCGATGCCTTCGAAGAAGCCGGCTTGCGAGTGTTCGGTCCTTCGCGAGCCGCCGCCGAATTGGAAGGCAGCAAGGTGTTTTGTAAAAACTTGTTGCACACCGCCGACGTCCCAACCGCCGATTACCGCACCTTCCGCGGTAGCGATGACGCGTCCCGGTACATCAAAGACAAATACCCTGAACCCAACGAACCTGTCCCGGTTGTAATCAAGGCCGACGGTTTGGCGGCCGGAAAGGGTGTCATCGTTTGCGAGACTCGCCGCGAAGCTCTCGAAGCGATCGACCGGATTGCCGGACAGAAGGAATTCGGTGACGCCGGAAACGAACTGATCATCGAAGAACGTTTGATCGGGCAAGAAGCGAGTGTGCTCGCAATCACCGACGGCGAAACGATCATTTCATTGCCTGCCGCCCAAGATCACAAACCGGCGTTCGATGGTGACCAAGGCCCCAACACCGGTGGGATGGGCGCATATTGCCCGACACCGATCGTCGATGAGGCGATGTTTGAACGCATCGAATCGGACGTGTTGGTCCCCGTGGTGCATGCGATGAAACGCGCCCGGAAGCCTTTTAAGGGAGTGCTGTATGCAGGCTTGATGCTGACCAGCGCCGGACCGAAGGTGTTGGAATTCAACGTTCGCTTCGGTGACCCTGAGTGCCAACCGTTGTTGATGCGTTTGAAAAGCGATCTATTCGAAGTCCTTTACGCGGCCGCCGAAGGAAAGCTAGCCGATATCGGATCGCTTGAGTGGGATGATCGCCCCAGCATCTGTGTTGTGATGGCCAGCGAAGGCTACCCCGGGAGCTATGAAAAGGGGCTCGAGATTACCGGTCTTGCCGAAGCCGATGAGGTCGACGACGTGAAGGTCTTTCATGCCGGTACGACTCTGCAGGATGGCAAGGTTGTCAACGCAGGCGGACGGGTTCTCGGTGTCACCGCGATCGGCAACTCCATTAGCACCGCAAAGCTGAATGCCTACACCGCCGTTCGCAAGATTCGTTGGCAAGGCGCCTGGTGCCGTAAGGACATCAGCGACAAGGCCATTCACGGCGGTTGATCTCAACAAGCTGTCCAAGTTCATCAGACAAACGTGATAGTGCTTCGTCAGCCTTTGAAATTAGAATTAGCCGCATGGCGTTAGCAACGGTTTCGGTGCAACCACCGGCGCCAGCGCCCGTCGGCTGATGAACCGAACCCAAACATTTGGTCTAGACGGTGCGCTAGGCTGATCAGCCTAGTACCGAGACGTTTAAAGTCGCCTTGGTCAACCGGCGGTGGTGTTACTGAGCCGCCGAGCGACTGCCGCCACCGGAGAAGTTGACATAAATCGGGTTGCCGTCTTTGATCGGCCTAGCCGCCGTGGCATAACCCTTGGCGTAAAACTTTTCGCGCAGTTTTCGAAACGCGCCATAGCTATCGGGATACACGGCGACGGTAATCGTTGAGGTCTCGGGTGAATGACCGGCGAGTTCGATGTCGAGCCAATTGTCACTTGCGAGCACCTGATCGATCGGATCACCGTGAGGTTCTCGTAGCGGTTCAAACGACGCAACCATCACTCGTGCACGCGTCATTCGGGCGACCTTGTTTCCGTCGGTGACCAGTTCGTTACTGCGGTTCATGACATAGCGGGCGACGAAGCCGCGGACCGGTCCGACCGCAGAGTCGGAAACGCCTTCACGTGAGCTGCCAGACGTTCGTCGAAAGTCACGACCAATTTCCTCGGCCAGTTCTTCAAATGGGATCACCGACAGGCGGTTGCCTTTAAGTCGAAAGTAGACTTCCTTTCCGAACACCGTCTTCGCCATCGGCGTGGGCAAGTTTTCGATCTCGATCGTTTGGGGACGACGGCTCGCGAGTTCCTGTTCGGTGTCATCGAGTTCTTTTAGTTGCCGTCGCAACGTTTCCGCTTCCGCTTCGGCCTTAGCAATCGCCCGACGGTCGGCGTCGAGTGACGCTTGTTCTTGCTCCAACACGTCCTCGGCTTCCTTGAGCAGCGCAAGCAGGACGGTACGCCGTTCGGACTGTCGGGCAATTTTAGCGTCGAGTGACTTGATCGTTTTTTCAAGGCGTTTTGCATCGGTTTGCGCCGAAGCGGCGCGGACTGCCATCGTGGCCAGTTCGTCCAGATCGCCTTCGCTTGCCGGGATCAAGTCGGGATCGACTTTCGCTTCGCTTTCTGTCATCGCGCTACTGATGACCGAATGCGATTGGGCGCCCAGGACGACCACCAGGATGATCAGGATGCCGACTAGGTTGGCGACGATATCCAAAAAAGCATCGTGCCCGACTGCGATTTCGCCTTCGCGACGTCGACTCATCGTAGTTCTCCCGTCGAACCAGAATCGGCTTGGCTGGGAACTTCCATTTCGATCGGCAATCCGCTGCCGGTCATCAGTCGTTCCAAGTAAGCAAATTGTCGTTCCGCACCTGGCATCACCGCGACTTTCAAACGCGGCGACCAGCGCGATCCCGGTGCGGTTGCACCCCATTGATCGATCCGATCACGGACCGCAGTTGCCATCTTGATCGTTGCCGGGCCGAAACCATCGGTCGCGATCGAGAACGATTCAACTCGCGGCGCTCCCCGCGCCGCGGGTAGCACCAAGCGGTCGGGGTAGACCATCAGTCGAACGTGACGAACGATTTCGTTCCCCCTGCCGAGTGCGATACTGTCGGGCAGTGCCCAATCCGATCCGCCCGGTTGGACAGGACGCGAGGAGGGCGGCGACAGATTGGTTTGCCGTGATCGCTGTCCGCTCGCTTCGGGAGACTTAGCACTCACGTCGGCGGCTTGTGTTTTCATCGCCTGCGGGTTCGGCGCGGCGCCCGAGCTTCCCAGGTTTCCGATCGAGAATGAGGTTCCGCCTTCGGTAGCAACCGCTTCCTTGTTTTTCATTTGGCGGCTGGCCGTATCGGTGAATCCCGCTTCGCCTGATTGCTGAGTCTTCTCGGTGGCATCGGGAAGATGCATCGCTCCGGGGGCAAACAATTCAAGTTGACGGTCCGATGACGAAGCCATTGCATCGGGTGACGCTGCATCGGGTGAGACTACTTCGGCCGAAGACGACCTCGCAGACTCATCCGGAAAGGCCCCATCAGGAAATTGCATCGAACGATTCGCCGATTGATCAGCAAACGCTTGCTCCGACATTGCTTGCTCAACGGAATCTTGCCCACGGAAAGCGTCTGGGTTTGCCGGATTCGCATTGGAGTTAGCATACGATTGGGCGCCGTGGTCCATCATCTGTTCCAGTCGTCGCTTGGCGGCTTCCGCGGTGATCGACTGATTGCTCGAAGACGACGAAGAATTCCCGTAGTTGTAGCCACGCATGGGTAGTGCGCGGTGATCGCGGAAGCCACTGTTACGTCCGCGGCGATCCATTTCCGCGACCGACAGTCTCGGGACCGGTTTCGAAGTCGTGGGGGGCTGCGGTGCCGTCGCCGACCCGCCCCGACCGGCCGAACCGCCATACTGCGATCGCGGCATCGTATTTTCGTGGCCCAACCGATCGGGAAGTGTTCCCTGGCCATCGAGCCTGCGTCGACCATCGGCGACCGATCGAATGATCGATGCATTTTGTTGGCGCTCGGTGGCCGACCGGATCGCGTAAAGCATCTTGTCTTTCATCGCCGGATCGGGATCGGGGTAGGCCAGTTCGATGTCTTGCGGCACCAACTCGTACCCGAACTGGTCATCCCATTCGGTCATCGCCGCGCGGGCCGCGTAATATGACTCGACCCCGGCCGGTCGGACCAGCAACATCGGGTACGGAGGAACTTCATCGCCGTATTGATTGAGGGCGTGATAGCGTGCCGCACGCAGGGCGTCATCAAGTGGGTTCGCGTCGGGCGAGGATTGTTCCAGTTGCCACTTGGTCAGCGTGATCTCTTCCGGCCAAATCGTGATCCCTTCGTCATGGCATTCCAAATAGATCGGGCGCCGGCTGGTGCCGTTTTGACCTTGGTGCGGGACGATCACAAAGCGAGGTTTTTCGGTTTGGACTTCCTCTCGCAGCTTCTTGACGGCCGACTCTTTTTGGTCGAGTTGATCTTGCAGCGTTTGCAGGTCTTCGGTGGTAACGCCATCGACGGATTCACCACGGGACTTTTTCAGTGCGTCGGCGATGACTTCTAAACGAGTTTGGATGCGCCGCATGTGATCTTCGACGTGTGCCAATTCATCACGACGACGCTCCATGTCACCGGTTTGGGCATCGCGCATGGAGATCAGTTTCTCCAAACGAAACGCTTCTTCTTCGACCAAGTCTTTGACCTCGCCGACGGTCAGACCTTCGTCTGATTGATCGACTTCATTGGCGGCCGTCTCGGCGATTTCCCGAGCGGCGGATGCAGTATTCTGCGCCACCAACGCCAACAACAAGATCAGAGTTCCCAGGGTGCAAACGAGCACGGCAAGGAACGGGAACAGGTTTGGCGAGAGCGACTGGCGCCGACGCCCACTCATGCAGCTTGCCTCGATGGTTCGGATTGATCGTCATCGCTGTCACTTGACCGTATCGCCGCACCGGGGGATTCCAGCGTGTCTTTGAGTTCGGCGATCTCTTCGTTGAGGACATCAACCGCGCGGGCCAAGATGATCATCGCATCGGCCATGCCTTGACCGGCGGCGGCACCCAAGTTGTCATCGATTTTGCGATTGGATTGTTCCAACAACTCGACGTTGGTCGCCAGTGTTTGCTGAAGCTGAAGCACCGATTGGGCTTGCTCGCGAACCAACGCGGCCTCGTCAACTTGCTCAAGCATCAAGCCTTGCTGTTGGGTCATCGCTTCGGCGCCGGCCAGGATCGCTTCTTGCCAGTTGCCGAGTTGACTTTGCCACTGCTCGAATTGGTTTTCCATCAACGTGCGGTTGTGCCGTGACGCGGCGGCCATTTCGGAAGCGTGATCCCGCAATGCCGGCGCCAACGATTGGCTGATTGCGTCGACGACCGCATCGGTGGTTTGTTGTTGATGGTCTTTCCAAAAACCTTGGGCTTCGTCGATCGTTTCACGCCAAAGCTTGGTCTGATTGGAAAGCGATTCGGCGACCGCGGCACGTACGCCGTCGCAAAGGTTGGCGAGCAATTCGAACTGATTATCGGCCGGTTCATCGCCGGGAAGATGACGACCAGTCAGTGCCCCGACGCGTTCATCGATCGCGGCCAACAGTTGCTGTTCGCTACGCTCGACGGGAAACTGCAAAAAGATCGCGGCAATCGACAATACCAAGCCGAGCGCGGTGGTGTCGAACGCGACATAAAGGCCGCTCTTCAAATTGTCGACTGCGGCCGTTCCGTTGGAAAAATCCAAGCCACCGAGTGTTTGTGTGATTCCGATCACCGTCCCTAAGAATCCCAGCATCGGGATCGCCCAGACGATGATCCGAACCAACGAGAACGACGCGTGAGCCATGTCCGCGTCACGTGCGGAAAGCTCTCGCAAGTCATCGGAAAGGTGTTTGGTGGTGCCGCGTCCGGATTGACGATGCAGCACTTCACGTAAACGAAGCACCAAGTGGCTTCGTGACAATCTGCGCGGCAACTTGGCGAGGTACCGATCCCATTGCTGGGCGACAAAACCGGCATCGTGTCGCGAACGAAAGTCGTCGCCGGGCGAGCGTTCTTCGTCGCGTGGCGCGAGCGATTGGTCGCTCATGCTGCGAAACGCTTTCCACTGACGACGGACGTCCCAGAGCTTGATCGCCAGGATCGCCAGTGCCACACAGAACAGCACCGTCGCGGCGATCGCGACGGGGTGTCCCATGAAGTATCGCTGTAACGGACCCCACCGAACGGTCAGGACAATTCCATAAAACAATCCCGCGACCACGCCTCCGGCGGCCAACGCGATTGGCCCCATCCATTCGGTTAGGATCTCGTCGGATTGTTGCGTCGTCTGTTGGGGCGACGGCGTTTCGACAGCATTCTTTTCGGTCAGACTCACGCCAGCTTCCTTGCCAGAACTTGAGGGAGGATTGTGCCGTCGACGTGGGCCGACGGCATAGTCTCGTTATTTGGATCGACCGTGTTATCGATTCAGCTTCACCTAAACCGCAAATTTTACCAAGCAGTTTCAGGACGCTAGTGGTGCACCTAGAATTGACTTTTGGGGCAGCCGACTGGAGCTAACCACGATTTTTCGGTGCAGCAACCAAGGCAGCCCCCAATCGGCTGATGAGCCGAACCCAACCACTCGATCAAGACGGAGCATTTGAGGCGATACTCATGCGTGTTGTTCGCTCCGGCTCATTCTCCGATCGCATGTTTGTCCAGCATTTCTCCGTCTTCCGATGACGTGTCGGTTTGACAGAGATCCCGATACCAAACGTCCGCTGGCTTGAGAATGCCGGTTTCGCTTAACGATCCGACGCGGTGTCTTCGTAAATCGGTAGGTGCCGGTAATAAACTTCCAGATTCAATAAGTTCATCGTCGTCACATAGACGCGTCCCGCATGCACGGCCCAGCGATCACGGACGGGAAGTTCTGGGTCCCACGATCCGGCCTCGGGGCCGACCTTGATCTGTGTTTCCAACAGCAACGGGTTAAGAAACTGATTCCAACGATCCCAGTAATCGCCGCCCATGTGAAACATGAATTGCGTCGCGTAGTACCAGTAGTAACCGTCGCGTTCGGGCCGACGTCGTTCACCGAGTCGTGGGGGATGGGTCAGCAAGTAATCGGCGGCAGATTGCATCGCCGGAACCTCGCGGCTCCAGCCGTTGTACATACGCATCAGCATTCCGACGGCGGTCATCGTCGGGGTCGGCATTCGCCCATGTCGCTGCTCGGGCGTATCCGGTGCGAACGGGTTGTACCGATAGCGATCTAGCCGATCGGAGCTATCCCGCGCCAGCGAAAGCCAATGGTCGATTCCGTCATACGTTTCCTGGGGGACGATCAGACCGGAAAGCTCACCGCTTTTGAGCGCCATCATCATCCAACCGGTCACGCTGGTATCGCTGCTGACCTGCGGCGAGTAACGCCAACCGCCTCGCTGGCGGTGTTGGGTTTCGATGATGTAATTCAGTGCGTCCTGGGCTCCTTGGCGTAGTTCGCGATCTTGTGTCATGCCGTATGCTTCGCATAAGGCAAGCGATGCGATGCCGTGGCTGTAGAACATCACGTTGCGATCACTGGTTGGGTTTTCGCTGCGATACAGGTTTCCACTAGAACGCTGGTTGTCGAGTAAGAATTTCAGCCCGCTGCTGACCGTGCTGGCATATTGATGCTGGGTGTGGGTATAGCCAGCACCTTGAAACGCCAGCAAGCACAGGCCCGTTGCTGCGGTGTCGCTACGCAGTAAAACGGCTTCACCATGGCCTTGCAGCGACCAGCTACCATCGTCGTTTTGAATGCTCGCCAGGTAGGCCAGTCCGCGTTCGATTGCTTCTTCGGTCGCCGGGCCACCCATGCCAGGTGCGCTTGATGCGGCACCGCCGCTGGTGCGCATCACTCGCCGCGAGAACGATTCGACGGCAGCGATCTTGGTTCCCGCCGGGGTTGCCGGACCGCCGACACGGCGTCTCGGACGCGCTTTTCGTGGTAGCTCCATCGCCGAAATTTCCGGTTTCATTTCGCCGGGCATCAATCCCGCGCGTTCGGCCGGCTGATCGGCGATTCCGACCGGACCGATATCGGCTAACAGGTCGAGCGCCATCGCCGGGCCTGCGGCGGGTGTCAATTCAGATGGCGATCGTCCGGTGCGTCCGCCACTGCGATCACCATCGATTTCGATGTCCGCTTCGGTCAACCGATCATCCAGAGTTCGCGGCCCGCTCGATCCGGTGGCACCGTCGGAAGCGGAGGGGATCGACGCACTTGGATTGATTGAGCCGACCGGGGACAAGCCACTCGCGACATTCATCCTGCGCGAACGGCCGGGTGCTTGGGGGGCCGACCCGGCGGAAACGTGTGGGCTGCCAGCGGCGGCCATGATCGCGTTGCGAGAAAGCTGGGCACCGCCGGTCGGTTCGGGTAAACGCTGCTCAGCCATAAAGCTTGGTGCCGGTCCCTGGCTAAGCTGGGCACCGGTCGTTTCACCCAATCGCGTCGTCGGAAGCTCGGTCGGGTTTAACATCATCGCGGCGTCGGCGCTTTCTTGTGCCACGGCGACCGTCACCGGAGCGGGCGCCGAACCAGCGATCGCAGCCGGTTTTGAGATCGATCGCGAACGTCGCGCTCGCGCTAACCCGGCGTCACCGATGGTCGGCATCGCCGGCGTCGGGCTCATCGCAGCGGCGGCGGGTGTCATCGGCGACGCTGCGGGGGTTGGACTTGGGGCCGGCGGCGCCGAAGCCATTTTCAAGCCACTCGATGACGGGTTACTCTTTCGCGGCGGTGAATTGTCTTCGGCGGTTCGTTCGGTAGGCGAGGCCTGCACGGGGGATTGCACCGAACCGGATGACGCGGGGAGGTCGATTGATTCGGTAGCCGGTGTGATCGGCTCGGAACGGCTCTGCCGCCGCGCGAGTTTGCCGGGGGAATCGGCAGGCGTCGGCATCGCTTCGCTCGCTTCCTGGCGTTCCATCAAGTACTTCTGCATCGGCAGTTTCTCGGGCTGCCGAGGCTTGGGAAGTTCCATCCGTGCCTGTGATCGATGGACCGGCGGCAACTGGCGTTGCTCTTTGGGAATCACACGCGACTTCGTTTCGGCCTCGACCGGCGTGGACCAATCGGGGGTTTCTTTGGTTTCGCGCTGAACCTGAAAAATATGCTCAGGCACCGTTTTGCGAATCGGCGAACGTTCTCGCTTTTTACCCTTGGACGCCATCGGCTGGTATGCCGAGATGACGACAATGTTGATGGCGAAGATCAGCAACAAGAGATGCAAGCAGACGCTGAACAAAAATCCCAGTTGAATCGATTTTTGAACGTATCGATTTGTGAGCATCCGCAGGATGAACGCCAACGCCAGCGAAACACACGGAACGGCAACCAAGTAAGTCGTTCGGTTGTACAGCCAACGTGGATCGTCCGCACTGAATTGGGTGACGATCAGAAACAACACCAGCCCGCCGAGTGCGATAGCCGACAAATCGAGCGGCCACATCCGGCCAGAGTCTTCCGGAGTGTTGTCGACACGCGGGCGATGCAAGTGACGATTCAATTGGCTGTATCCGGCGGCGGGCCTTCTTGTGTTGTGACCGAGTAATCACTGATGCCGGTCTGGTTGCACAAATCCATCACACTGACGACCGGCTGGAACGACGTGCCTCGGTCGGCTCGAATCACGGCGGTTTGTTGGGTCGGATTGGACGCAACGCTCGCTTTGAGCAGACGTTCCAACTCCTGGAGCGAAGTTTTTTGCCCACGCATGTAGATCTCGCCCGTTTCGTCGATGTCGATCACGATCTCACGAGGTTTTCCGACCATCGGTACGGCGCTGGTCGCCGTCGGAAGCACGATATCTAAACGACGTTCTTCCTCTTCGAATTCGCTGGTTACCAGGAAGAAAATCAAGAGCAAAAACACGACATCGATCAGTGGTGTCAGGCTGAGTGTTCCGGCGACGCTGGAGCGTTTTATTTCGACCGCCATGGTTATCCCGCCTTTGACGATGGGTTCGATGACGGACCATGTTCTCCACGCGCCGTCGGCGGAGGTGGTGGAGGCGGCGATTGTCGTGAACTTCCCGCGGTAGTTTCGTTGGCGCTCTCCATCGTCGTTAGCATGCCATCACTGGTCAGTTGTTGACGGCCGATGTAACGCGTTAAGCCTGGGGCCAAATCGAATGCCAGTTGCTCAATTTGGTGAAATAGCTTGGCGATACGGTTTTCCAAGTACTGGGCCAAGATTGCCGCGGGAATCGCGACGATCAAACCGGCCAGCGTGGTGACTAACGCGGTGTAGATCCCTTCGGAGAGTTGTTCGCTGCGCGAGCGATCGGCCGAAAGTGAAGTCGATTCGTGAAAGGCGACGATCATTCCCCAGACGGTTCCCAGCAGCCCCATCAACGGTGTCGCCGCGGCGGCCAAGGACAGCCATCGGACCGGTGAGGCATAGCGGTCTGCTTCGCGAGCGACCGTCTCGCCGGCGGCGCGTTCGATTTCGCCGAGCGGCTGGCCGGTCCGAAGCAACATCGCCCCCACCACGCTGGCTGTCGGTGAGGGGTGGTTTAGGCAAGCCGCGTATGCTTTGGAAGGGTCGAACGTTTCGATCGGATCGGCGAGACGTTCTAGTTCACGTACCAACCGTTTAGGATAAACCTTGCCGCGGCGGAGACTCAGCATTCGCTCGGCGGCCAGCGTGACCACCAGCAGACTCATCAACGCGATCGGTATCATGAATCGACCGCCACTGGCGAGTAGGGTCAGCATGTCGATTCCCGAAGGCTCGCTGACGGTCGGCGTCTCCGTCGCCTCGTCGGCCATGATCGCCTGAATATCGCCGGCCCCGATCGTTTGACTCGGCTCGGTTTGCCCATTCTCTGGCTGACTCAGCTCAGGCTGCAAAGACGGCTCTTGCGCGGCGGCAGGGGGCTGACCGATTCCGAATGTGACCATCACCGCAGTCAATACGATCGTGAAAAAAGACATTCGTGGCCGAGTCTTCGTCACGGCAAAGGCCACCGAGTCGGATTTCAGAGACTGCCAGTGGGCAACCGGAATGCTGGGCGTCTCTGTTCCGCCAAGCCGTGCTTGTCGACGCGTCGACTTCGCCTTGGTAAATGCGATTCCGCGATACGAAGGCAGCGTCAAGTGAATCGTTGGGCTGGTTTCGAACTTCATAGTGCTCTGTTCGGTCGGCGATCACGTTGGGGACGCCGAGTGATTAAATCGAGAGGCGGCATCAGTCCTAGAATATCGGAAGCCGTCCGGCCGGGTCCAGATTCTTCGGCGTAGGTCGATTCCGTCCCCTTCAGGTTCCCTGCAGTGCCTTTAAACGTGCCGCTGATTTCTCGACCAGTTCATGGCCGGCATGTTTGTCCACGACATACTGGTAAAACTGCGTTGCGAATTTTTTGGCTCGATTGCGGGCATCTGTCGTCTTGGCGCTCTGCATCAATAACTCGCTGCATCGACCCGCTTCGAAACCGCTCTTGGCTTGCCAGTTCTTGATTTCGGCGGGCGCGTTCTCGCTTCCAAACCCAAACATCACCGCTTGAAATTCTGGGATTGCTTTGTCGAACTGTTTGTTGCCAAAGTAGATTTCGCCGGACATGAAGCGAGCCCGCGCGCCAACTTCACGGCGACGATACCGTTCGGCTACCTGTTTAAAGTATTCCAGGGCGCGATCCGTATCACCTTTTTGCTGGTAGGCAACGCCTGTCTCGTAGTAAACCTGGGGCAAATAGGCAGTCGCGGGGAAGCGGGTTTTCAATTCGTCATACCACGCGATCGCATCGTCCCATTGTTTCAGTTGCGCGGCGGATTGTCCGCCGTGTAGCAGGATCAATTCGCGGACCTGTCGTTCGGCGGCTTCGTTAATCGACTTGGCAGAGTCATCGTTGGTTTGAATGTGTTTGCGGCCTTCGGCATAGGCTGCCATCGCCTCTTTATAGTTTTTCGACTTGAAGGCACATTCGCCGACCATCATTTGGGCATCGATTGCCATTTTGCCTTGGGGATGCTTATTCGCTTGTTCTGCGAACGCTTGTTGGGCTTCCCCCAGTTTGGCGTCTTTGAACAGTGACCAGCCTAATCGGTACAGGGCTTTTTCGCTGGTCGATGCATCATCGGTTTTTTCGGCGGCGGTACGAAAGTACTTCGCCGCAGTCGACCAATCCGCTTGACGATAAGCGTCTTGGGCAACGAAGTAGGCGGCTTCTCCTGCATAGTTCGATTCGGGGTAACGATCGAACAGTTGTTTGAATTGTTTGACCGAGGCGGAATCGTTGTTCGCTTGCCGGTATGACCAAGCCAATTCGTAGATCACTTCGTCCAGCCCCGGATAGTCGGGGACTTCGTTGATCAGTCGGACGAGTCGTTCGGCGGCTTGGTCATTGCGGTCGCTCTTTTGGTCGACGATCGCCATTTCAAACAAGGCGTGCCCCAGGTTCTCACCGGTCGGTTTCAATTCCAGGTATTGCTCCAAGTCTTGCGTGGCCGCGGGCAGGTCGTTGACCGTGCGGTGGCTGATCCCACGGGCGATCAAGGCATCATCGAATAACGGGTGGTCGGCAGATTGATCGATCAATTCACTAAGCGGCGCGATCGCTTCTTGATGGCGATTGAGTTCCATGCTTGACCAGCCAAGTCCATACAAGGCATACGGAATCAAGCCAGGGTCGCGTTTTGCATCGATGATTTGACGATACAACGCGATTGCGTCTTCGTGACGCAAGGCGTCCGCGGCTTGTTGGGCAAGCTTGTATCGTGCTTGATCGGCCATCCGGGTCGATCCGTTTGCGTCGATCAGAGATTGCCATTCGGTCGTGGCCTGATCACTTTGGCCGGCAGCAAGCAATGCGGTGCCACGCAAAAGGGTTGCTTCGTCACCACGAGGGGTTCCCGGAACAAGCGACGCACAGCGAGAAAACGACACCGCGGCGTCGGCCGGACGATCGGAGAGCATGTGGGCTTGGCCGACCAGGAACTGTGCCTCCGCTTTTTGAGAATCCACTTGAATGGTTTCGTATTCGTTCTTTAGCAACTCGATACAAGCGTCATAGTCTTGTTTGCGATTCAAGGCCATCGCGGTGCGAAGCACCCAAACGGGGCGTTGGGGTTCGTCGGCGTTCGATTGATCGAGCAAGCTCCGATACTTCGTGATTGCGTCGTCGATCTTGCCGGTCATCAGGTCGCTCTCGGCGGCGATAAACTTGACGTCTGCCGCCAACGGGTCACCCGAGAAACGCCGCAAGAACTCGCCGGCAAGCTCACCCGCTTTTGGGTAGTTGTTAAGTTGCAGCAGTGAAAATGCGGCGTTGTAGAGAGCGCGGGGGGCGAGCGGATCGTCGGGCGCGCTACGGTAAGCTTCTTCGGCGACCTGGATTGATTCGGCTACCGTCGCGGGGGTCGCGGCGAGTGCTTCGGCGAAGTCCACCTTCAAGTCAAACAGGAAGTCACCTTCGGCCCCGCGATCGATTTGTTCTCGTGCAATTTTTGCGGCCGCCTCCGGGGCGTTTTTGGCGATCGCGATACGCGCAAGCCAGTGGGCTGCTTCGGTGGCCGCGGCCGGATTGTTTTGCGTGATCACCGCCTGGAACCGCTCGGCTGCTCGGTCCGTGTCACCGGCTCGATAGAGACTTTGCCCGGCGGCCAAGGTCGCATTGGCCGCATACGGTGTGTTTGAAAACTCCTTTTCTAGCCGGTCGTAGCGGAGTGCGGCCTCACTCGGTTTCCCCGCTTGCACCAATGCGTACGCTTGGCGAAAGATCGCATACGCTTTGTCTTCATCCGCTTGAGCTTTAGCGAGGACTTGGTCGAACGATTCGATCGCCGCTTCAAAATTCTTAGCGGCGATACTCAGGTCACCGCGGCGCAACAAGACGTCAGCAACCAGCGGGCTATCGGCACAGCTTTCCAAGAGTTCGTCAAACGAGGCGATCGCTTTTTTCGCTTCGCCCAGTTCTTCGTAGGCGATGCCTCGGGCATAAAGGGTATCGCAGCGAAGCGGAGAGTCCTTGGCTTTCGCGAGTTTAAGGAACCGATTGTAGGCGTCGACAGCTTTCTCTAGGTCGCCCAACCCGTAAGCTGCCTCGCCGGTGTAAAAGAGCGCGCGATCGGCATAGTCGCCTCGGGGGCTTTCCTTTCGCAACAGATCAAACGTGTCGATCGTTTTGCGAAGCAGTGTTTCGTCACGCTTGGGGCCATCACCGGCGGCGGCATAGTAGCACCACCCTAGGTTGGCGAGACTTTCCTCACGCAGCTCATATTCTTTGTCTTTCAGCGCAAGTGCGAACGCCTCTGCGGCGGCGACGTAATCGGGCGTTTGCTTTTGCATGTGACAAACCCCGAGGTAGTGCGCCGCCTTGCTGGCCAGCTTGTCATCGGGGTATTTGTCAAGAAACTTTTTCCAGTTGTCGATCGCCAATGGGTAGGCACCGCCCGTTTG
The DNA here is from genome assembly GCF_008312935.1 of Roseiconus lacunae. NCBI lineage: Bacteria > Pseudomonadati > Planctomycetota > Planctomycetia > Pirellulales > Pirellulaceae > Roseiconus > Roseiconus lacunae. The sequence goes on along the minus strand of NZ_VSZO01000012.1, from coordinate 220,020 downwards.
GGCGTTTGCCGCGTCGGCGTACAGCGCGATCGATTCCTCGGTAGATTCCGCAGCGACCGCCGTTGCTGTTCCAAAATCACCACATCCGACCGGGGCCAGGCCTCCGGTTAATCCGATCACAATGGCGATGAATCCGGTACGGACGGTGTCATGTTGAATCATGGCAATCAATCGTTATCGGAGGGAAGGGCGTTGGTCGACGGCGGAATTATTGAGCCGATGACGGCGATGGGGGAAGATTAATCCAATTTAGCGGTGGAAAGTTTCCATCGATACCGGTGAACCATCCGGCTTAGTCGACGCGTACAACTGTGCTTTGGGTTGCTCGGAGGTTCGATTTGGGCCCCCATTCGCCTGAACTGCCCACTGTCCGAACTCTTGAACGGCATCTGAAGAAGTGAACGAAATCGCTCCCACGGGAAAAACACAGCTGATCACCGGTGGAGCCGGGTTCATCGGGTCGCACCTTGCGCAGAAATTGCTTGACCGCGGCGACCACGTTCTGATCGTTGACGACCTTTCGACCGGCAATCGGGCCAATCTCGAAGCAATTCTCGGCCACCCGCGGCTAGAGTTTATCGATGGCGGTGTGGAGGACGACCGTTTGGTCGCGGAGGTCGTCGGGCGTGCCGATTGTGTTTATCACTTAGCCGCCGCGGTTGGCGTCGCATTGATCGCGAAGCAGCCCATCCAAACGATCGAGCGCAACGTTTATCCGACACAATTGATTCTCGACCGTCTCGGCGAACGCGCCCGACGCGGAAAACTTGTCCCGTGCTTTATCGCCAGCACTAGCGAAGTGTATGGAAAGAATCCTAAGGACACGTGGTGTGAAGAAGACGACTTGGTGTTTGGTGCGACAACGAAGCCGCGTTGGAGTTACGGGGTCAGCAAGGCGATCGACGAGTTCTTAGCCCTCGCGTTTCATAAGGAACGCCAACTACCTGTCGTCGTAGGTCGCTTCTTCAATGTCGTCGGGCCTCGTCAAACTGGTGCCTACGGTATGGTCTTGCCACGATTCGTCGCCGCAGCCCTGCGAGGCGAATCGTTGGTCGTTCACGACGACGGTAAACAGATCCGGTGTTTTGCCCATGTCGATGACGTCGTCCATGCCGTCGTCAGTTTGGTCGAAAAATCCGGTGCGCACGGGCGGGTTTACAACATCGGCAGTGATTCGCCAATCTCCATTCTTGATTTGGCCAAGCGTGTGATCGAACGTGTGAATCCAAAGGTCGACATCAAGTATCAGTCATACGCCGATGCGTATGACGAATCGTTCGAAGATATTCGTCGCCGTGTGCCCGATCTGACTCGAATCAAAGAAACGATCGGTTTCATTGCATCAAAAAACCTTGACGACATCATCGATTCGGTAGCCGAAGAAATGCGTCAGTCGGGGCAGCTTTGATTTGTTGGTTCGACGCCCCGCGAAGTCGCTTCTACACCGGCTTGCCTTCCATTCCTGCGCCACCAAACCCGGCACGTTGTTGGGGCATCACGCACATCGATCGGCTAATTGGTCAAGCCCGATTTTTAGATAGTGATGAACATCGCATGACAGGGTGACATTGCGAAAGCCGTTCGCCGGTCAGTACGTGCGTTCTGGTGTCGCGGTATCCCGTTTTCTAAGCGGATTCACGCGTCGTCAATCTTTTTTCTCTGACCAGAATCTTCGCGGCTACTGGTTCGAAAAAGTTGTTCAATTTTTTGACGTCTCTGCGACCCTGGGCGGTGTTGTCATCGCAGTTCATATGAAACCAGTTTGGTAGCTGAGCGAGCAACCAAACCGCATCGCGTTAACACTGGTATTCGCGGAAACGTGAATTCACCGTGTTTGACGGCGTCATGATCAATGGCCAGGGCGCCGACTGCGGCTTGTTGGCTGCTCGGAAAAGAAGCAGATGCGGAGAACAATGCCTGGTCATTTGCACGGAGAACGTCCGACGCGTTGTGGCAACAAATTCGTGTAACCGCTCGCAGAACGTTGCGTTAACACCGCGCCGGAGAACTTTTTTACCAAGCCTAAGTCAGTAAGAAGTGAGCGAACGAATCGTCTTTATATCTGTCGGTCAAGCGTTCAAAAAAAATCTCTTTCGGCGACCGTTTTTCACTTGCCGTGGTCGCACAGTTCGATCGCACCCCAAGCGAAGATCGGGTCGCCGCGAAGGTTTCATCATCCCTCCATCGCAAGCACGTTGCCTTGCGAAACTTTCGCAGACCATCTTCCAAATCGAAACGTGGAGAGAACGAATGCGTAAGATCATGAGCATGGCAGTGGCGTTTGTATTGGCTGGCACCGTGGCCGTTCAAGCCTTTGCGGGAACCGCAGACAAGACCATCGTCGAGAACGCTGTCGAAGCGAAGAAGTTCAATACCTTGGTTGCCGCGGTCAAGGCAGGCGGGCTCGCCGAGCTGTTGTCGAGCGAAGGTCCATTCACTGTCTTTGCGCCGACCGACAAGGCTTTCGAAGCACTGCCCGATGGAACCGTCGAAACATTGCTGAAGCCAGAGAACAAGGAAAAGCTTGTCAGCATCCTGAAGTATCACGTCGTCCCGGGCAAAGTGATGAGCAGCCAAGTGGTGAAGTTGGAGGACGCGAAGACCGCTCAGGGGTCGACGGTCAGTATCTCGACCAAAGGCGACGCGGTCATGATCAACAACGCCAAAGTCACCAAGGCAGACATTGAGTCATCCAACGGCGTGATCCATGTCATCAACAAGGTCTTGTTGCCGAAGGAGTAGTTCGACCCGCGATCACGGATCAATTGGATCGTGTTTTGACGACATCAAAAGATTACTAGTGCAGACTGGTCGGGCGACGGCCTGTTAATCTTGCTTCGCGAGGTTGACAGGCCGTTCGGCCGTTGTGAACTCGGCTGAGTTTCGATCCGGTTGGCTTCTTCGCCAGCCACGCAGTGGTTTCGCGCAGGTGTATAGGATTTTGCTCAGGCAGGACGGGATTTTGCTCAAGCGTGTACGCGGTGCACCCGATTTTGTTCCTGAAGTCCGATGCCGTGACTCATTCGCTTCCGATCAAGCGAACGCTTTGATCCAATTTGGGATACGGGAGCGAGTCTTCAGTCGGCGGTCACGAGTTCTGCCTGTTGCTGCTCAGCCTTGGCGAATGTCGTTCGGCTGGTCTTGGGAATCAATCCGGTCCGGGCGAGAGCACAGGCCTTTCCCCCACTTCAGTGGCCGTTCTGATAAGCTTGCCGGGACCGCAGCTATTTAGCTTGCTGCATGCTCGCTGGTGGCGGAAGGCAGCGGTGCTTGCGGGGAACACCGCTGGCTGGAACGATGTTTGCGTCAAAAAGCTGAATGGCACTTGCCGATTCGGTAGTCGTTTGCCTATCCTTTGGGGCTTCGTGGTCCTGTACATTCGCCAGGCCACCCCCTCCATAGAATGACATGTGAGAATTAGTGCCATGAAAGAAGGCATTCACCCTAAGTACGAAAAAACTACCGTCGTCTGCGGTTGCGGAAATTCCTTCGAAACCCGTTCGGTTCGTCCTAGCGAGATGAAGGTCGATATTTGCAACGCTTGCCACCCGTTTTACACCGGTAAGCTGAAATTTGTGGACACCGCGGGACGAATTGACAAGTTCCAGAAGAAGTTTGCTGCGGGTTCCTACGGAAGTTTGCAGAAGAAAGGCAAGAAGAAGAAATAGCGACGCCATTTTGGCCGCGTGAATTCCCCTTGGTCGGGAGTTCACGACAAGGCAGACGTAACCGCATGGTCCCTTGCACCGGTACAGGATCATGCGGTTTTTGTTTACAGTCAGCATCGGATCGATCCGCGTTCAGGCTTTCATGACGCAGGTCTCAACACGATGCACCGGTCGGCCAAGCCCCCGATCGATGGGCGTCTTCTCCTTTCTTTCTCTTTAATCTCCGAGACCCATGAGCGGCATCCGCGACCTGCTGGAAGAAAAACTCGCACGCTTCGAGCAACTCGAACGCGATATGTCTGATCCCGAAGTACTCGGTGATGGCGCGCGGATGAGCGCGACCGCGCGCGAACATGGCGGACTGGCCCGTCTCGCAGGAAAGTACCGCGAGTTCAAGCGGATGAGTACCGAGATTGGCGAGTGCAAGGAAATGGCCGAAGCCGCCGAAGACGTCGATGAGCGTGAGATGGCGGAAGCGGAAATGTCCCAACTGCGGCAGCAACGCGAAGTGCTTTGGGAGGATCTGCTGTCGATGACCGTCGGCGGTGAAGATTCGCACCGAACCCGCTGCATCATGGAAGTCCGCGCAGGGACGGGCGGCGAAGAAGCCGCACTTTTCGCGCGGGATTTATTCGAGATGTACCGTCGCTATGCAGAAATTCGCGGTTGGAAGGTCGAAGTGCTCGAGAGCAGCGTTTCCGACATGGGCGGGTTCAAGGAAATCACATTGAATTTGGAAGGCGAAAACGTTTTCCGTGATTTGGCTTACGAGTCAGGCGGTCATCGCGTCCAGCGGGTTCCCGAGACGGAAACCCAGGGTCGTGTTCACACCAGCGCCGCAACCGTTGCCGTCATGCCGGAGCCTGAAGACGTCGAGGTTGACCTGAAATCGGACGATTACCGTGTCGACAAGTTCGGTGCCAGCGGTCCGGGCGGGCAGCACGTCAACAAAACCGAATCGGCCATCCGATTGACTCACCATGAAACCGGCATCGTCGTCCAGTGCCAGGATGAAAAGAGCCAGCACAAAAATTTGGCCAAGGCACTGCGCGTTTTGAAAGCGCGGATCTACGAAAAGAAACGCGAAGAAGAAGCGAGCAAGCAGGCCGAGCAGCGCAAGGGCTTGATCGGTTCGGGAGACCGTAGCCAGCGAATCCGTACCTACAACTTTCCCCAAAATCGCCTGACCGATCACCGAATCAATCTCACGATTTACAAGCTCGACCAGATCATCGCTGGCGACCTCGCTCCGGTGACCGAGGCTTTGATCGAGTACGATCGTGATCAAATGCGTGGGGACATGATCGATTAATGTCTGAGAATCAAACGTCTGCCGAAACGTGGACCGTCCTGCGATTGTTGCAGTGGACGACGGACTTCTTTTCCAAGCACGGCAGCGATTCGCCGCGACTGGATGCAGAAATCTTGCTCGCCCACGCCCGGCAGTGCAGCCGAATCGAGCTGTATACCGCGTTCGAGCAGGAACCCGATGCGGAGCAACGCGCCGCGTTCCGTGAACTCGTCCGGCGACGTGGTGAGGGTACCCCGGTCGCCCTGTTGGTCGGGTACAAGGAATTTTATTCGTTGCGATTTCGAGTCAACGAACACACGCTGATCCCGCGACCCGAAACCGAGCACTTGGTGATCGAAGCACTTGATTGTGCGAAGTTGCTGCAAGGCAAGTCGCTACAGGCGGCAAGCGGCGACGATCGAGGCGCACCGCTTCAGGTCGCCGACATTGGAACCGGCAGTGGGGCGATCGCAGTTTCGTTTGCCGTACATTGTCCATCAGCCAAATTATCCGCCGTTGACATCAGCGAGCCCGCTCTGGAGATCGCTCGCTGGAATGCCGATCAACACGAAGTTGCCGATCGGGTCGACTTTGTCGTGAGCGACTTACTTGAGAGCATCGATTCGTCACAGCAGTTCGATCTGATTCTCAGCAATCCGCCTTATGTCAGTGAGTCTGAATTTGCCGAGTTGGACCGTACGGTTCGGGACTTTGAACCCAAGACCGCGTTGGTTTCCGGGCCTGCAGGGACCGAAACGATCGAGCGGTTGATCGACCAGGCTCGTGGCCGACTGAAGTCGGGCGGGCGGCTGATCATCGAACTGAGTCCGATGATTGCCGACGCTTGCGTTAAGATTGCCGAACAGTTCGAAGAGTACGGTCAGACCCGTTTCGTCAAGGATTTGGCCGGACATCGACGCGTTTTGTCGATTGAGCGTCGATAAAGATTCGAGATTGCTTTATCCGGAAGGCAAAATGGTGACAGGGAAGGATGCCGCGATCGACTAAATTACAACGGCGGTGCCGCACCACTGCCACACGATGCTCTTTCAGGCGTTTGCGACGTCAGCCGGGATCCGCCTTCATTGAACACCATGCTTCAATCGAGTTCCCTGTGGAACCATTCGACAAACTTTACCAACGATTTCGACGAACGAGTTGATGTCGCCGGTGCGGTTCGTCCTCATTGGAGCTTGATTTCATCGGAGCTAGAGCAACTTGGTCCGTCGATCCTGAAGCTCCGTTCGCAATCGGTCGATCAGTTCATCCACGACAACGGGGTGACGTTTCAGCCGGCCGAGCATGCACCCGGCTCGGCACAGCCACATGCCAATCGTCCATGGCGTCTGTCTGTGATCCCGTTTTTGTTTCAGCAGGCCGAGTGGCAGCGGCTTCGAGAAGGCTTGGCCGAACGCACCATGCTGCTCGAAGCGGTACTCGGGGATCTGCTCGGTCCCCAACGATTGATTCGTGAGCGGATCATTCCCGGCGAACTGCTGTGGTCAGATCCTACCTACGATCGCGCGTATCATGAATTGTCGCCGAACGTGCAGAAGTTACACGTTTCGGCGACCGACTTGGCACGTGACGCCGATGGCCAATGGAAGGTGATTGGTGACCGCACGCGAGCGCCGAGCGGGCTTGGGTACTTACTGGAAAACCGGATCGTGACCAGCCGGGTAACGCCGACTCTGATCCGCCGTACCAATACGCAGCGGTTGGCATCGTTCTTCGAATCGCTCAACGACCATCTTCGCCAATTGGCTCCGTCTAAAAAAGACAATCCAAGGATTGCGCTGCTGACTCCGCCGAGTGGGAGCTACCGAGAATTCGAAGATACCTATCTGGCGCGCTATTTAGGTTTGCTGCTTGTTCAGGGAAGTGATCTAGCGGTCCGCGATGGCGAGCTACACATGAAAACGCTTGGCGGATTAAAGCCGATCCAAGTGTTGTGGCGTCATATCAGCGATCGTCGCTGCGATCCGTTAGAACTTGATCCCGCGTCGATCGAAGGCGCTACCGGACTGCTACGATGTATTCGCCGACGGACGGTTTCGGTGGTCAACACGGTGGGCAGTGTGCTCGCCCAAACCCCGGCGTTGATGGCGTACCTGGGCAAGGCCAACGAGTTCTTTTTCGGGAAGCCGTTGTCCCTCGCTTCGGCGGAAACGTACTGGTGCGGCGCTGCCGAAGACTTGGCGGCGGTGCTACAAAACCTGGAAGAGTTTGCGTTTCGCGAAGCCTACATCGTTACCGGGAAACGTCCGATCGTCGTGTCCGAGCTTGATCGAGCGGCGAAAGAAGAGTTCCTTGGGAAGCTGAACCGAAATCCGGAACGGTACATCGCGCAGCGTCGATTGCGGTTCAGTCGCACGCCGTTGTGGACCGGAGATTCGATCGAATCACAAAAGGTCGTGTTGCGTTCGTTTCAGTTGAATACGCCCAAGGGAATCGAAGTGCTCCCCGGGGGACTTGCCAGGGCAGGGCAAGACGAACTGGAGTTGGCTCGCTCGTTGACCAGTGGCGGGACGACGTTGGATTGCTGGGTGACCAGTGATAAATCCGTCGACCAACACAAGACGCTCTTAAAAGACACAAAGTCAACGATCACCATTCGTCGCGGCGGCGCGGATTTGCCTAGCCGTGTCGCGGAACATCTGTTTTGGCTCGGACGCTATGCCGAACGCGCCGAGTCGGCCGCACGATTATTGCGAACGACACTCAATCGAGTTTCCGGCGAAGATAACTGGGAAACACTGCCTGAGGTTCGACGATTGATTTACGCCCTCGCTTCGGCAGGGCAGATCGAACCGAGTTATGCCGTCGAACCGTTTTCGAGCAACCTTCCGGCGATCGACCAAGTTTTACCGGCGGCGGTGCTAGACCGGGTTCAGTCGCGTTCGCTTTGTCGATCGATGGACGCCATCTTGCACAACGCGGCTTCGGTCCGTGACCGATTGTCGATCGATGCGTATCGGATCATCCAACGCGCCGCGCGAGATCTGAACCGGCCGATCGATTTCGATGACACGATCGATTTTGATGAGTCACGAAGGGGCGATCGTGACGCAAATCTTGAAGTGGTAAACGCCGCCGCGAAGTCCTCAACCCCGCCGGCGAAACCGAGCGCCGACGCGGGCACCGCACAGGGGTTGACCATCAACGAAGCCCTCGATCGTTCGGGGCGATTGATCGTCGACTTGCTCGCCCTCGCAGGGCTGACCAGCGAAAGCGTCGTACGCACGCATGTCTGGCAGTTTATTGAATTGGGGCGACGGATCGAGCGCGCCGAAAGTATCTGTGATTTGGTAACGACGATGTTGTGTCCGCCGACGGAGAACGGCAAGCAAATTTGTGAAGCCGCCCTAGAGGTTTCTGATTGCTTGATGACCTACCGATCGCGCTACATCAACCTTGTCCAGCTCGCACCGGTGATCGATTTATTGGTCACCGACGAAACCAACCCTCGTTCGTTGCAGTTTCAGTTCGATCGAATCGCCTCGTTGATGGACAAGCTTCCGACGGTCGAAGGACCGGCGGGATTGGATGCGATCCTTCGGCTCGTGTCGGGACTACAGTTTCGGGTCACGACCGCCGATCCGATTAAGCTCTCCGAACTCGCCAAAGACGGTCGGCTGGAAAACCTCCAGAGATTGCTCGAAGAGATCGCAGCAGAGCTGCCAGAGTTGTTCAACCAGATCAACGCGCGTTACCTGATCCATACCGAATCAACGCAGCAATTGACGGGGACGGAGCGATGAACAACGGTCATTTTCATCCAACAGAGTCTTCCGCGAATCAACTTCGTTCGCCACAGCCTCAGCCGATTCAGATGCAACCGAATCCGGCTCAGCCGTTTCAGGCTCAGGCATTTCCGGCACCGATTCAAACAAACGGGCAAATGGCGGCGCCGACGCCACGCTCTGCCGAATCGCCACGTCAGATTTCCTATCGAATCAGTCACCAAACCGAGTACCACTACAGCGAGCCCGTTGCGGCTTGTCAAAACCAGATTCGGATGCAGCCGGTCGATGGCGGGAACCTCGTTTGTCATGATACGTTGGTGCGGATCGACCCCGATCCGAATAGCTGGGACGAACACTCCGATTACTTTGGAAACCTCGTCACCACGTTTTCGATCGAGTCGATTCATACCGCGCTGCGGGTAGTGGTGGAGAGCCGTGTTACGGTGACAAAGCCGGTGATCTCTGACGCCGAAGCACTGATACCTTGGGAGCAGGCGCTTCGCGAGCAAACTGGATGGCTGAATCCACACATCGAAGAGCACCGATATCGATCGCCAAGGATCGTGCCGTCGGATTCCTTTGCCGCGTATGCCGGCGAGTCGTTTGCACCGGGACGCAAAATTGTCGAAGCGGCGCTCGATCTGACTCGACGTATTAACCACGACTTTCGCTATGATTCCACGGCAACGACTGTCGACACGACGACCGAAGAAGCTTTTGGGTTGCGTGCGGGCGTTTGCCAGGACTTCGCCCATGTCGAAATCGCTTGTCTACGATCGATCGGATTGGCCGCCCGTTATGTCAGTGGCTACCTGAGAACGGAGCCGCCGCCGGGGAAAGAACGCTTGGTCGGGGCGGACGAGTCGCATGCTTGGTTAGAGATTTACGCCGGTGAGGAGCTCGGCTGGTTGGGACTCGATCCTACGAATGCCTGTTTGGTTTCGACGGATCACATCCCCATTTGTGTCGGTCGAGACTATGGCGACGTCAGCCCAATGCGTGGCGTGGTGCTTGGTGGCGGAACGAACACGCTAAAAGTCAGTGTCGATGTTGCCCCGGTCGAGGCGAATTCCGCCCCGGCAAGCACCAACGGCAAAGACGTCGGTGAAAGCTCGCTCGGAAAACCCTAGGTCGCACGCGTCAGCAGAGCCGAACGACAATGTCGTTCAGCTCTCCGAGCTGAAAACGCTTCCAATCACGATAAATTAAAACGTCTCTGACTTGGTCGGCCGATCGAGGGTACTTCCGCTTCGGGTTCGGGGAACTGAGCGACACTGAGGCAGCGCCGAACGCAACCAAATAACTCGCACGATTACGATCGAATACAAGACCATCGCCGAATCGAACCACTTCATCATCCCGGACAGAGACAACCGGGAGCGGATGGTTGCCATAAGCTACCCGAGTAGGGCATCGTCGACAGGATTCGCGAGATTCGAGACGACTGTTCGACGTACGACGACATGCACGATTGGTCGCTGCGAGAGAAAGGCGTGAGTCTGCGAGGGAGAATGGCACGGAACTAAAAGCACTCTTGCCGAAAATGAGTCCGCTTGATCTGCAGTGCCTTGCGAAAACGCAAAGCGTGTTCCAGGAAATTTTTAGCCTTGGTGGACAAGTTCAAAGCGGGGCTTGGTTCTGCGTGCGTTCGCACTTCGTTTGTCGTTTTTGATCCGATTGCCATTGCACGCAGGCAGTGGAATTGCGTACCGATCGGTTTCATTGAACAACGACGATGGCAAAAAGGGAATCTTGCCGATGCGAACCCGACGGATTAACGATCGCCGTGTGAAACTCATGGCAGCCGCAAAATGTTTCACGCTGGTGTGGATAGTGCTCACCGTTGCGACCACTGGGTGCGCCCCGCTGATTGCCAACTTCATGCATGTCACCGGTGCCGACTTGACGCCTGCGGCTTACGAAGGCTTAGAAAAGAGTAGCGTCGCGGTTGTGACGATTACCGAAAACAGTCGCTTCGGTGACGACATCTCCGCCACCATGCTCAGTCATGCGGTCGGAAAGATTTTGACCAGCGAAGTCAAAGATATCGAATTGGTTCGTGACGACGAGGTCGCCAATTGGCGCGACGTTCATGGCTGGGACCAAATCGATTTTGCCGAGATCGGACGAGGCGTCAAAGCAGACAAGGTCGTGGCGATCGAGGTGCTCAATCTGTCGCTCCAGGAAGGGCCGACGTTGTTCCGCGGGCAAGCGAATATCCACCTTTCGGTCATCGAATCAAAAAGCGGCGAAGTGCTCTTCAGCACCGATGTCGAGGACTTCACCTATCCGACAATTGCCGGCGGCGTATCGACCAGCGAAACGACCGAAGCAAGATTTCGAAAGCTGTTCGTCGGCAATATTCTGGCCAAGCGAATCGCACGACAGTTTCACCCGTTCGATGCTCGGGATGACTTTGCACTCGATTCGATCACCGCTCGATAAGTCATCGCGGCGATCGGCACATGGCTCGGCGCTAGAGCACGCCTTTGGTGCTCGGTACCGCATCGCTCCGCGGGTCTGATTCGGCGGCCATACGGATCGCTCGGGCAAGCGTTTTAAACACACATTCGGCAATGTGGTGTGAATTCTTGCCGTGGTGCAAGACTACGTGCAAGTTGCAGCGGGCGTTGGCGGCGAACGATTGCCAAAAGTGCTCAATCAATTCGCTGTCGAACGTGCCGATCTTTGCGGGTGCGATTGGGGCGTGATATTCAAACGCGTACCGACCACCAAGGTCGACGGCGGCGGTAACAAGGCACTCGTCCATCGGCAGCGTGAAGTGACCGTAGCGTCGAATGCCGGCACGATCACCGAGGGCTTGATCGACTGCCGCCCCGAGTGCGATCCCGATGTCTTCGGTCGTGTGGTGATCGTCAACGTGCAGGTCGCCTTTGGCGGTGACATCAAGGTCAATTAGCGCATGGCGGGCTAACAAGTCCAGCATGTGATCGAGAAAGCCGACCCCTGAATCCCGCTGGCCATCTCCATTGCCGTCTAAATTCACGGTCAGTTGAATGTCTGTCTCGCCGGTTTTCCGGGAGATCGATGCGGTTCGTGCCATGAAACGTCAATGTTGAAAGTTTGGAAGTGACAGTGGTGACCAGGACGGCAGCACACGGGGGCGGTTGCCGTTGGTGGTTTCCGCTACTGAAACGGTAGAGCCTAGTTTTGGCAAACGAGTTCGTCTATTCCAGCAGCGTCCATTCGGCATCAAAATCGTCGATGGAGTCCGAGGAGACGACGGAACTGTGACGCTCGACAACGATCGACGCCTGGTGTCCCGTTTTCGGCAACCGGGCTTCGATCGTCATCAGCCCGTTGTGGGTATAGCGGAACGTCACATCAACCGGGGTTCCCGCGGGCAACCCTTGGGGAAGCCCACCGAGCACACACCGGCCCAGGTGCGTCCCATAGCGACCGCGACGGTCACCCCCTTCGACGACTTCGACGACGACGCTTCGTTGATTGTTTCTCAGCGTTTCAAAGCGAGCTGTTAAAGTCGTCGGGATCGGCGTGTTCCGTTTGATCATGACGTAGTTTGTTCGTAGCTGTGTTTCGACGTCGATTCCCAGCACCCCGAGGTCATGCGCATTGACGTCCGAAATGTTCAATCCAGGTTCGGGTAAATGCGATCGGTCGGTGGGGATTTTTCGACGAGAGATTGCGTCGGCATAGAGCGCCGCGCCGTGGGCGATTGCCTCGTCCGGGGAAACCATTTGATTTGGTTCGATGCCGCTCAGGCTGGTCAGCATGGTCACGACTTGCGGCAAACGGGTGCTTCCGCCGACGAGAACGATCTGGTCGACCTCGCTCCATTCGGTTTCGCTTTCCTTGATCAGTTTCCGGACGGTGAAACGTGTGCGATCCAAGAGATGGGCGGTCAGGTCTTCGAACTGTTCACGCGTCAGCTTTGTTTTTAGTGTCGCCGTTTGATAAGTCAGCAACACCTTGACTTCGGTTCGTGACGACAAGGCATGTTTCAATTCGTTCGCTTCGTGCATTAGGAATGCGACGCCACTGTCGGTCTCGCTCAATCGGACTCCGCAATGGGAGGCAAACTGATCGTCCAGCCACCGAACCAAGCAGCGGTCCCAGTCGACACCGCCCAACATCGCATTTCCATCGGTCGCCAAGACCTTGATGTCGGTGTGATCGACGTGAACGAGGGAGACATCAAATGTCCCGCCACCGAGGTCATAGACAAGCACCGTCTGCGGCCCAAGGATTTCGCTTTGTTTGCTAAGCCCATAGGCGATCGCGGCGGAGGTGGGTTCATTGATGATTGCCAATGTTTCCAGCCCGGCGAGTTCTGCGGCTCGCATCGTTGCCCGGCGTTTCGGTTCGTTGAAGTAGGCCGGGACGGTGATCACGGCTTGTTTGACATCCACGCCTAAGCGTTTTTCGGCATCACGTTTCAAACGCTGTAGGATCAGTGACTCGACGACCTCGGGTTTTAATTGTTGTCCGTTGACCGTTCGCGCGATCGCGTCTTTTCCGATGTCACGCTTGGCGAACGTCGCGACTTGACTGGGGAGCGTCAACTGTGCTTTGAGTGCTTGCTTACCGACGGTGACCTCGTCATTTTCGATCAACGCCGCCGAAGGTGTGACCAAATCGCCTTCACTGTTCGGGATCGTTTGCGGTTCGCCACGGTGATCGACATAGGCGATTGCGCTGAACGTTGTTCCCAAGTCGATGCCGACGACTTGTGGTTTAGCATTCGGTTTGACGGTAGATTCCGATACGGTTGGCTCGGGCATGACAACAGATCCAATGAAACAAACATCTCGCCGAAAGCGGTGGCCCAAAAATCACCGGGCGGTAAAGAAAAGGCTTTCGTGCGAACCAGACGTCAACAGTTTACCGGATCGCAGGGGCATGATCATTCACCAACAAAAGATCCGCGTCGCCACGATCGTGGCGACGCGGATGGACGATGTCGAACCGACTTATTGATTGAAGTAACGTCGCGCCTAGAACGACACTAAATCTGCAGGCCCGCGGGAGTTCATCGGGTCCGAAGGGGGGGCAAACTTGGTCAGTTGAATTCCCGTGACGGCCGCTTTGTATTCGGCGATCGTTGGGGTTCGACCAAGGATCGCGGCGAGCACAACGACGGGGGTCGATGCGAGTAACGATTCGCCTTTCTTGCGTTCGGAGTCCGCGACGACTCGGCCCTGGAAAAGTCGCGTCGAGGTGGCGAGTACGGTGTCACCCTTGGCTGCTTTTTCTTGGTTTCCCATGCATAAATTGCAGCCCGGACGCTCTAGGTACATCATGTTTTCATACTCGGTGCGAGCGGTTTGCTTGGGAAGCAAATCGTTAAATTCGAAGCCGGAGTATTTCTGCAGGACGTCCCAGTCGCCTTCTTGCTTCAATTCGTCGATGATGTTGTACGTCGGCGCGGCAACGACGAGTGGGGCTTTGAATTGCACCGTCCCTCGGTCGGCCTCGAGGTTGCGAAGCATTTGAGCGACAATTTTGAGGTCGCCTTTATGCACCATGCAGGAACCGACAAACCCCAAATCGACATGCTTCTCGCCGCCGTAGTACGTCAGGTCACGGATCGTGTCGTGGGTGTAACGCTTGGAGACGTCCTCGTTGTGGACGTCGGGGTCGGCGATCATCGGTTCGTCGATCTGACTGAGGTCGACTTCCAGTTCGGCGAAGTACTTTGCGTTGGGATCTGGGGCGAGCGCCGGTTTTTCACCTGACTTGATTTCCGCAATCCGTTGTTCGGCCCGGTCGATCAATCCTTGGAGAACTTGTTTTTCGTTGTCCATGCCTTTTTCGATCATGATCTGGATTCTGCTTTTGGCAATTTCCAGAGACTCGATCAAGGTGTCGTCTTGTGAAATACAGATCGAGGCTTTCGCCTTCATCTCTGCGGTCCAGTCGGTGAACGTAAAGGCCTGGTCGGCGGCAAGTGTGCCGATGTGGACTTCGATGACTCGGCCTTGAAACACATTGTCGCCGCCGAATTTTCGTAGCATCTGTGCTTGCGTTGAGTGAACGACATCACGGAAATCGATGTGTTCTTGCATCTCGCCGGTGAAGGTGACCTTCACCGATTCCGGGATCGGCATCGACGCTTCACCGGTGGCGAGCGCCAAAGCGACCGTTCCCGAGTCCGCACCAAAGGCCACCCCTTTGGACATCCGGGTGTGCGAATCGCCGCCGATGATGATCGACCAATCATCGACGGTGATGTCGTTTAGCACTTTATGGATCACGTCGGTCATCGCATGGTAGACGCCTTTGGGATCACGCGCGGTGATCAAGCCAAAGTCGTTCATAAACTTCATCAGTTTTGGGATGTTCTCTTGAGCCTTTTTGTCCCAGACCGATGCGGTGTGGCATCCCGATTGATAGGCGCCGTCGACGATTGGCGAAATCACCGTCGCCGCCATCATCTCCAGTTCCTGCGATGTCATCAGTCCGGTCGTGTCCTGAGAGCCGACGATGTTGACTTCGACTCGGACGTCCGAGCCGGCATGCAGTACTTTGCCGGGGGTGTTTCCGACGGCATTCTTATTGAAGATCTTTTCGACCGCGGTCAGGCCTTGGCCATCATGCGAGATTTCTTTCGAAGGCGCGAATACCGGCGGGACATCGACGCCCAGCGTTTGCGCCGCGAACGTTTGCAGTTTCTTGCCGAAGACGACGGCGTAAGAGCCACCGGCCTTCATGAATTCCATTTTTTGCGGCGTCAGTGCGCTAGAAATATCGATCAGTTCTTGATCGCCTTTGTAGAGCTTTTTCTCTTTGGTGTTGATCGTCAGCACGGTCCCGGTGTCAACGGAATAGGCCTGCTCCAAGATCGGTTCGCCGTCCGCGTCGACGACGACCTTGCCATCGGCATCGGTCTTCTTGACCCAGTTTTTCAGGTCAATACCGATGCCACCGGTGACGCCGACGGTGGTCAAGAAGATGGGCGAGATGCCGTTGGTTCCGGCGACCACCGGGGCGATGTTGATAAACGGGACGTAAGGGCTCGCCTGTTTACCGATCCAAAGTGCGACGTTGTTGACGCCCGACATCCGTGACGAGCCGAC
Organism: Roseiconus lacunae; assembly: GCF_008312935.1. Taxonomy (NCBI): domain Bacteria; kingdom Pseudomonadati; phylum Planctomycetota; class Planctomycetia; order Pirellulales; family Pirellulaceae; genus Roseiconus; species Roseiconus lacunae. The sequence continues at coordinate 204,257 of NZ_VSZO01000012.1, read as the reverse complement.
ACCCATGGTGCCTTTCTCGGCGATCAGCATCACTCGTTTGTCCGGATGCTCTTTTTGAAGTGCGACGAGTTCCTCTTGAGCTTTGGTGTCGATCAAGCATTTACCGTGCAATTCACGATCGGATCGCGAGTGGGCTTCGCTACCAGGCGAGAGCAAGTCGGTGGAAATATCGCCTACGCCGGCGATGTAGGTCACCACATCGATTGTTTCGGGGACATCGGGAAGGTCGGTAAAGAACTCTGCCTTCGCGTAACTTTCGATGATCTCGCGAGCGATCGGGTTGCCTTGTTTGAACGCCTCTTTCAGTCGTCCCGTGTCCGCTTCGTATAGAAAGACTTGCGTCTTGAGTACCTTGGCCGCTTCTTGCGCGATCGCTTGGTCATCACCGAGAGCGAGATCCAGGAGGACCTTAATCGACGGCCCGCCTTTCATGTGTGACAACTGTTCAAAAGCAAACTCCGGAGAAATCTCGGCAACGGTCCACTGACCGAGAATGATCTCCTTTAAAAATTCAGCCTTCACGCCGGCGGCGCTGGTGGTCCCGGGAAGGGTGTTGTAGATGAAAAACTTCAGCGAGTCCTCGCGGTGAGGATTTGTCGCATCCTTAATCTGCTCAATGATTTCTCTGATTAGGTCGGCACTGTCGATCGGTTTGGGGTGAAGACCTGCTTTCTTGCGTTCTTCGATTTCGTCTAGGTAACCAGAATACATATTCATTTAGGTGAAAATTCAAAGGTTGGGAGCACATGACTGGGGCGTCCTTGTCAGTCGTGGGTTCCACGGATGGATGTTGCTTGCCGCGTCGGGGGAGTCGCCTATTATCAAACGTTCGCCGCAACAAGGGTACCCCAGTTCGTTTCATTGGTGTGCCGCAATGATTTCGGTGCGTCATCGAAGTCACGTAAGGACGACGTTCGATAGGTACCGTGATGGATTTCGCGGACGCTTCCGCTGATTCGCCGTTCCGGCGCCGCAAAGTCAGAGGCCGGCAAGACGCTAATCGTCTTCTCGGGGGACCATGCGGCCTTGCCATTGCAGCGTCGCGGTCAGGGCACGCTCTGAACCGGCGTCTCGCATGTAGACCGAAAACCAAGCCGCACCGGTCCAGTTGGCAGGGGCGGTGTCCTGGATATCAAAAACGTACTGCGAACGGCTAGGATAATTCAGCACTTGATCCGGCACACGCATCGTTCCCCACGGGGGATTTTGGGTCGAAGACACACTCTGGCCGGAACGCGGTGCGTTCCCACCGACATTGATCAACACCCGTTTTTCGTACCCGGCATCGGTTTCATAGTCGACAATAAAGGCGACTTGGTTGGTGGGGTACATTTGGTCGAGCGATGGATGCGAGGCATTGCAGACGACTGCGATCGACCCAACATCCTTGAGCCCAATGCCGGCCGCCGCTTCACCCGACGAGGTTCGCCGCCCCATCCCCACCGTCAACACATTGCCAACGGCGCGGGCCGCGTTCGCCGGGGTTCGGGTGTACGTGCGATAGTCAAACACCTGCGGTCGCAATCGACGCAGCCGAGGTTTCGTGGTTCGGCGGCGACTTCCGATCGGCTGTTCGCTAGGTAGTTCCCGCAACCGCGTGAAGGGGGATGCACCGGTGATCGCATCGAGTGACTCGATCCGTTTGTCGATCTTACGTGACTCTAAGCTACTCGCTTGCTGGCGCGCGACGAGGTACAGTCGCTTTGATTGTTTTGCGATCGCATTTTTTTCCAGGCCATCGTCGACTTGTGCGATCGTGTCAAACCAGCGATCGGCAACGTCTAGGATCGAAGCTCGTCCCGATCGACGTTGCAGGTCGACCGTCGCCGTCTGCTTGAGCACCGCATCGGATCCGGCGGCAAGGTAGGGCATCCCTTCGTCCCAGCGGTCTTCGATAAAACAAAAGTATCGACCGACGACCGTGTTCGCCTCGGCGTTCTCCGGGTTGGATTCCAACGTCATCGCGGCGTTTTCATAGTCACCGTACAGCACTTGTGCCGATCGAAGGCGAGCTTCGATATCACTGAGCAATGCTTGAGCCTCCGGAGGCACTCGATCGAGTCGCTCACGAACGGTTTGGCACGCCTCCAGGCCGACGTCAATCTTTCCTTCCGATCGTGCGTCGTCGGCAAGTCGTCCTGCTTCCTTGACCAGTGCCATCGTGGAGTTGGGGGTTAACGCGATCTCTCGAAGAACTTCGTGTCGCCGTTGCAAACTGTCAAACCCGCCGAACGACTCGGCCAACATGTCTGTCGTTTCGAGTGCCGCGTCCAGATCGCCTTCTTGTTTGTAAATGGCGAGCGCGACGGTGAAGAGCGCGTAGCGGCCTGCCGGATCGTCATCGGTTTCGATTGCCGCGACTTGCATTTGATCTGCGACTGCGATTTTCTCGTCAGCCGTCTTGGCTTTTTCGTACTCGTCGACGAATAAGTCGCGAACCGTTTTCTGCTTCTGACGGACCGATTGTTCATCGGGGATATTCCAGCGACCGTCCGGCGTACGCTCTTTCAGTTCAGGGGCCCCGCTTAATAGCCTTGGACTTGCCGGGGGCGAACGCGAGTCTTCCGCTGCAATGGTGGTGGATTGATTGGATCCTTGTCTCGCGGGGGAACGTCGCGAACCGACGGGCTCGGTCGCAAAATTCTCGGCTCCCGCGGTCATGGTCGGATCGGAAGGGATGGAAGAATTGACCGAGCCGTTCGGTCCCGTCGACGATGTCGCCTTGGGTGCCGATGACGACGGACCGGTGGGTGCCAACGCGACGTTTGATTCGACGGCATCGGCTTGATTCGTTACCGCTTCAGATGGCGTCGCTTGGTCGGACGCCGAGTTTCCCGAGCTTCCGGCCAACTGAGATGCTTGTTCCGGAGGGATCCCTAAGCGTTCCAGTTTGTCTTGGTCGAGGTTCAGCCGACCGGTGGCGATCAGGTAGATCAGCGTGCCAAGGACGATCAGGCCTGGCACAACCCCCACCAACCAAACTAACAGGTTCCCGCGAGGACGCCTGCGTTTCGTCGGTTTGTATGACTTCGCCAGAGAAGCCATTGGCATCGTCGCGGGGGCGACCGGAGCATTGGAAACCGGTTGCGACATCTCCGGCTGTCTGGCGTCAGGGCCCGATCGTTGTTGCGAGTCTTCGGCTCGTGAGAGGCCCGGTTGAGAGAGGCCCGATTGAGGTGGGGCCGTCGGCGATGACAGGTGCAGAACGTCGGATACGTTTATCGCGGTCGCTTCCTCCGAATCGAGCGACCTCAGCACATCGTCGACATCGGCGTGTTCGGTCTGCAATTCACGTCGCAACTGTGCGTCGTACGCCGCCTTTTTCTGCGGATTGAGCAGGCGCAAACGAGCCGCCGAGATCCGATTAGCAAGGTCTTCGGCTAATTCACCATGCTCACCGCTAGAGAGGTGGTGCAAAAACGTCAGATCGCGATCGGCGGCCGAGTCGATCACTTCGGGGTCACTTTCAAAGTTCGCCAGCCCGAGTAACCGATAGTCGTTCGGCGGCTGTTCCGATGGCGGGATTCCCAGCCACTTGTGGAGTGGATCGAACATCAATGATGAAGTGGTGGAAGCATCGGCGTATCAGAATCACCTGTACGGATTATCTTAACCAAAAAGGGGGGCGATGCTCAACTAACCCCAATCGCAGGGGCAGGGGCGAACGTCCCCCAAGACACGAAGGTCTAACTCAAATATCGTTCCAGCAACATCAAGCAGGCGTCGACTTGTTGGTCCGTTCCGACTGAAATTCGCAGGCCATCGCCCCAATCGGGGAAATTCATGTAACGGACAAGCACCTGATTTTTCTTAAGAAACTGGTGCATCGCTGCGTGTTCACCGCTGGGGTGGGTACACCAGACAAAGTTGGCTTTCGAAGGTGTGACGTTGAACCCCAGTTCCGCCAGGCGTGTTTCCATCCGGGCGCGGGTTTGATTCATCGTCTCGACGGTTTCACGCAGCCAGTCTTGGGCGCCGATCGCCGCCGTCGCCGCCACGGTGGCAAGGTAGTCGCAGTTGTAGCTGTCTTTGATGTTGCCGAGCTTGCCGAGAATGGCAGGTGATCCGACTAGGAATCCGAATCGAATCCCTGCCAGCGCGTATGACTTGCTAAGCGTTCTTGTGACCAGGATGTTGTCGTGCGAGCGGACGAGATCCAAACAATTGTCGCCGGCAAAGTCCGCGTAGGCTTCGTCGACCACCAACGGGCAGGGTAAAGACTCGGCCAGCTTGGCGATTTCGTCTTTGGGGACGATGGTTCCACTGGGGCTGTTCGGATTAGGCAGCAGTACCAGTCGCAGGTCGGCGTCGCCTTGGCCGAACATCGTCGGCAGATGCCAGCCATCTAGGAACGGCGTTTGTTCCCAGCGGGCGCCCTGGATGTCCGCCAGCGTGCGATAAAGGATATAGCTAGGGTAGGGCAGACGTAATTTTTGGCCTTCACCGACAAAGCCGCGGACCAAGATCGTCAAGATTTCATCACTGCCATTGCCGGCAAGGATCCAATCGGGACTGGGCAAGCCAAGCACTCGGCTGGCTTCGTTACGAAATGAACGCGCGGTCGGATCGGGATAGCGATTCAGCGGACCGGTCGCCGCATCTTGGATCGCCCGGATGACTTCTTGGGGCGGCGGATAGGGGCTCTCGTTCGTGTTCAGCTTGATGAATTTTCCCGGCGGGGGTTGTTCGCCGGGCGTGTAAGGCAACATCCGCGAAAGGGCAGGGCGGAGGTCTGTTTTGGACATCGAGTCGTGATCCGGTGAAGTTGTTTGACAAAGGTTTGCGGCACAACACGAGCATGCGTGATCGCGTATCGCCGGACGCCATTGGCGGTGGACGGGAAAATATTAGCGGCGAATCGAAACGCTGCGGGCGTGTGCCGTCAGGCCTTCTTTTTCGGCAAGTCGCTCGACATCATCGGCGATCTGTGCCATCGCTCCCTGCTCAAATTCGGTCACGCTGCCACTGCGAAGAAAGCTGTTGCTGCACAGTCCTGCCGCCCACGTGCAGGTTCCACCAGTGGGGAGTACATGGCTTGGTCCGGCGGCATAATCACCCAAGGCAACCGGCGTGTAGTGACCCAGGAATGCGGCCCCACTATTGTTGATCGATTTCATCAGTGTTTGTGGGTCAGCGGTTTGGATGTGCAGGTGCTCCGGTGCGAAGGAGTCGGTTAACTCGCACGCGTGTTTTTGGTCATTGACTAGAATCAGCGCGCCGAACGCTTCCAAACTATCAAGGGTCAAATCACTCCGCGAAAGTTCGCTTAGCTGTTGTGTCAGTTCCGCTTCAACGGCAACCAGCAGAGACTCTTCCCAGGTGATCAAGATCGAACTACCCGGAGAGTGCTCAGCTTGAGCTAACAGGTCGGCGGCAATGAAATCGGCGCGGGCGGTTTCGTCGGCGATCACGATAACTTCACTGGGGCCGGCGAAGGAATCGATATCGACAGTGCCATACACATGTTTTTTGGCCAGGGCGACGAAAAGGTTCCCCGGTCCGACGATCTTTTGCACTGCCGGTACGTGTTCGGTTCCGTAGGCGAGAGCCGCGACCGCTTGGGCGCCGCCCATTCGGTAGACCTCGGTGATCCCCAGTTCGTGGCAGGTTGCCAGCATGTCTTCGTTGTAGGCCCCGAACGGAGTGGGGGGCGCTACCACGGCGATATCCTTGACGCCTGCGACCTGTGCCGGAACGGCGGTCATCAGAACGGTCGACGGATAGGCGGCCGCGCCTCCGGGAACGCAAACGCCGACACGTCGTAGCGGGACATACCGTTGCGTCAGACGAACACCGGGCGAGGGTTCGATCGTGACATCCTGATGCAAGATCGCCGATTGGAAACGCACAATGTTTTCACGGATACGGCGGACCGAATCGATCAACGCGGAATCGGCGGCGGCATGGGCCGCGGCCAAGTCTTCCTCCGGAACTCGCAATTGTTCGGCGGAGAGATCTGCCTTGTCCAGCTGTTTTAGATAGTGCAGCAATGCCGACGTGCCGGTCGATTGCACTTCTTCGCAAATCTTGTCAACGACTTCCACCGGCGTTAACGGCGCACCGAAAACTTCTTCGGTTAACGCTCGGCCCCGGGGAGAAACCACATCACCGCGAGGACTGAGTTTTTCCCGTAGTTGGTCGAGAATCTCGGCGGAGCCTTGGCGAGCGTCGACGCGAGTGATTTTGGGAGATGTTTGCGACGTGTTCATAGGAGGGCGGGAATCGGACGCGACGGGGTTTCTCGTTTTTTGTCAAAGACACCCCATGATAGGCAGCGAAGGCAAACTGGTACACTGCGGCGGAAATGACAACGCCCCATGCTTCGATGACTTTGATCGCCAACGACGGACAACCAGCGCAAACTTCCCCAGCGCCTATTTCCCCAACGCCCACTTCCCCAGCGGCGAATGCACATTCGGCAAGTTCTGCTTCGCCCATTTGGTGGTTGATCGCAGCGGTCATCGTTGTGGCCGTCACCATTGCGATGCGTTGGCCGGCCGGTGGGGAGAGTTTCTGGCTGGACGAATTGCACTCCGCTTGGGTGGTCAGCGATGACTTCGGCAGTACGTCCGATCGCGCGGCGGACGGGAATCAGACGACCGGCTACTTTCATTCGCTATGGATTTGGAAGAATCTGGTGACGCTTGCCGGACTCGATCGTGTCTTCGGGTTCGAGTGGGCGATGCGATTGAGCAGTGTAATCGCCAACGCTTTCGCGGCTCTAGTGTTGTTGGTCGGTGTCGCCAAGTCGAGTCGTTCGCTGGTCGGCGGGACGGTGGCCGCGCTGATGCTGGCCTGTGATCGAAACGCCATTTTTTTTGGTGGGGAGTTACGTTCGTACGCGGTCATCATGCTGGCGTCGGCCGTTTCGGTGTTTGCGTTCATGCGGTCGATCGGCCGCATGGACCTTTTGTTGGACGCCGACGGTGGGGCTGGCAATGAACAGGGGCCCCACGACGACGAGGTCGATCGAGCAACTCGGTGGCGATTGATCCTATTGTTTAGTGTTTGTGTCGGCGCGCTGATTCATCCGACGTCGCTGGGCACGCTCGGGTTGCTGTTCCCCACGGTGTTCGTTCTTAGCATTCGAACAGGCCGTTTTCGGCTCGGGGCCGGGGATGTCACCGGGGTCATCGTAGGGTTGGTCACTCTTGGTTTACTAGCGATGTCCTCGTTGCCACATTCATGGCAACGTCGTGATTTGTGGCGGGCCTTTGGAAGAGCGACGGATCTGTCGCAGTGGTGGTTCGCGTGGGATTGGTGGTCGTTATTGATTTTTCCAGCCATCGTGGTCGCGATGATTTCAGCGGCCTGCTTGTTGATTGATTGGTCGCGCGGCTTAAATCAAGAAATCCATGACGAACGCATCGGTCCCGTCGGCGGTTGTGTCCGCGGACGCCTTTGGATGGGCAGTGTTCCGGGGGCAATTGGGACGCTCGCGACGGCGATCTTCTTTGCCGCATCGTATCTTGACTGGGTGCCGCTTTGGCACCGGCGTTACTTTATTGCCGCGCTCCCACTGTTGGCTTGGACCACGGGTGAATTCGCCGGTCACTGTCAGCAGGCATTGCGGCAAATCACCTTGCGGTGGGGCGGCAAAGGATCAGGAATCGTCCGGCGTCACGGGACGGGACTGGTTGTGTTGCTGATTTTTGTCGGAGGATTGTTGTTCCACCAAGGTGTGCTTTCGACAATTGTCGCGGGACGATTTCCGATGCAACTGCGTGGCGAAGCTTGGCGTCAGGCAGTCCAGCGGGTGAACTCGCAACGCGACCATGGTGATCACGTTTGGCTTGACAGCGGTTTGATCGAAGCGAGCGTTTTGAGCGCGCCTCCGGACCGCTGGCCACAGGAATACGATCGGATTTGGGAATACTTGCAGTTTCCCGTTCGTGGCCCGTACCGAATCGATGGGGTGAAGTTGGTTTCGCCAAATGCTGATTCGGCATGGCTCAAAAGACTGGTCGATGGACTGCCCACGGGCCAGTCGCGAGTCTGGTTGGTCACCCGAAGTCACCCAACTTCGGTCGCACTGTTATTGAAGCGATTGCGTGTGGCCCGCGAGTGTGACGTTGTCTGGCAGACGAAATTGAGGCCGGCAGTGCTGCAGATCAATTTCCCTTCGACGCAACCCGATCCGAAAAGCGAAGCACGAACGCGATGACATCGTGACCGCGTTACAAACCGCGTTGCAAACCGCGGCACGCTGGGAGGCCGCGTCGCGCGCCGTTTTTGTACCGAGAAAATCGTGCCACTGAGAAAAATTTCGCATTCGTTCTCGATACCTCAGCAGATAAAAGCTGGCCCGAGGCATGGAGAGGAGAGCGTTCAGAATGTCCGGTGAAGTCTGGTTCTTTTTTGCGGTCCTTACCCCGCCGGTATAAAGTCAACGTAAGGACGACTGGGAAAAACTCCGCATTTCGAATGCCTGATGGTCAACGCGAATTTGAAACAAACGTTTGATTGCCGCCGTTGTTTGGTCGTGTTGTGTTTGTCGGCGATCCTTGGCGCCGGTCATTCGTGTCGATCTTTCACCTGCGCGGAATCACCTGGGCGCAATGCCGATGGGGCCGAGTCAACTGACGATTCGTCGATTGGTGATGCCCGGCGAGGTTACCGTTACTTGACCGAAACAGCCGTGCTACCGAGCGATTTTCATCAATCGACCTTTGACGAACTATGGAAAGTTTGGCCGGAGGAGCTGCGTCATCAAGCAGAGCAGGCCGATCCGCAAGAACGCCGTCAACTAGCGTATCAACGATATGGCTTGACGGTGCGTCCGGACGACGACTCCGGCAAACCGTTGCAGTACGTCGTCGACGAAAAAGGCGCGTGGACGATGAACTGTTTTTCGTGCCATGGGGGGAGTGTTTATGGCAAGCCAACGCCGGGAGCGCCGAACAATCGTTATGCGTTGCAGTCATTGACCGAAGAGCTTACGAAGGCGAAAGCAAGACTGGGATTGTTGCCGGGACGGATGGAATTGGGCGCTTTGTTCATTCCTTTGGGAACGACCAATGGGACGACGAATGCGGTGGTGTTCGGGATGGGCCTAATGAATGGTCGCGACGCGAAGTTGAACGTGGTTGCGAAACTGCCGCGGTCGTTCACCCATCACGATATGGACGCACCGCCTTGGTGGTACTTTTACAAACGTCCGTCGATTTATATCGATGGGTTTGCCCAGAAAGGTCATCGGGCCTTGATGCAGTTCACGCTCGTTCCCGAAAACGGTCCAGACTTTTATCGCGATAACGAGCATCACTTTAAAGATGTCTATGCATACCTGTCGTCACTTCGGCCGCCGACGTACACCGGCGAAATCGATCAGCGATTAGCGGAGCGGGGAAGGGGGGTGTTTAACGACAATTGCGCCGAGTGCCACGGCATGTATGGCGAGGATTGGATCTACCCCAACCGCACCGTTTCGATCGATGAGATTAAGACCGACCCGGTGCGATTGACGGCGCTGACCGCGGAAGGGCGAAAACGGTACGCGGAGAGCTGGTTCGCGCATGCCGGGGAAGCGGATGAGCATCAGACTGTGCTCTCACCCGACGGCTATGTCGCTCCGCCTTTGGACGGCGTTTGGGCAAGTGCTCCGTATTTTCACAACGGTAGCGTCCCGACACTTTGGCATGTCTTGCATCCCGAGTCGCGGCCGACGGTTTGGAGGCCTCTCTCTCAGGAACTTGATACGGAGCGTATTGGTTTGACAGTTGAGGAACTCGATCAAGTCCCCGCGGGAATTAGCGATATCGTTCTACGCCGAAGTTACTTCGACACCAGAAGTTTTGGAAAGAGCGGCAAGGGGCACGATTTTGCGATCCGACTTAGCGAGCCAGAAAAGCATGCGGTCTTGGAATACTTGAAAACGCTGTAGTGTTTCATCAGCATCTGATATCTGGATCAGCCGAATGGCGTTAGCCACGGTTTCGGTGCGGTAACCGGGGCTGACTTCGGTCGGCTGATTAGCCGAACTCAAATACTTGATCTATCCGGCAGGCGTAGTTCTGTTCCTGTAGCGAACGTTGGGTGACTAATCCTGAAGCATGCCGAGTGGCTAATTCGTTTCGGCGGTTGTAGCATCGGAGCCTTTTTCAAGCGATTGTTCGCGGGACACCAGAATCCCGGTCCCACGCAAACGCCATGTGAAAAAAGCCGCGCCGACCAACATTAACACGCTACAGAGATAAAAGATTTTTTGCGGCGCATCGCCGAATCCGGGACGCATCAACGGGTACATCACACCGGCAATGGTCATGAAAGCGAACGAAACAGCATTCGCTGTCCCCAGGAATTGCCCGCGTTCATCGTCGGGTGAGAGTTTCTGTAGCAATGCTTGAAGGGGCACGATGTAAAACCCGGCTGAGAATCCGGCCAGTAAGATCAGGAGCGAGACGTTACTGAGTGCGACGCGAAGTAGCGGTTTGGTGTCAGGCATCGACGGAGGAATAGCGGCGAGTAGGAAAAAAAATACAACCAATCCGATCGCGCCGTAAAACGTCAGCCTTGGTCGTATCTGATCACCCGATAAAATTCCCGCCGCGGCGCAACCGAGCCCGATCGCAACGCCGAGCACTCCCATCAACACGCTTGCTTCGGTATGGTTAATTTGCAGCACTTCGGTGTACTCGGGGACGATAAACAATGCCAAGCCCGCGAGCATGTAAAAGTATCCCCAGGCCATCATCACCATCAGTAAACGCGTTTGAGCCATTTCACGTATTGCCGTGATATAGGTGCTGAAGGGATTCAGCTTTACCTTTAGGTTTTTGTCACCTCGATCGAGCGGTGGGATCAGAAAGCTGGCGAATAGACCGAGGATTGCCGTTCCGACAAGCAAGGCTCCGGGGAGCCAGCGAATTCCAGTCGCCACACCATCGGGGGCGTAATGATCGCTGGCGACGCCGGCGACCAGTGTTCCGACGATGACGGCGACATTGGTCATCATGTTGATCGCTCCGTTAGCGCGGCTCAGGTGCCGATCGACAACCAGTTCTGGGATCATGCCATACTTGGCGGGACCGAAGAACGAACTTTGGCAGGTCAGGGCAGTCAATGCGACAAGGGTGACGGTGAGATCCTGAGTGTAGAAACCGATTCCGGCTAGCAAGGCGATCGGGATCTCGGCAATTTTGACCCAAAGCGTCACACGCTGTTTCGAATACCGGTCGGCGATCTGCCCGGCAAGCCCAGAGAGAATCATGAAGGGTACGGTGAAGCATATGCTGACGATCCCTTGGCCACCGGGTCCCAGGTCTCCACTCCAGGCTCCGTTGATCACCATGAAGGTCAAGATCACCTTCAGGATGTTGTCATTCATCGCCCCAAAGAACTGGGCGATGATCAACCCGATGAAACCGGGGTTAAATAGCTGTGTGGATCGTTCTTTCACGATGGCAGCGCCGGGTTGGACAGGTTGGTAGATGGCAGGTGAGTCGCTGGAAGGGTTCAAGCTACGTCTACCTTAAACAATCGTTCCACTCAATCGATCGACTTGTACAAGCAACCGTGCCCGCGAGAAAAGTGCAAGCTCGACTAATAGAACCTACCAGAACCGCGCCAATGCGCCCCGCACCCGTTTCTTTTGCCATAACGCACTAGCGATAGCGATCGGCGACTTCCGGCAACGGATACTCGGTCAGGTCTCGATCGCCATCCCAGCCGATAATTTCCTGCAATCGGCGGTATCCGGCGGTGATTAGACGTGTGCGCTCGGTAACGAAATCCTCATCGAGCTGTGATTTGGACATCCCGCCGTCGACAGCGATCGGCGCGAAATCTTCATCGTCGATGAACTGTGCGAGCACCGGATTGCAACGAAGGTGGCGTTCTGGGCTAGTGTGAAGCGTTTCTGGATCGAGTTCGCCGATGACAAATCGAAGGTATAGATCGCTCTCTACGATGGAGGTCACGTCTTCGCCACAGACTTCACATCGATAACCTTCGTCGCATTTCATCGGTCACATTGGTAAGGAAAAGATGCAGAGAATTTGCGGGCTAGTGCTCCGTCTAAACCAAATGTCGGGTTCGACTGATCAGCCGACGGGGGTTAGCCCCTGGTTATAGCACCGAAACCGTGGTTAACGCCAATCGGCTATTCCTACATTTCAGAGGAAAACGAAGCACTGGATGGGGTTCCGTCGCTACTCGTTGGCTCAACTGTTTCCTACCCAAGAGTCGAATAGGCGGATGGTTCGTCGCCTATCCTTCGTCGCAGTGAGGTCGTTGTGAGAGCTCAGCGTCTACATTTCCAAAACGTCGAACATGTCGTACATGCCAGCTGATCGACCGGACAGCCATTTTGCCGCTGCGAGCGATCCGCCCGCGTAGCAATCTCGGTTGCTTGCCGCGACGTTGAGTTCGATGCGTTCGCCTAGCATTCCAAAAACGATCGTGTGCTCACCGGGATTGTCACCGACACGGACGGCATGATAGCCGATTTCGTTTTGAGTTCGCTTTCCGGTGTGGCCTTCACGGCCATGGACATGTTTGGTGTCGTCACCAAGTTTTTCGGCGATCATGTCACCAAACTTCAATGCCGTACCGCTAGGAGCGTCGGCTTTGAATCGATGGTGTCGTTCGATGATTTCGACATCTAATCCACCGGGGACGCTCATCAGTTTTTCGGTGATCTGCTGAGCCACTTTCATCGACAGGTTGACCGCCAGCGACATGCTAGGGGCCCAGACGACGGGGATTTTGTCCGCCGCATCGCGCAGCCGTTCGACTTGTTCGTCTGTCATCCCGGTCGTTGCCAATACAAGCGACGTGTTGTGTGAGACACATTTGTCGATGCAGCGATCGATCGCTTCGGGCAATGAAAAATCGATGACAACGTCGGCATCGCTCGGCCACTTCGACGACAGTGGAACATCGATCGCGCCGATGCCTGCCAGTTCGCCGGCATCGGTACCTAAAAGATTGTGCTGATCGTGTTCGATCGCGGCAACGACTTCGATTTTCTTGTCGGCGGTTGCGAGTGCGATCACGCGGCGACCCATGCGGCCGGCGGCGCCGTGCACGGCGATACGGAGTGGAGCTGACATTGGAGGTTTAGTGAGGGTTCGGGAAGGGGGCCCGTCGATGATGAGTGATGGCCTAGGGCGTGGCAAGCCCAACGACGCGTGCCATCGATGGGCCGTCCGTCATCGGCGTACCCTTCGCGGTCACGCCCGGAAAGGCGCCGAGCGGCCCGCACTTAGTAGGCGTTCAGACGATTACGCGTATCGACGATTACGCGTACAACTGGATCGCTTTGATGATGTCGTCCAATTCATTTGGGACGGCGATCGCTTTGTTCGCGAAGGAGGCTTTGCTGACACCGCGACTGCCCAGGGTTTCGTTAAACAGGTCTTGGTCGGTGGTGTGGTAGGCGACGGTCGCCGTGGGGTCTTTCAGTTCGTGGCCGGTCAGCACACAGACGACTCGATCGCTCGGAGCGATGACACCTTCGCGGCGCAGGATTTTTGCCCCCGCGACGCTGGCCGCCGAAGCTGGCTCGCAGCCGAACCCGCCGGATCCGACCATCGCTTTGGCATCCAAGATTTCTTGGTCGGAAACCTGCCGGACGACGCCGTCGCAGAACTCCAGAGCTCGCAAGCATTTCTTCAGGTTGACGGGGCGATTGATTTCGATCGCGCTTGCCAGTGTGTCCGCTTTGATCCCGTTTTGATCCATGTAGTCCATGTACTCGCGGATCGGATCCAAGTTTACATGGCCTCCGTTCCAGCGAACGCCGCGACGTTCGTGCAGTTCATAAAGCGTGTCGGCACCGGCGGCATTGATGATTGCCAAACGCGGGACGCGGTCGATGAGGCCGAGTTCCTTCAGTTCCATGAACGCCTTGCCAAACGCGCTGCTGTTGCCCAGATTGCCACCGGGGACGACGATCCAGTCGGGGACTTCCCACCGCAACGCTTCGAGCACGCGGAACATAATCGTCTTTTGGCCTTCCAAGCGAAACGGATTGACCGAATTAACCAGGTAGATCCCCAGTTCTTGAGCGACTTGGCGAACCCGGATCATCGCGTCATCGAAATCGCCGGCGATCTGGACCGTCAGGGCGCCGTAGTCGAGCGCTTGGCTGAGTTTTCCGTACGAAATTTTGCCGCTGCCGATGAAGATAATCGCTTTCATCAAGCGGGTCGCACTGCAGTACAGTGCCAGCGACGCCGAGGTGTTCCCGGTGCTCGCACAGGCGGCACGCTTCGCACCCAGCATATTGGCGTGGGTGATCGCGGCGCACATGCCGTTGTCTTTGAAGCTGCCCGACGGATTCATCCCTTCGTATTGCAGGTGCAGTTGGCCGGCGTCCATGCCCACAAATTTTCCGACCGCGTCGGTTTGTTGCAGCAACGTTTGGCCTTCGCCGACCGTCACGATTTCACTTTGCGGGACGAACGGCAGCAATTCATGGAAACGCCACACGCCCGAAAATCGGACCGGATTGGTTCGCTCCGACCACCGGGCTTCGAATTCACGCAGGTTTTTTGGGACTTCCAGACGGTCCCAGTCATACGCCACATCCAAAAGGTAGCCGCACTTGGGGCAAGACGTGTGAAGCTGGCCGGTGTCGTAGCTCGCACCGCAATCGGGGTTGATGCAACGCTGAAACGCCAAATCGGTCTTGATGGACGATTGATCTTTTGCGGATTGAATCATGGCTACGTAAGGTGAATTGTTGCGCGATGGTGGCGTACCGCTAGGCAAGCATATCTGGCATCGGTCGTTTTGTCGCTACTGCTTTCCTCATTCTTCCCAGCCGAACTGATCAAGTTGATCTGGGCAAGCTGCAGAGACAATTCTACGGTGTAGATGTTCGCCAAAATGGAATTTGAGTGTTTGCCTTATGATTGCCACCGGTTGTCCCACCTCACCCCACCGCACCTCTATGTCGGATCGCCCTGTTTCGGAGGAATCTCACCCCGAGGACTCTCGCGAAGCGGATGCCGTGTCCGTGACACCGCGTCCCGTTTCGCTCGTTCAACGCGCGGCGCTGTTCATTTCACTGGCCGTGGTCGGAGGAATCGTTGACCTGTGGACCAAGCATGCCGTGTTTTTGAGGCGCGGTTTACCAGGTGAAATGGACATTTGGTGGGTTTGGGAACCGTTCTTTGGCATCGAAACCGCTGTCAACATCGGGGCCGTGTTCGGAATCGGTGCCGGCAAAGGTGCCCTCTTCGCCACCGCGTCGGTGCTTGCGGCAATCGGCATCGTGGTCTGGCTATTCGTGTTTCGTGCTGCCGAGTCGCTTTGGCTGACCGTCGCATTGGGGCTTGTCGGCGGTGGAATTATCGGCAACCTGTACGATCGTCTGGGCCTGTGGTGGCAGCCGGGATACCCAGACGCTTGGCAAAGCGGTGTACGCGATTGGATTTTGTGGCGGATCAACGAACGTTGGACATGGCCGAATTTTAATATCGCCGACTCGCTGCTTGTCGTCGGAGCGTGCATGCTGCTGTATCAAAGTTTCTTTCTGCAGCCGGTGCCGCCTGCACAGACAAAGTCGGCTTCGGCAAAATCAACGGACCACCGGGACGACAAACCGGCCGAAGACAGTGCTTAGAAAGTAAGGCATTGCTTAGAAAATACTGCTTGGACGGCACCGTTTAGGTCGAAGGCACTGCATTAAGTCGGCTTTAATCAAACCCTCATTGCTCGATTTCAATCGAACCCCAAAGCAACCCAATCATGAGTGACGCCGACCGTACCCCCGTCGATCCCGATCAGTGGCATTCCTTCGAAGGCGGACGCCTGGCCGCGATGGTTTCGATCGCCAAGGCTGCCGGAAACCACACGCTGAAGTACTTTCAAAATGATCAATTGCAGGTCGACGCCAAGACGGATGACTCACCGGTCACGATTGCCGACCGCGAAGCCGAGCAACTCGCCCGCAAGCTGATCACCGAGCAGTTTCCCGACGACACCGTTCAAGGCGAAGAGTTCGCCGAACGAGAAGGCAAGTCGCCATATCGCTGGGTGATCGATCCGATCGACGGGACGAAATCATTTGTCTGTGGTGTTCCACTGTATTCCACTCTGCTGGCAATCGAAAAGGACGAACAGCCCATTGCCGGCGTGATCTTGATCCCCGCACTCGACGAAATCGTCGCCGCTGCCGATGGTTTGGGAAGCTGGCATCGGCGTGGCGATTCGTCCTGGACCAAGACGCAGGTCTCCAGCAAAGAAAGCCTGTCCGAAGCCGTCTTTCTGTCGAGTCAATTTGATTCGTTTGACGAACGGGGCGCCACGGCTAGCTTCAAAGAACTCGAACGTCAGTGCTGGATCACCCGAACCTGGGGTGATGGCTATGGCTACCTGCTGATCGCGACCGGTCGAGCCGAGGTGATGGTCGATCCCATTTGCAATGCGTGGGACGTAGCGGCGATCCTGCCGGTGGTCGTTGAATCCGGTGGAAAGTTCACCGATTGGAAGGGGAACCCGACCGTTCGCGGTGGCGACGGGATCGGGACCAACGGACGCTTACATGACGCAGTGCGGGCCTTGCTTGGGTAGTCAATCTTGCGTTCGCATCGGCCGAACCGTTACGTATCAGCCTAGCGCCGCGTTCCAGTTTGGTCGTGGTGGCGAGATTCACCAGGAGATTCGGTTTCCCCCGGGATCGCGGAATGCGGAGTGCCGAAAGCCAGCGGCGGGTTCCGATACGTCCCGAGCCCAGATTTTGAATCGAGAGAGATTTTCTCTCCGGTTGGGGATTCGGCGAACGGCGGGCGAATTGCCACGCTGTCATATCCGGGGACAACGCGGGGCGGCTAACGAAAGGAACTGAAATCCAGATTGCGTCGCCGCCTAGGGAAACTTCAAGCGAAACGAAGGGAAGGTATATGAGATCGCGGCAAGGATGGTTCACGATCATGGTCACCGGCCTGATCGCGATGGTCGGCGTGGGCCACGGAGTTGGCCAGCAAATCGAAGGCCAGCAAATCGAAGGACAGCGAGCCGGCGGAGATCGGTTCGGTGGGCCACCACAGTCGCCACAATTTGGTGGTCCATCGTCTCAAGGGCTTCTGCCGGGCGGCGCCATTGAGTCCGATCTGGGACAATCGGGTGTCGTCCAGGCCCGTCCGTTCGGTACGACCATCGTTCCCAACGTGACCGGTGCGACTTCTACGAGCAGAAATGCCTCGACAAACGGACCAGAATTTAATCCTTTGCCCCCTCGTCGTGGTGGTGCCGTGGGAGAACCATTAACGGCGGAAATGGCTGCCGCACTGCTTCAAAACGATGACGCATCGGGATCTCCGGGGATGTTGCCCCCCGCTAATACGGGTCAACGGAGTGCACCGCAAGCGGCTGCGGCAGGCGATCTCGTCTGCTTTTTTGGGTCCGATGGGGCGGGAAATCACACAATCGCGGTGGTTAATGCGGGAGAAATGCAAATAGCCGTGTATCATATCGATAGGTCCGGCATGCTCCGCCTAGTCAGTAGCCGACCGATCGGCGCCGATTTCTCTGTCACGCTCAACGCGACCGACCCGCTTCCTAGTCAAATCCGGCATCTGCAGAGTCGGGTGAAGTGAGGGATCATCTAATTCCGAGCAAAGAACAGTAGCGGCGTTGCCCCACGTAATTAGTTTATGACGTCGCGACATCGACTTCACTGTTCTCGACTTCACTGTTCTCGGAATCGAAGACCCCACCGACCATGTCTTATCTTTCACTGGACGAAGCAGCCGCCAAGCTGGGTATTTCCACCGACAAACTTGTTGAATTACGCAGCCAAGGTCAGGTGCGTGGATTTAAGGATGGTTCGAGCTGGAAGTTCCCCGAAAACGAGATCGAGCGGCTCGCCGACGACCTTGCCGCCGACGATAATTTCGGGTCTGGGATTTTGGTCGATGAAGTCGATTTGGGTGAATCAGGGGCTAGCATTGGTGCCGTAATCGGCGGCGACCAAGGCGATGACAATGACGGCAGCGATGTCAATCTGGGCTCCGAGCCGCTCAAAGAGGGCAGCACGGGCAGCGACGTGAATCTCGTCACGGGAACAGACAAAAGCGGCAGCGATGTTTCTTTGGTGGCCAACGACGGCGGAAAGGAAATCGAGATCGATTCGGTATTCGAAACCGACGAAGAGTTGCTGCAAGAGATTGATTCGGCAGAGTTGAAGCTTGACGATCCCGCGCTGCTCCGTGATAGCGCCGACTCGATCGATGTCGCGATCGACCCGAAAGAAGGCAGCACCGGCCCGGTCGCAAAGGCCGAGATCAATGAGGAAGTCGATAAAATCTCAATCAGTGACGTCGATGTCAGCGAAGAGCCTTCCAAGGCCGCCAGCGAAGAGGAATTCATGCTCTCGAGTGACCTTTCGGAGGACGACAGCAGCGAATTGCTGCTCGCCGACGACTCTGATTCTCTCGATTTGGACTCGGTGAGTGATGCCAGCCCCGCCGGAGCGAGCAGCTTGGCGTTGATGAACGAACTCGATGGGCCGAGCACCGACAAACCGACCGATCAGCCGATGAAGTCGTCCGGCGCGGACGTTCTCAGCGAGCTCGATCTGCTCGGCGAGCAAGCCAACACCGGTAGCGGGCTGATTTCCGGTGATAGCGAAAAACTGCTCACCTCATCGGGCCTGGGAAGTGGTCTCGACTCTGGTGTCATCAACGAAATGGATGACGCGTTGAGCGAAGACGACGACTTGGTCATCGCCGACGATGATGCCGATCTGATGCTCGACAGCGTGAGTGACATTTCGGTTGCCGGCGATAGCGGAATCAACCTGATGAGCCCAAGCGACAGCGGATTGTCGCTCGAAAGCGAGCCCCTGGACTTGGCCGGTAGTAGCCTTTCGGCGCTTGATTTGGGGGCGGAGTTGGCCGATGGCAGCGGTATTGCTAGCGGCAAAAGCGGCACCGGTTCGGCTGCCGACGAAGAATTTCAGCTGTCGCCTTCGGGGGTCGGGCTGGACGCCGATATGGACAGCAGCTCACAAGTCATCGAGGTCGAAGATTCCGAAGTCGTCGATTTGCAAGCCGATTTTGGTGACGAAAACGCCTTTGCCGATGCCGGATTCGGTGACGCCGATGCCCAGCCGGCCGGAGACGCATTCGGTGCGGCACCCGAAGCAGGCGTGGCGTTCGACGACGGTGGACTTGGTGCCGATGCCGGATTTGGAGCGGAAGCGGATGCCGGCGATGCCTTCGGTGCTGACGACGAAGTCGTGGTCGAAGATGGCGAGATCGCCAGCCCAACAGCGGGGGCTGCCGTCCGCGGTTACGAAGTTCCGTTCAGTTTGTTTCAGTGCCTCTCGCTGATGTTCATCATTCTGGTCCTATCGCTCGGCGGTATGCTGATGACCGATTTGGTCCGCAACATGTGGGCTTACAGCGAAACATCGGCCCCGGTTAGTTCGCTGACAGATTCATTGATCAGCATGGCTGGGCTCGATTCATAGTGTTTCGTCAACACTTGAAGTCAAAATTGCTCGAACGGCATTAACCACGGTGTCCGTGCAACACTCGGGTTTCGGTCCGATGCATCAGAACGCCCTCTCAATCCCGACGTCGACGACACCTGGCGCTGGTGTTCTGTCGGGTGGTCAAGTCGATTTGCCACAGCGACAAAGAGACACGTTGTCTAATTTGGACACAGTTAGGTGGGTACGATATTAGGGAGCGGCGCGTCTATACTGACGGCGTTAGGAGACGCTCCTTCCTTCATTCCGAAACGGAATTCGATCCCCCCCGCCTACCATCGCTATGCACTCTGGTTTTCAACCATCGACGCTCAATCTGCGCGCCCCGGTCACGACATTGGGACGAATGCCAACCCGCTTGCCGTTGATCTGGCTGCTGGCCTTCGGTCTGGTCGGATGGATCGGCGGTTGCGGTAGTGAACCGGAGATCACGACGTACACGATCCCCAAGAACATGCCGGAAGAGCTGGTACCGGGTAAACAGCGATTGTTGGCAGTCATGGTTCCACGGGGCAGCGAAGCGTGGTTTTTTAAGATCCAGGGCCCCGAAGAAGCGGTCGACGGGGTCGCTCAAGCCTTCAAGGATTTTGTCCAGTCGATCGAGTTCGGCGAGTCCGGCCAACCGATTTTGGATCCTTTGCCGGAATCATGGCAACTCGGCGGCGAGAAACCAATGCGTTTCGCAACTGTTTACATCAACACCGCTAAAAAGCAGCTGGAACTGACTGTTTTGACGCTTCCCATCAACGGTGACTACCCCGAATACGCGGTCCAAAACGTGAATCGTTGGCGTAATCAGGTCGGATTGAAACCGTCCGATGATACCTGGGCCGGCGCCGAGCCACTGGAGATGGAAGTGGCCGACAAGCAGGCTCTTTTGGCCGATTTCGTTGGCGAGCCAACCTCCGGCGGCTCGATGATGCCGCCAATGATGGGCGGTTCGATGATGGGCGGTGGTGCGATGACGGGGGACGCGCTCGCCGGTGGAAGTGCAGGCAAGGGCGGCGAATCGTCAGGTCAGGCTACCGAGACGCAGTCGCCAAAGTATGACTTCGAAACACCCGAGGGTTGGCAAGAGCAGGAAGCACGCGGCATGCGAGAGCTTTCCTTTGTCGTCGGTCCGGAAGATGCGACCGCCGAGGTCACCTTGATCACCGCCGGCGGGGACCTGCGCAGCAACGTCGCCCGCTGGATGGGCCAAGTCATCAAGGGTACACCGGAAGACGAGGCGGTGGATCAAATGCTGGCCGACGCCGAGCGATTTGATGTTTCCGGTTTCGAGGCTCAGCGGTTTATCATTGAAGGGGACGCAGGGCAGGGACAGTTTTCGATCGATGCGACGATCATTCCCACCGAAGGTAACTTCAGTAAATTCGTCAAGATGACCGGACCACCCAAGACGGTGTCCGAGCAACGTGACGCAATGAAATCATTCCTCCAGTCGTTGTCCTTTTAGTCAGCGATTTTGATCACGATCAAGTCAACCGACCTTTCCGCCTGGATTTCTTATGGCAACTGTCAACTCAACGTCAAAGTCCGTCGCCGCAAACCAAACGTCGATCACGGCCAGCACGGTGCTCACTGCCTTGGGGTCGCTGAAGATGACGGTGGCATTGTTTGCCGCGTCGTTGGTCATTGTGTTCGTCGGCACCTTGGCCCAAGACGAACTGAACATGCAAGCGGTCAAGTCGCGATACTTTTTGACTTGGATCGCGATGATCCGGATCGACGATTTCTTTCCCCAAGCGTTTTACAACCACAGCACTCCGATCCCCGGGATCATTCCGTTCCCCGGGGGAGTGACGATCGGGATGCTATTGATGGTTAACTTAATCGCGGCCAAGGCGACGCGATTTCGAATCCATGCCAAGGGCAGCCGATTGGTCGCCGGTGTGCTGTTCTTGTTGGCCGGTGTGGTCGTCGCCGGTGTGATCGTCGCGAGCGGTAACAGTTCGGACGGGCTGCAGGGCGCGCCGCCGTTTTCCTACGAAACCCTGTGGCGCTGCATGCAAGGGGTGACGGTCGGATCCGCGTTGGGCTTGATCGCTTGGTCGATGAGTTTCAAACAAAAGTCGCTGCGAATCGTCGGCTATGTGATCGCCGCGATCACCTTGGGAGTGATCGTCTACACGTTGGTGACTGGCGGGCGGATCGGGGACCCAGGGATGCGAATCGTTTGGCAGTTGGCCAAGGGACTGTTGGCCGGATTGATCTTGTTGGTCGGCTGCAACTTGGTCTTCGGTCGACAGGGCGGCAACATGCTGCTGCACCTTGGCGTTGGTTTGCTGATGCTTGGGCAATTCGCATTCGGTGATCGCCAACTGGAACAACGGATCAACCTTGTCGAAGGCGAATCGACCAATACCCTGATCAACCTCGATAAGGTCGAGTTGAACTTCATCGTCACCGGCGAAGGGGAGGACGAAGTGATCGCCGTTCCGGCCGAAAAACTCATTGCCGCCAAGCGAAATGACACGGTCATCAGTGACGATGCCCTTCCGGTCGATATCAAAGTTCTCGAGTACTTTAAAAATTCTGACCTCCGGCGCGTTTCTGATCAAGCTTCGGTCGCGACAACCGGCCAAGGTCTCACCTGGCAGGCTGTCGAAGAACGTGAACGCGGTGGTGCCGATGGTGAAGAAAACATGGGCTCGGCCTACATCGAACTGCTCGACAAAGACAGCGGTGAATCGCTGGGCAAGCACCTTGTCAGTCAGTACTTGTCCGACGCGCACTTGCTTGACCCGGTGCGATTCCCCGAAGATGATTTCGACGAGATCACAGTTGGCGGGACCGATTACCAACTCGGGTTGAAGTATGGCCGTGAAGTCAAACCCTACTGGGTCCATCTCGAAGACGTTCAACGCCGGACTTATAGCGGGACTGAAACGCCTCGCGATTACAGCAGTTTCATCCGCATCGTCGATCCAGAAACCGGCGAAGATCGACGAGAACGCGTCTGGATGAACAACCCGCTGCGTTACCGTGGCGAATCGTTCTTCCAAAGCAGTTACAACACGCTGCCGGGCGGCAAAGAATTGACGGGCCTGCAAGTCGTACGTAATAGCGGTTGGCTGATT
The DNA here is from genome assembly GCF_008312935.1 of Roseiconus lacunae. NCBI lineage: Bacteria > Pseudomonadati > Planctomycetota > Planctomycetia > Pirellulales > Pirellulaceae > Roseiconus > Roseiconus lacunae. Next base: position 181,733 of record NZ_VSZO01000012.1, on the reverse strand, counting down.
CCGTATGTGGCTTGCAGCATCATGGCGCTGGGGATGCTGGCGCACTTCACCGGCACGCTCAAGCGATTTGTCGGTCGCCGTGAGCGCGAGCGTGTGAATGAACTCGCGGGCCTCAGTGACGAACAGCGTGCGCGAGCGACGTCGCCGAAAAGCTTGATCGCGGCCTTCGCCGTCACCGTCGGCTTGGGCGTTGTCATGCTGGTCCCACGCGCCGCGATGGTGAATGCGATGCGTCCGGCAACTCGCGATCAAGGCTTTGATTTTTACACCGCCGGACAGATCCCGACGCAGTATGGTGGTCGAATGATGCCGCTTGATGCGTTCGCTCGATTGACGCTCAAGTCGATCAGTGGCCGTGAATCGATTCCCGTCGAAGGAGCCCCGGATGAAGTCAAGGCTCGCGTCGATGGCAAGAAGATGTCGGCGATGCAATGGTTGATGGAAGTCGCCAGCGATAAAGATTCACTGCGTGACCTGCCAATGTTCCGCATCGACGCCGAAGAGGTGCGTAGTCAGCTTTCGCTACCTCGCCGCAAAAGCAAGTTGTACACCCTGAACGAGGTGCTGGAAAACTGGGGTGCGGCGCAGAAGCTGATCGATCTGGCTCGTGATAAAGACGTCGCCGACCATTCGTTTAAAGAGAAGACGCTACTGGAACTTGATCAACGTACGCGGCAGTTCATGCTGGTCGCCGAGGCGTTTCAGTTTCCAAGACCACGGCAAGCCGACGTCGAAGCGTTGCCCGAAGGATTGCCGGCGAATTTGCAAACGCGATTCTTGGTCATGAAGATTCTTGAACGGATGCAGCGTCTCGATCAAATGCAGGTCGCCCGAATCATCCCGCCGACCGAGGCGGACATTGCGGCCAGCGTCAACGATCCGAAATGGAAGGCGTACGCGCCGGTATTCTTCCAAGACTCGGTCAAGAGTGTCGAAGACGAAGATGCTAAGTTGGCATCGACGCCGTTCAGCAACATGGTGACCGCCTATTCCGATGGCAAAGGTGACTACGCCGCCTTCAACAAGGCCGTCGATGAACAGATTGCATTGTCAAACGCCACCGCAATCGATGGGCTGAACGAAAACAAGATCGCCGTAGAGCGTTGGATGCAAAATAACTCACCTCGAACGGTCGCATTCGTCTTCTATGTGATCGCATCGATCTTGGGTGTGCTTTACTTTGCGTTCGGCAATCACAGTCTTCGAAACGCGACGTGGGGCGTTTTGTTGGCAACGTTTTTGATTCACTCGGTGACCTTGATCAGTCGGATTTACATCACCGGTCGTGCGCCGGTGATCAACCTGCACTCTTCGGCCGTGTTTATCGGCTGGGCCGCGGTGTTTGGCGGGTTGGTGATCGACCGAATTTTCCGGTTGGGCTTTGGCAATATCATGGCCGCCGTCGCCGGAACGTTGTCATCGTTGGTCGCGTATAGCTTGGACAAGGGTGACACGATGCCGGTTCTGCAAGCCGTTTTGGACACGCAGTTCTGGTTGACCACCCACGTCATCAGCGTCGCTCTCGGCTATGTGGCCACGATGGTGGCCGGCCTGCTTGGGATTCTCTATTTGGTTGCCGTATGGGCTGGCAAAGACAAAGGGACTCAGGCCGTTTACCGAATGACCTATGGGGCAACCTGCTTTGGCATCCTGTTCAGCACCGTCGGTACGATTCTGGGTGGTCTATGGGCCGACGATAGTTGGGGGCGATTCTGGGGCTGGGACCCGAAGGAAAACGGTGCGCTGCTAATCGTGATTTGGAATGCCTTGATGTTGCACGCCCGTTGGGATGGGATGGTCAAGGGTCTCGGTTTCTCGATCCTTGCGATCGCCGGCAACATCATCACCGCTTGGAGCTGGTTCGGAACGAACGAACTGGGCATTGGATTGCACAGCTACGGTTTCACCAAAGGCGTGATGTTCTGGTTGGGATTGTTTATCGCCAGCCAGATCGTGTTCATCGTCGCCGGTGTGATCACCAGCCGTTTCAAACAAGCCCGCATGACCGGCTAGCGGACGGCGCGAACCGCGGGCCTTCCATAAGATTGACCGTCGCCTCCTCCGGCTCGTTAGACCGGCTTGCTGGGGAGCTGCCGTCGGCCGAGGTTGCCGTAGCGGTGGTAATCGTGCGAGATCGATTGTTCGAGAACGTAACGCAAACTTTCGACTTCCGGATCATCGACCACCGGTTCAGCCAGCACGGTCACAAACGCGGATCGGCAAGCTTCGAGGACTTCGTCGGAGAGTGCTTTCTCGGATGAGAGTAATCGAAGGCGGTCGACGCGGCCGTCTTCGATCTCCGCGGCCAGCGCTGATTCCGATTCTTCGATCCATTCGATCCGCCACGGGTGTTTGCTGTGGCTTGCCAGACGCAACGCCGCGTGTTCGAGTAGTTCGCGGAAGTCCTCTTGTTCGAATGCGAGCGAATAAGAGGCGTGGCAATTGGAGGCACTCGCCGCGATGATTGAAATCGCCACGTCGGTAAGTGATTCGTTTCCATTCAAGCGGATCCGTAACTGGTGCGGCGGACGATAACGCCGCAGGTTATCCTGGCCGACCAACTGGACATGGTCATGAGTTTGATTCAGGGTCAGGTCGGCAAACTCGGACGCGCGATGGGCAAAGCGTTCGAGTCGTTTCGTATCGATCACCAATTCGTGTGCTTCGGCAACCGATTCGATCGCGTCCAGTGCGTCTTTGATGGGCGAGACTGTCACGATGCTTTTGCGATTCGTCGCGTTTGCCGGTTTATTTTCGACATGCATCAACGGCAAGACATAATGCGGGCCGCCCGCTTTGGCACCCGGGCCGTAAGCACTTTTTCCGATGCCGCCAAACGGTTGCCGCAGTACGATCGCACCGGTCGTCGGGCGATTGATGTAAAGGTTCCCGGCGGGAATCGACTCACGCCAAAGCTGCTGCTCGCGATCGTCTAGACTTTCCAGGCCGCTGGTCAAACCATAGCCCGTCGAGGCGACCCATTCGATCGCTTGTTCAAGCTTGCTGTACTTCATCACGCCGAGGACCGGGCCGAACAATTCGGTGCTGTGGGTGAAGCTTCCCGGACGGACGTTCCATTTGATTCCCGGCGTGTAGAGCTGCGGGTTGTCATCAATGTGCCGGGGGCGGGTGAGCCACTCTTCGCCGCTCTCAAGATCCTTGATGCCTTGTTCGAGTTCACCCGACGGCGGTCGGATCAAAGGCCCCAGTCGCGAATCAAGTTTCCATGCCGACCCGACGGTCAGGCTTTCCGCCGCATCGGCTAGAGCGTCACGGAAGCTTGCGTCGTCGTAAAGTTCTTGGTCGAGCAACAGCAGTGACGTCGCGCTGCATTTTTGTCCGCCGTGGCTAAAGGCGCTATGCAAAATATGCTTGATGGCGAGGTCTCGGTCGCACATCGCACTGACGATCGTTGCGTTCTTGCCACCTGTTTCGGCGATTAAGTGCAAGTCACTGCGAAGTTTCAGCATCTCCTTGGCTGTTTCTGTTCCTCCGGTCAAGACAACCGCGTCGACACGGCGGTCGGTGACCAGTCGTGATCCGGCGCCGGCACCGCTGCACGGAAGTAACTGCAATACATTGGGGGAAACCCCGGCGTCCCAGAAACACTTGGCGATCAAATACGCAGGCAAGACGGTATCGCTAGCGGGCTTCAATAGCACCGTGTTGCCGGTGGCCAAAGCAGATGCGATTCCGCCGCACGGGATCGCCAAGGGAAAGTTCCAGGGGCTGATCACGGCGACCGTCCCACGCGGCTGACAATGCAAGTCGGTGCGATCGTAATAGGCCTTGGCGGTCAGCGGGTAAAATTCGGTGAAGTCGATCGCCTCGCTCACTTCCGGGTCCGCTTCGGTGATCAGCTTTCCTCCGTCAAGCATCATCGATCCGATCAGGTCACCGCGTCGTTCACGCATCAGTTGGGCGGCGTTTCGCAGTAGCTCATAGCGGTGACCCCACGCCGTCTCTCGCCAGCCATCGGGATCTTGATCGGCGATCGCAATCGCGTCATCGACGTCTTGTTCGTTCGCCATCGTGAAGCGACACGAGACCACGCCGGGACGTGACGGGTCGAATGATTCACGTTGCTTTCTAGATGCATCCACTTCGCGGATTTGATCGCCAACTCGAAGCGGGACGTTAATGTTTTCAGGACTTTGGTCGCTCCATCGTTCGACGATCGACTTGGCCCATTGGCTGTGCCGCGGTAATGACCAGTCGGTATCGGGCTCGTTGACATAGCTAGCCCAGTCCGACGCGGGTTTTGGTTGAGTCGGTGGCATGAACCGATCTTGCAAGCGACGAGGGCTGCAATCGATTTCGTCGATCAGTTCAAGAGAGGATCGGAAGCCGTCGGCCAAGGCCAACCAAGTTGATGACTTAGGCGACAAATGAAACGAGTAACGCAGGAAATTCTCCGGACCGGTGTTTTCGTCCAAACGACGAATCAGGTATCCGATCGCATTAAGAAAATCTTCGCGTTTACAAGCCGGTGCATAAAGCAACATCCGTGGCGCCGATTCAAACAACGCACGACGCTGGTGGTTGGCCATGCCTTCGAGCATTTCGAATTGCATGTAGTCGAGTGCCGTTCCCGTTGTTTCTGATTCCAAGTCGAGCGGGGTTTGGGCATCGATCCGCTTCGTACGAGCTCCCCATAGCAGCGCGAGTGAAATGTCGAATAAGTTATGGCTAGCGATGCCCACACGCACATGTCCGGCCCCGGCAGCCTCGATCAGCAGACGCAGCATTCGTTTGAAGTTTGCATCGGTGAAGACTTTTTGATCGAACGGGGTCTGTGGCAGTCCCGCCAATGAGGCTTCGACCCGTTCCATTTCCATGTTCGCGCCTTTGACCAGACGCACCGTGATCGGAGTACCGCCGGCTTTGACGCGCTCGGCCGACCACGCGATCAAGTCGGCAAGTACGCCATAGGAGTCCGGCACATAGGCTTGCAGTGCGATCCCGGCGCGGGCGTGTTCCAGCCCAGGACGCGAGAGAGCCTTGCGAAACACGTCGGCCGTTAGATACAAGTCGCGGTACTCTTCCATGTCCAAGTAAACGAACTTGGGCGACTGCTTTCCGTCGGCTTCAAAACGTTCACGAGCCGCGGCGCGATAGAGAAGTTCCATGCGATCGGCGACGATGCGGATGGTCTCGTCTCGGGCGATCGTCGAAACCTGACTGTAGACCGTCGACAATTTGACGCTGATGCAGGCGATCTCGGGCAGTTGCAACGCGTGCAGGTAGTGACGCAATCGCCGCTCGGCTTCCTTTTCGCCCAGTAGGGCTTCGCCAAGGAAGTTGACATTCATCAGCAACCCGGATTGCTGACGAGCGGAAAGGTGCTCGCACAAGCGGCGTTCCTCGGCCGGCAAGATCACGTTGGCTGTTTCGTGCCGCATCTTGTCTTTGACCAGCGGGACGGCGACCCCGGGAAGGTAACCGCCAAAAGTTTGAAAGCCGCGGAGCATGGTTTGCTCCAGGGGGCTGAAAAACCTTGGAATCCCTTGGATGTCAAGCAAGTGTGTCAGTTGGTCGGCGACCCGCGCCGAACTGTGCGTTCGGAATGCTTGGTCGGTCATCTCAACCAGCGTCGCCTTATCGCTAGGATGTTGAATCATCCGCGCCAGTTCGGCCTGTTGGCGACGCTCCTGAGGGGTTTGAAGGTCGTGCGAGCGATTCAGCAGTGCCCTTGCCATCGCGATTGCCGCGTCGGCATCGTTACCGTGTTTATCGGCGATGGAAACTAACTCAACAAGATTCAACAACGTTTCGGCGACAGACATAGATTTCTCCCTGGGTCAACTTCCATCTTAACAGTGGTCGACCGGAAATAAATCAATCGCCAGGACGAGTTCAGCGAAGTCCGCCGGCCGGCACCACTACCGCTGCCGAATGGCCGGACCGCCGCTGTACGGCGTCGCATCGCGGATCTCAACGCGGGGGTCTGCGGCGATTGAAACGGACGGTGATGACGGGAGAAAGACTTGATTGAAGACGCTCAGTGAACGTCCCGGTGGATCAACGAAAGCCGTGATTTGTCGCGAGGCAATGGTTGTACCGCCGGTCCAACCGAGTTCTTTGCCGAATCCAAACAGTGCGACGCCTTGGCCAAGCGAGTCACGATGGCGGTGGCAGATGCCGGTCAGTGTGGTGGTTTCATCGACGATTTCAAAATGTACCGCGGCAAGCTTGCACTCGATCCCGTCACGACTTGCTAGGACCTGGGGGTCGATCTGCCAGCCAAGTTGATTGCGCATCGCCAAGAGGACTCGCTGGGGGAGCCCCAAATCAGTCGCGTCGATTTCACCCACCGCGCTAACCCAGCCACCGGGCGAGATTTTGCAGCGGGTTAAATGTAGGTTCGCACTCCCGACGACTCGATATCGCAGCGTTCGCGTCAAGTCGACCAACTGGAGATTGGTCAACGAGCAGCCGCCGAGGTCGAGCGTCCAACCGTTTTCAGTTTCTTCGCATTTCATCGTTCCCGACCACAAGGCTTCGCTACCGAGCATCCCGGCCACCGGTAGGTATTCGGCGACCGCAGAGCAGGGTAGGGCGGTGCCGTCGGTCGACAACACGACGCGGCTCGTCGGGCGATCGCCGCTACGGTCGCGATGGATCTCCGCACGCAAGCTGGGTTGATTCGGATCCATCCGGTCGCGAGCGGCGGCGACTAAACGAACGCCGTCAGACTCCGGAGTGATCGTCGCGGAAAGATGATTGAAAGGGAGCGATCCCGATGAACTGACGATGCTCACGTCACAGGCTTCGACCTTGATCGGCAGCGTCGTTTTGCTGGGGGATGACAGCAGTCGCCCGTGCAACAGCGACCAGGCACGACCGAGTCCCGAAGAACGCAAGGTCACCTGGTGGAGCAACATCCCGATCTGATGCTCGCCGCGATGGAAGTCAATCACGCGGACATCGGCGATCGTGGCATTCGTCTCCGGGTCATCGACGCGAACTTGGCGAAGCACATATTTTCCTGGCGCGACTTGGTCCATGGCGTCGATGTGAACGAGCAGCCCAGTTTCGCGACCGAGTTCGTATTCGATACGTTCTCGTTGACGCTGGGTGAACCACGGCGTCCAGGTCACCAGGATCGTCGACGCCACCAGGAACGTTGGTACCGCGCAGCAGAAAACGAACAACAATCGAGCAACCGCTCGCTGGGTTCGTTCATGCATCCATGCACCTTGTAGATTACGATTGCAGCCGGCCGCCTGATCTTAAGTTTCCCGCCTTGTCACCGGTAGACCGGTTCTGATGTTACGCAAGATTCGTTCGCAATGGTTTTTGCTAGCACTTGCGGCGGTCTATCTGATCGGTCACGCGGGGACAGAGCACTTCGCTCAAATTGCTAGCAAGAGCTGGATCCGATCGGGCGTGTTGTTTACGGTCATGTGGGCGATGGGCATCACGCTTCGGCCCGACGCGATCCGGCGGAGTGTGCGGCATCCGACCGCAAGTTTGCTCGCGATCGGCATGAACATGATCGGCGTGCCGCTGCTATGCCTGCCGGCGATGTGGTTTTTGCCGACCGAGTATTCCGGCGGACTGTTCGTCGCCGGGTTGGTGCCATGCACCTTGGCATCGGCTTCGGTCTGGACGCGAAAGGCCGGTGGCGATGACTCGATCGCGATGGTGACGACCGTGGTGACAAATTTAGCTTGCATTGCCGTCGTGCCGATGGGGGTTCAAATGGTGCTCGCCATGCACACCCGGATTCCGCCGCTGGCTCAGATGGAAAAGTTGTTTTGGTTTGTGGTGTTGCCGCTGTTGCTAGCGCAAGCAATGCGGCGAATGGGGGCCGCAGGGTGGGCCGACCGCAACAAGTTCCGATTGGCCGGTGCCGCCCAAATCGGCATTTTGACGATGGTGTTCATCGGGGCGGTGGTCAGTCAGAGCTACGGAGATCGGTTGACGTGGTCGAATCTTGATACGGTTGCAATGGTGGCGATCGCGGCGGTTTCGGTTCACTTGCTTGCATTCGGAATCGCGTACGGCTGGGCCAAGCTGCTTCACTTGCCGCCGGGCGAACGTTCGGCAATCGGGATCGCCGGCAGCCAAAAGACGCTCATGGTGGGGCTGCAGATCGCGATCGATTGCGGCGTTAGCGTATTGCCGATGATGATCTATCACGGCGGCCAATTGCTTTGTGACACGATCATCGCCGATCGATTGAAGAAGTGAAGCGGACCAGAGGCTGCCGCCGCCTCGTCCTTATGTTTGGTCTCTCTTGGTTTCAAGGCCGCGGAAGAACCGCACGCTATCGCGATTGCGGCTAATTGAATCAACGAGCCGTCGGCGGCATCCGCTACGAGCGAATCTGAGAACAAAACGCTACTCACGCGACGCGAACAGCGATGCTTGCTCCAAGGTAATCACACCTTGGAATGCTTTGCTCAGCGCGCTGATTCGAAGTGTTCGCATACCGTCCTTCACCGCTTGCCGTTTGATCGCTTCGACGGATCCATTTTCAAAAATCAAGTTTCGGATTTCATCGGTCATGTCTAGCATTTCGAAGATAGCGATCCGGCCACGCATTCCGGTGCCGTTGCACTTGGTACAACCTTGGCCTCGGCAGAACGTTGCTTTAGCGGCTTGCTCCTCGCTGATCCCGAGTGCTTTCAGTTGGGCGGCAGAAACCTTTACCGGCGTGCGGCAATGTTGGCAGATTCGTTTGACCAACCGTTGAGCGATGATCAAATTGAGCGCCGCGTTGATCAAGAATGGTTCGACGTCCATGTCGCGCAGCCGGGCGACCGCCGATGCGGTGTCGTTGGTGTGTAGCGTTGAAAGCACCATGTGGCCGGTCAACGCTGCTTGGAACGACGTCTTGGCGGTTTCTGTGTCTCGTATTTCGCCGACCAAGATCACATCCGGATCTTGTCGCAACAGCAATCGTAGGACTTGTGGGAAGTCCATCTCAAGGTCTCGGCGGACGTTGATTTGGGTGATTCCAAAGACATTAAATTCAACCGGGTCTTCGATCGTCGAAACATTTCGATCCATTCGGTTGAGCTGATTGAGGGCGGAGTACAACGTCGTCGTTTTACCGCTACCGGTCGGGCCGGTTACCAAGATCATCCCGTCCGGCCGGCTGGTCGCCTTGTTCATCAACTGAGCTTCACGGGAGGTCATTCCCAGTTTGGTCAGGTCCGCTTTAAGCCCCGTGGCATCGACCACCCGCAACACGATCTTTTCACCGAATCGTGTCGGGACCGATGACACCCGGTAGTCGACGGCTCGGTTTTCGATCGACAATCGTAGACGGCCTTCCTGGGGGCGGCGGCGTTCGGCGATATCTAATTCCGAAAGGATTTTTACACGCGAAGAAAGCTGTGGGTAATCGGCAGCCGGACCGGCGGCGATCTGTGACAACGCCCCGTCGACTCGCATGCGAACTCGATAGGCTTGCTCGAATGGTTCGAAGTGGATGTCAGACGCACCCGCTTGGAACGCTTTGGCGAAGATCGCATCACAATAGGCGACGTTTTCGGAACCCGATTTGTCAGTCGCGGCAGTTTCGGAATTGACGCTGGACTTGACGCTAGGATTGATCGGAGGCGGCTGATTCATCGATGTGGATCGGGGAAGCAAAATGGTGTCGGGTTCCGAGATTTAACTGGTTGTGCAATTCTGTGGTGATGAACGCAAACGATTTTGAAAAATACGACGGCTTGATTTTTGACTGCGACGGCACACTGGCAGATTCGATGCCACTGCACTACGTCGCATGGCATGAAACGCTGCTTCGCTATGGTATCGAGTTCACCAACGACCGATTCTACTCGATGGGGGGAATGCCCAGCGCCGGGATCGTTCGGATCTTGGCCGAAGAGCAAAATGTGGTCGTTGATCCACCACGAGTTGCCGATGAAAAAGAGGCCGCGTTCACGGAATTAATCGTTCAGGTGCAGCCTAAAGTCGCTGTCTGCGAAATCGCACAGCAATTTCACCAAAAAAAGCCAATGGCGGTCGCCAGCGGCAGTGGACGAGACATCGTGCAGCGTCAGTTGGCGGCGCTCGGAATCTCCGATTTATTTGCCACGATCGTAGCGAGTGAAGATACCGAACGACATAAACCCGAACCCGACGTGTTTCTGGAAGCCGCGTCGCGATTGGGAGTCGATCCGACCCGATGTGTTGTCTTTGAAGATTCGCCCTTGGGCTTCCAAGCCGCCGATGCGGCAGGGATGGACTGGGTCGACGTCCGTTGAACCGATCGTTTGGGGCACCGATGTCGTTCATGATGGATCCGGCGGGCTCTTGATTAAGACCACGTCGTGAATTCGGCCGGTGTGTCGCCACCCCTCCGGCGGCCGGACGTGCTATGGTTTTCGAGCGACACACGCGCCCGAATCGCAGCCCTCTTGGTGCCTTTCCATCGATGATCGATCACGCTTCTCTTGACGTCACCTCGCTTGATGCCGGCAAACTTTTGCCAGGTGTCTCGATCCCTATGGTCGTTGGTGAGACTTCGATTCACGCCTTTCGGTCGTTTGAGTCTTTGCCGGTCGATGGTTTAAGCAAGGCTGCCCGGACCCGGCTTTATCGTTCGTTCGCCGACGTCGTACGCTCGCTTGAATTGATCCATGGCCACAAGCAGGCCTGTGGTCATCTCACGCTTCGCTCGTTTCACAATCGTGGCACGCCCGCCGAACCGTCGGCAACGCTTTGGATCGATCCGAATGCCGTTTATGACGTGCATGCCGGTGATCCCGATGCGATGTACCTGACCGAAGCAAGACTCAGTCATGGGCGGGCGGCGAAGCCGTCGGATGACTGGTATGCCTTGGGCGTAGTGCTCGCCGAAATCGCGCTCGGTACCTCCGCCGTTGCAACGATTTGGCAGTTAGGACGACAGGACGGCCAGTTTACAGAAAAGCTACTGAAGAACTTGAAACGCTCGCGCGGTAGTCGGGCGATTAAACGTACTGCGATCGAATTGATTCAGCGATCGCAGGCCGATGAAATCGACGCGGCAAAGATCGCCAACCGGATCGAGGGAGCTGACAAACACTCTCGTCTGGCATGGTGGTCGGCGCTGTTAAATGCGATCGGGTTGGTTGGGATCGTAGTCGGTGCGTACGCGGCGAAACAACAACAACACGAACACGAACAAACGCTCCAAGCGTTGGAAGGCGAGGTCGATCGCCTTGCCAAACGAATTGAAGTTCTAAAAGGCGAAGCGATCGCGCGGCAAGCGGCACCGTTACCGCCGCCTCAACCTGCCGTCGCACCACCGCCGATCGACCAGCAAGCTCAGGCACGTCGGCGATGGGTCGACCAAGTCGCCGGGCGTTCTCTCGGGGAAGCGATCGAACTTGCTATCGATGGCTCGCCCCAGGCATGGCGCACCCGTTTGGAAAATGTTTCCGTCATGCAAGGGCAACCGCAATGGCGAGCCTTTGATACAACGCTGCGGCTTCGTGTGCAGCGTCTGGTCGACGAACCCTGGGAGACATCTCACTATGACTTTGTCGTCGCAAGAATTGACGCATTGAATGAAGCTCATTCCCGCTGGTCGACATGGGCTCGCAGTTCCAAGTCGCTCGATCAAGTCAAAGAGCAGCACGCGTTGATGGCTTCCGGGCGAGTGAAAGATTTTCTTGGCGATTGGTTAGCCGAAGCGATCGAGATTCGCGACTTTGAATTGTCGGTTCGCGAAGTTCGCCAAGCGACCAAAGGTGAGCAAGAGAAACGATCTGGGCCGCATGTTGTCGGTTTTGAAACCTCCTCGATGTCTCTGTCCGAAAAGTGGACTTGGCCGGAGACAGCCGAGAGCGAGGCTCGGATCCGTTTGCCAGTCGACGAATTTCGAGCCGGGGATACACTGCGTTTTTGGCTGCAACAAGACGGCACGCTTTGGAATTCGACGGTCATCGATCATACGTTTAGTAGTCCGCTTTTGATCTGGCAGTTGGCTAAGGGATTACGGCTTGACGATAGCGCCAGCGAATACTCGGTCGCGTTGGAAACCGATCGGGCGTATGGGCCCCCGGTGAAGCTGGAACGAATCGTTAGCGGCAAGGCACGTCCGGCAACCGTGACGGATCAACCGCTAGGACAAAAAGTAATTGACCCGATTGATTCCTTGCCGCTTTAAACGGAGAGCGATTGCTAGGCAGGCCGACAAAACGTGTTTGGATCGATTGTGTGTATCGAATCTTTATTATTTGAGGTGTTCAATTCATGGACCGCGTCTTCAATCGATCTGTCGATCGTCAAAGCCGTTGGACGGCGGGTGGCTTCATCCTTGGTCGTGTCGCATTAATCCTGTGGGGCTGTTTGTCGGGCGCGACGGTTGCCTTTGGTCAAGTGGCAACGCAATCCGACTGGATGTCACTCGAAAGCAAACGGGAGACCGCATCGCGAAAACTTGACGAACGGGAACTCGCCAGGCGTTATCCCAACGGCAAAAGCTGGGCGGCAACGAAGGTACTTCGGCTACGTGGACTGGCGGTCAACGAGAACTGGGGAATCGAAGGTCGGACTCACGTGGTTTACACCAATCGATATTCCGGCAAAACAACTGTCCTGGACAATCGACTCGGCGACATCACGTTCGAGATCGAAGTGCTCGAAGCGTCTCAGCAGAGAATTGTTAGTGAAAAGCGACTGCGCGTTGCAGACTTTAGCGATGCCTCTCCGATTTTTAAAATTGGATTGGAACAACTTTTGGATGTCACCCGAGCCGCCGTCCCACCGGCGGATGTCGCGTACAAGTTGTTGGTCACGTACGGCAAAGTCGATCCTCGATACGAAAAAGCGTTGACGCGTTTGGCGGAGGTCAGCGGGTTTGATGTGGAGCGTTTGACGCAGATCGACGAAGCTCGGCTGGTCGAAGATCCCGCGCAGTACTCCGGCTGCACGTTCGAAGTCGTTTGGTCAAATGGTTTAGGAATAACAAAAGTCCGTCAAACGGCCGGACCGGTCACGGTGAAGCTTGACGACGTGCGTCGGTGGGCTCAAGCGGCCGATCCCTTGCTAGACTATTACGTCATGGAAAACGTCAATCGCCCCGTTAACGATGCGTGGAAAGTCGACGCGGGGAATGCCGGTTCGATGCTGGTCCATGGCGGCGGATCTTCCAGTGGTTCGATCCAACTACGCTACTTGCGCGATGCGATTTACGACGGAAAGGCCTGCCGGCAATTGGCGATCCAAAACGGTGACTTAGCATTGATGCTCGATCACAATGCGAAGAAGTACGACGCTCGGGTACGTGGCATTCAAGGGCGTGTCTTTTTCGGAAAAGATGACTACCTAATCTTGCAGGCCAACGGGACATGCGACATCAAAGCCGATGTTCGTAGTAAGAATCATCTATTGTTCGGAACAAAGTGGCAGCGGGATGTGCAAACCGACTTTCGCTATGAAGCCCAACGATTGAACGATCAGCCGGCGCGTTAGCCTGTTGCAGCCATTGTCGCTCTAGCGTTACTGAGCCAGTTTGAGGACAAGACTTTCGAGCAGGAAGCGGTCGAGTCCGTCGGAGCTGTGCGTGCCCTTTAAACGCAAGTCAGCATCGAGTAGCCACTCCAGCAGTTTGGCTGCTCGCTCGCGCTTCATTCGTTTCATATCCGCTGTTGCGCGACCAATTTCGAACGGTCGCATTCCGCCTTTGACGAGAGAGTCTTCCAGGTGTGGTTTTTTACCGGCACGTTCGGCGGCCAAGTGAATGGCGGTGGCCAGGCCGAGTTTGCGTAGCGAATACGCGATTTGTGGCAGTAGGGCGACCGGCGGCTGACCCCCAGAGATTAACTTGTCGAGTTGCAAAAGTGCTTCGGCAGCGTTGCCCGATGAAATCGCATCGGTAATTTGCCAAATCGTCTTGCCTTGCCATCCGGCGACAACGTCACGGACCAACTCTTCACCGATCGTTTCACCGGGCGGCTGGTAGCACGCAAGTTTGGCGATTTCGGTATCTAAAAATCCAACATCGTCGCCGAGCATTTCCACCAACGCGTCGGCAGCTTCGCCGGTCAATTTGGTTTGATGTCGGCCGGCGACAAATTCGGTCAAAAATTTACGACGTGATACGGCCGTCGCGCCGGTTTTTTTCCCCGTTTCCCCGCTACAGCAAATCAGTACGTGGGATTTGTCCAGGGCTTTGTAAACTTTGGTATTACTCGCGAGCGATTGAAGCTGCAAAATCAATCGTGCGACGCTGCCCGGTTTCGCCAAGTAAGCTTCGACTTCGGCCCGGTTCGACGACAGGAACGAATCGGCGTCACGAATCACGATGGCCCGTTTCTCGCCCATGTCGAATAACGAACCCGTCGAGAGTTCATCGTTGACATCGGACCAACGTGCGGTGTTGCCATCGAATTCCGTCACGTCGGAATCGCCAGCTAGCTTATTCGTCGCCCATCCCATCAATGTGCCGTCGCCGCCGAATAGGCCGGCAACAGAAAAGTCATGCGCATCGGCATCGCTGCTTTTGGTCAGGAAATCGAACGCGTGTACTTTGGACATGATGTTGACCAGGCGGTTGTTGTTTCCGAGTCCAAGGTGGCGCCAAGCTGTCGCACGAACCTTGCGGGGCTTATCGATTCAGTGAGCCGCGGGCCCAACGATGCCATCATCGCCCTTCGAGGCGCGTGGCTATCGCCATCGGCTCACTATTGTCGCCTTCCGCTCCGCGAAAGTAGCGTTCATCGGGCTTGGCATCCATCGATGGAAGGCCGTGGCGAAATCATAGACCGCGCCGCTGCGAAAACCCAGACCCTGAACGGGGAGGCTCTGGCGGGTGATGTCGATGTTCGATTTCAAATGTCACGATCCGATCGCTCACTTGCGTTTTCGTCTTTCGAGCCAACTGCCGTATTCCCAGCGATCTTTCCATTCGTTGAGATACGGTTGGTAGTCGGCGCGTTCGGTCCAGAACATCGGTCGGGGGTGCATCGGGTCGACGTCGCCTTCGGGGTAATCGCTTCCCGATTCGCTGGCATCGGTTTCCGCGAGCCACGCTTGAAGCTGTTTGACCATCCGCTGTTTTCGTTTGCGGTTTTCGGCGGAGACGTCGGTTGTTTCCGACGGATCCTCGACGAGGTGGTAAAGTTTAAAAGGGCCATCAGCCAACTGACGCGTTGAAATTTTCCAATCGTTGTCGACCATCGCGGCCATCTTCTTGTAGCGAAAGTAGAGGGCTGGAACTCGTCGAGGGGCTTGGTTCTCGCCGCCGAATAAGCGTGTCAAACTAGTGCCATCGGCCGGTCGGTTTGGAGTGGGATGTTGGGTATCGGCCAGTTCCAAAATCGTCGGCATCATGTCCATCACACTGGCCGGATAATTCGTCCGCCGCGGCTCGATCGTACCGGGCCATTCAATGATTCCCGGGACGCGCAAACCACCTTCATCGATCGTTCCCTTGTTGCCTTTCAAGCCGCCTGTGGTGTCAGGTGTGATCTTGGGCAAGCCGCCGTTGTCGCTGCAGTACCACAGGACGGTGTCCTTTTCGATGTTCAACCGGCGAAGGCTTTGGCGAAGTGTTCCGACACTGCGATCGAGCGCAACCAACTCTCCGTAGTGCTGCTTGGATTGTTCATCCAAATGTTCGAATGCTGATGCGTCTTCCTCGGAGGCTTTAAAAGGCGAATGAGGTGTGCCGTACCAGATCACAACAAAGAACGGTGCATCTTGTTTAGCGAGTTTGCCGATGTGATCGACCGCTTGTTCGACAACAACATCGGAGGAGTCACCGCGGTAGTCTTCGATTTGTCCGTTGCGGCTCATCAATGGATCGCGATCATAAAAATTGGTGACCGACAACCAGTACTGAAATCCGAAGGTGCCGGGATGAAACGGGTCGTGATCGAAGATTGGGACACCGGGGCCGCGCAATCCGTTGAGGTGCCATTTCCCGAAATGTGCGGTGTTGTAACCAGCATCGGCCAAGACTTTTGGCAGTACGGTTTCTTGGTGCCGGAGGGCGTAACCATGCTCGGGGACTCCGACGCGATAGCAGGAGCGGCCGGTGAGTACTGCCGCTCGCGTCGGGGAGCAGACCGGGGCACCGGCATAAAAACGATCGAATCGCAGTCCGTTGGCTGCCATCGCGTCGAGTTCCGGTGTTTTAAGCAAAGGGTGCCCGTTGTAACTCGTTTCTCCCCAACCTTGGTCATCCGCCATCACCAGGATCACGTTCGGTGGGGCGGCAGAGGTCGACATCATGGTGTTTAAAAAAAGGCACCCAGCGAAGACGGCGGTCGATCCAAATCGGGCGAGACGCGGAGGCGGAAGCATCATCATTGAGCCTGTGATGTGGAAGAGTGACGGGGGAGCAAACGGCAGCGAATAGAGCAGGGCAGGGGAGTGCCCGGAAAGACGCAGGTACGCCTGGTGCACCCGTGCGTCGCCGTCAAGCTGGCTTCATTGGCTTCGGTGACGCAGTGATTCGCTGGGAGGCAACGTCTTTCGCGAAGTCGCATCAAGCGGGCTTTCCAGATAGTTTATCCGCAGGAACGTCGGCGAGGGGCACTTAAGCGGAAAGGAAAGGAGGGATGGAAATCGTTGTCTTTTTCTTTCTTTGAAGCGACGAAACCCTGCAGTTTAATAGGGGTTCAATGCGATGTGACCGTGGTGAACGGCACCGCTTTCCCCGCCCTTGGACTCCATGCGATGAATTGCATGCAACTTCTTGAACGCCTGACTGGTATTGTGGTTTCGGCTTGCTGTTTTGCAGTGGTGATGGG
This sequence comes from Roseiconus lacunae, assembly GCF_008312935.1. Lineage (NCBI taxonomy): Bacteria > Pseudomonadati > Planctomycetota > Planctomycetia > Pirellulales > Pirellulaceae > Roseiconus > Roseiconus lacunae. The sequence goes on along the minus strand of NZ_VSZO01000012.1, from coordinate 165,027 downwards.
GACCGTCGCGAAGGCTGACGACGGCGAATTGACCGTGGTAACGCTACGAACAGGGTATTTGATCGTTGAGGGACGCTACATACAGCCCCCTTATGTGATCGAGCACACTCAGGACACGATCACGATCAATGGCCAGGAGTTCGATCGCGACTATTTTCAAACCGCCGATGAGAAAGCAGCTGAGAAAGAAGCGGGGCAAAATACCGCCCAGCATCATCGTTCTCGCCAATTCTCTGACCGTGAGTTCGATGTGACTCCGGTTGCATTCGATGGCGGATCGGGGCGCCGAGAGTATCGTCGTGGCGAGCATGCCAATCGTAACCAATCGGATCGTCAAGTCGCTCGCGGCGAATCAACCGAGACGGCAGACGGCCAAGACGCCGATGGTGATCGCCGACGTGGTCGTGGAGGCTGGGGGAGTGGCCATCCATACGAAGGCCGCGGGTTCGGAGGTCCTTGGGGTGGTGGCCGTTTTGGCGGGGCACGAAGTTTCTATCACAATGGCGGCGGACAATCGCTGTATTCCGTCGCAAGCGATTTGCGGCAAGCGTCGATGGGGGGCATCGTTGCGATCTACCCCGAACACGAACCGTTGGTGCTCTACCCCAGTGGTGCGGGGTATCAGTTGCTTCAGTTGTTGACCGACCGGGCCAACATTTCGGCCGATCCGCCGGAAAGTTTGACGACGAATGAGGCCTCCATTTGGAGTCGTTTGGTGGCAGACTTTCGTCCTTCCGGGGACTTTACCGAACGGGCCGAACTTGACTTGCAACGGGTCGATGAAGCGGGCGCCGACGGCGAACGAACTTCGGCATCGGTCTTTTTGAGCGATCGTCTGGCGTATCCCCTTTCTCTGTTGGGGATGGTAGGCGTTGTGCTAGGGTTTGGTCACTTGCTGTCCAATCGGCCGACCGTTGACACCGAGACCCATGACGAAAAGAAAAGCCACAAGATCATCGTGCAGTCGCTGGTCATTATCGCTTTGTTCTCGATCGTCGATTTGGTCTGGACGTTGACGGCGTCCAATGCCGGCGCGATGAAAGAGCTCAATCCGCTAGGTAGTCAATTCATTAGCGATGCGCGACTACTGACGTTGTTTAAGTTGTCGGTCACCGGCATGTCGATCGGTATTCTCTACACCTTGCGTCGTAAACCGATCGCACACTTGGCATCGTGGTGGTGTTGTTTGCTGATGACCCTGCTGACCGCTCGCTGGGTTGTCTTTCAATCGATGTTTCTTTAAGGCCCGCTTATCGCATCGCCCGGCTTTGGCAATGCAGCAGATCCGTCTAGCCCCCGGCTGGGAAACCGATGGGGGCCGACTGCTGAGCCGCCGGCCCCAATTGTTGTACCGATCGATATTGCATGGAGATCGTAGCAAACGCTGGGCGACTGATCCTCATTTCAGATGTCGGCGGGACGCTAGCGAGTTCGGAAGCCCAAGATTCTTGCTCGCGGTGCCAAGCCGCTCGTCTGGATGGGCTGTTCTAGGAGATAACTGCCGGTGTTCCCTGCCTTGTCGATAGCGTCGATTCGCAGGTAGATCTGCCCCGGCAGTTTCGGATCTGCCGGCCAAACGTAGACACCGTTGTTTTGCAATCCGGCGGCGATCGTTGTCCATGGTCCAGCCAGCGAATCAGAAAACGCCAACGCGATTGGGCGAGTCGTTAGATGTTCGTCCGAGCAATCGTATTCGACCACTAGCGAACCGACGCGATCGCCCTCGCCATACCGCGCCGAGGTAATTCGAACAGAAGGCGGTGTTTGATCGACGAGGACGGCGATATCGGGTTTGTCACCGGCGAGCGGACTTGGACTGGCTAAGCCGTTGTTACCGAGCACCACGATGCGAAACGAGAACAAGCCTTCGCCTTTGGTAATGATGTCGAAGGGGCTTTGGCGGTCCGGGTCGGCACCCCATCGCTGCCACGTCCCACCACCGTCCAGGCTGCCATAGAGTTCAACTGATTCGACTCCGGTGGCGCCGACAGCTTCAAGTTCGTACTCCAAGCTGAATTGATTGGTTTCGCTGAAGCGATACGGTACCGAACGAGCCAGTTGGGCGAGGTCAAATTGACGTTGTTGTTCGCGTCCGGACGCTTCGGCTTTCTCAACACGGTGCCGACGTTCTTCGCTTCGTTCTGCCGCAGGCGCGGGGATCTGTTCCGGCGAGCCATTGATCGTCGTTTGATCGGATGGCTTCTCTGTTGGCGTGATAGGCTGCAGCGCTTTTTTGATCGTATCCGGCCGCTGGGGGGCATCGAGTGAGATCGACGGTTTGGCTAGCGAGTTCGCTGCTTCGGCATCCGGGGTCTGGATCCGTTCCACCGGCTGTGGCGAAACTTGCGGCGGATTCTGGCTGGGGGATGATGATCCAGAAGTATCGCTGGTATTGCCTGGCATGGGCTCTGCAGGTTCTTTCTCAGCGTTTGGAGGCGGCAGTACTTCGATGCCTTCCGGTGTGATCTTTGCCGATAGCCCACCCGGTGGCAGCTGCGCGAATTGGTCGGCGTCCGCGTTTACTTTCGCCGAGGTCGTTCCGGCGATCGGTGACATCCGCGACTGGGGCGAATCGAGTCGGCGTGTCCGAGCGTTTTGCGGGTCGGTACCGCGAAGTCCAAACCGATCCAAGCCAAACGTTTCTTGTCGAGTCGACGGCGGTTGTGTCGAAGGGCTTGCCCCGGTCGCGTCCTGCCATGTCGAAGGTGACTTCTGTTCGAAGACACGTTTGGGGACACTTTCGGGGCGAAGGCCGTTCGCATTGAAAGGCGAATTCGGCGAGGTGAATGTGGGTTGATTGGGCGGGCTTTGGATCGGCGGGCCAATTCGCAACTGCGGTGGATCACTTGGTCCGGCCGCCGTTTTGACCGGTGGCAAGCCGACCCCGGCAAGGCCTTTGCTCGGCAGGGTCGCGATTCGCGGACGGCGAAAGGTCTTGGATTGGACCGACGCATTGCCAAGGGAATCGAGCGCGGTGACATGCAGGACGATTTGTTTCCAGTCTTCTGACGGTTGGATTTTAAAATTGCCTTCCGTGTCGACAGAATCATTTTTCAGGGTGATCCATTGGCGGTTCACATCCGTCGCGTAGAGGATTCGTAGGGTCCCCAGTTGGCGTGGATCGTCCAAGACGAGTTGGGCCGAAAGGGTACCTTCCATGTTGGCTTCGCCAGTCAGGCCAATCGAGGGGCCGGTCGTGTCGATCACGATTTTCCGTTCCGCGGAAAGGCTAGCCCGATCGGCTTCGTCATCCGAGGTGATCGCGTGGGCGAACCAATGCTCTCCGTCCGTGCTCGCTTCAAAGTGCAGTTTCTCGACCGGAAGCGGTGATTCGGTCGCGATTTGCCAACTTTCCCCCTTGTCGGTAGAGACGTAAAGTTTCACGCTGCTGGCCGATGTTTGCCCATTGATGTGAAAGGGGATGTCGAACGAGCGAGAAGCGATGACAATAACGTCATCGTGCGAGCGCACGTCCTGTCCAACTGCGGTCGAGGCCTTCGCGCCAAGAAATAACGCGGCCAACAATGCGATCGTTCCCAGCGCAAGCTGATTGGCACGAGGGCCGCTTCGGTAGCGTGTGTCGGCGCATCGATCGATGCCTGCGGTCTGATTGCTGCACAAAGCGTCGGTCGTGAATCCCGTTGGCAGTCCGCAGGTTGGCGATCGGAAGCTCGCCGACAATGCGACATGAGTCTTGACGGAGTTTTGCCGCCTGCGATTGATCGATGGATCTGGGCCAATGACAGTCATCAAAATCGTCAAAGTCGAGTGAAATTGGTACACACCGTTTCTGTCGTCGGCAGCTTGAAGGGGCGATCTTGATTGCGATCGGCGGAAAAGACGGTGTCGCGAAGGTGACCGCCCGGAAAGAGTCGGCCTAAGCTGTCGGGCCAGTGAGTTAAGAAAACGAAAGACGTTCCAAGATGATTGAATACGAATACGACGTCGTGGTGATTGGCGCCGGGCATGCCGGAACCGAAGCCGCCGCGGCCGCCGCCCGCTTGGGCGCCAAAACAGCGTTGCTGACTACCAATTTGGATACCGTCGGGCAAATGTCCTGCAATCCCGCGATCGGCGGCGTTGCCAAGGGGCAAATTGTCCGCGAAGTCGACGCCTTGGGTGGGTTGATGGGGCGGGCGATCGATGCCACTGGGATACAGTTTCGTTTGCTCAATCGCCGCAAAGGCCCGGCGATGCACAGCCCTCGCGCGCAAGCCGACAAGAAGGCGTATCAACAATTCATCAAGCACGAGATCGAACTGCAGCCCGATCTTGATCTGCGGCAAGAAACCGTCGAAGACCTGCTGACCGAAACCACCCCCGACGGTGAGAAACTCGTCGGCGTACAAGTCCGTGGTGATGCGGTCTATCGCGCCCCGACCGTCGTGCTGACAACGGGGACGTTTCTGTCGGCGGTGATGCACACCGGCGATGCGAAAACCGCTGGCGGCCGAGCAGGCGAAGGGACAACGAGGGGAATCAGCGGTGCGCTTCAGCGATTGGGATTCGCGATCGATCGATTCAAGACCGGAACTCCGGCTCGATTGAATCGACGGACGATCGACTATCGATCACTAGAAGAACAACCCGGGGACGATCAACCTCAACCGTTTTCGTTTCTCAATGACACGATCGACATTCAGCAGGTCCCGTGTCATATCGCAATGACAAACCCAGCGGTCCATGATCTGATTCGAGCCAACTTGCATCGGGCGCCGATGTATAGCGGGCAGATCAATTCACGCGGACCGCGATATTGTCCATCGATCGAAGACAAAGTCGTTCGCTTTGCCGACAAAGACTCACATCAGTTGTTTCTCGAACCGGAAGGCCATCACACCGAAGAAATCTATGTGAACGGCATCTCGACCAGTCTGCCCAGAGATGTTCAGGATGCGATGTTTCGTCAGATCGAAGGCCTTCAGAATGCGCAGATCATGCGCTACGGGTATGCGGTCGAGTATGACTACTGTCCGCCGACTCAGTTGTGGCCGCACTTGGAGTCAAAGACAGTCCCTGGTTTGTTTTTGGCCGGACAAATCAACGGGACCACCGGTTACGAAGAAGCGGCGGGTCAAGGCTTGATCGCCGGGTTGAACGCCGCCCGCATTGTCGCCGGTAAATCGACTTGGGTGCCAACACGCGATCAAGCTTACATCGGCGTGTTAGTCGACGATTTAGTGACCAGCGGTACCGACGAGCCGTACCGGATGTTTACCAGCCGCGCGGAATTTCGATTGTTGCTGCGTCAAGACAACGCGGACCGGCGATTGACGGCCGACGCAGATCAGTTGGGCCTGATCGAGGCTACTCGCCGTGACGCTTTTCAGCAAAAGCTGAAAGACATCGCCAAGGCGATGGAGTTGCTTTCTGCGTCAAAGGTCAGCACCGCCAAGGGGGATGTCAAAGGAGATGTCTATTTGCGGCGTCCCGAAGTCGATTGGGAGGTGATGTGTTCGATCGTGCCCGAACTCGGGGCGATCGGGGCTCAAGCCGCCCAGCAAGTTGTCTTTGATATCAAGTACGAGGGCTACGTCAGTCGCCAGCGAGACGAGGTGGCTCGGCAGCAGCGGATGTTGAAGAAAAAGATCCCACAGACGTTCGACTACGCCACCATCACGGCAATGCGTGGCGAAGCTCGTGAAAAGCTCAGTTCGATCAGACCCGTGACACTCGACCAAGCCCAGCGGATCAGCGGAATCACGCCTGCTGATATCGCTCTTTTGTTGGCCTACCTCGAAGCACCCTCAAAATAGGCAACGGAGAAAGCGGGAGTGCAGCGGGCGAGCGAATCAGGTCGGCAGACGCCTCGGTTTCTCTATTGGTGTTCGCTAAACGCAGATTGTTCAATCGACGCAGATTAGTGGTTCAACTGCGAATCCTGGCTTTTTGAGCACTCAGTTGTCCAGGTGAAAGTTCATCTCTGTGGCTTGATCGCAGGTTGAATGGGCTCGGACTCGCTGTTCTGACTTGGCTAGAGATGGCGTTATGAGATGGCGTTATTGCGTACGCGATCGCTTCAATGGGTGGGGAGATGCCAGCACAGACCGTGTGGGAATGAACCACCTATCTTGACCCAGGTGCCGGAAACGGTAAGATTCGCTGGTCGGGCAATGCAGGCAAGCTTGAGGGTTTTGGAGTTTGCTGCTACTTACGTTTTTCGCACAATTTGCGGCGAAGTGCTCTTGTGCAGAAGCGTGGGGGTTTTGCTAAAAGACGCGTGTCGTGTTGGTCTAGTGACGAACACGGCTGTGCAGAATTTTGATTGGCACGGAAAGACGCGCGTGATGGGCGAGCTTTGTTGAAAGCAAACAGCCCACCGACTTACGCACAGGTTGGGAATAGGCTCGTCCAGCAGGGAGGATGGTTTCTGCGATGACCACGAAAACGGTCTTTACGACAGGCGAAGCGGCGAAGATTTGCAAAGTCAGTCAGCAAACGATCATTCGTTGCTTTGACAATGGCTCGCTGAAAGGCTTTCGCGTACCGGGAAGTAAGTTTCGACGGATTCCTCGTGAACAGCTTTATCTGTTCATGAAGGACAACGGAATTCCGACCGATGCGCTCGAGAGCGGCAAGAAAAAATTGTTGATCGTTGACGACGATCAAGACTTGGTCGAACTGATGAAGGAAGGGTTCGAACGCGACGGTCGATTCGATATTCGAACCGCCAACAACGGATTTGATGCCGGAATGGGCGTCAAGGAGTTCCGTCCCGACCTCGTCGTGCTCGACGTGATGCTTCCCGATATCAACGGTAAAGAAGTTTGCCAGCGAGTTCGAAGCGATCCGGCATTGGACATGGTCAAGATTTTGTGCATCTCAGGGATGGTGGAGCACAACAAGGTTGACGCGCTTAAAGCGGCCGGTGCAAACGATTTCATGCAAAAGCCATTTGCGATCGATGATTTGGTGCTTCGCTCGTGCGAGTTGTTGGAAATGGAACGTAGCGTTAGCTAGCGTTTTGTATCCAATCGGGAATTCGAGTTCGACGCATCAGCCTTGGGGCTCAACCGTAGCGGAAGCCGTCGAGGCATTCGGTAGTCGCATCGTCGCCTTGTGCTCCGCAAAAGTAGCGATGACTTACTCAGCTTTCACCGAGTGAAAGGCGACTATCGCTAAATAGACAAACCGCCAAGCCATTCGGTAACCGGCGAGTTCCGCTACCCAAGAATAGATGTCGCGTAAAACATTGCAGTGCCAACGACAATGGACGTGGTGAGCGTTCCAACACCAACGGAAGAGCCGATGATTTCGCAATCGACTCGAACGCACGGCTGGTGGGGGCTATTGCCGCCGATTGTTGATGACGAGTTTTCTGGGCAAGAGCAACACGATGGCTCACCAGATGCCCCGTCACGAAGATGGTGGTTACCGTTGTCCGATACGGCAATGACTGCAATGTCACTAGCGTTGTCGAATGAGCCTGATCAGGCAAGCCGATCGCTGGAGCGGCGTTTGATGAAGGCGATGGCGAGTGATCCGCCGCTGCTATTTTTCGCGATGTTGAACGCCCCGACTGGGGCTCTCGTCGCACTCTCTGAGCTGGCCGGTTGGTTTCTAACCGATGAATTTCATTCGCTTGTTTGCGACAACGAGTGGCTGTTGGCCGCTCCTCAATTGAACGATGCCCAACAGCGACAATGGTCCTGGCTAAAAGCCAAGTCGGTTCGCCGCGATCCCCAGACTTGGGGTGATGATTTAGGCGATTGGTTAAAGGTTCTGGGACCTGATCCGGCAGGCGTGTTTACAGATCGTCTGCCGCGTTTGATTTGGGATTTGGACGAACAGGACAATTCAGTCCAGGTTGCCGATGGCAGCCAATTGTTGCATCGACTGGCACAATCGGCGCGTCGGCAGCGGAATATCGAGAGTCAATTTTTAGCGTTTGCCGAAGAACAAAAACTCGCCTCGGCGAAGCAGCTTGCTTATGGCTTAAGTCACGAGATCAACAACCCGCTTGCAAACATTTCCGCCCGCGCCCAATCGCTTGCCCATCAAGAGGATGATCCAAGGCGCCGTGAGTCGCTCGAGCAGATCACTCGGCAGGTCTACCGGGCCCACGAGATGATCGCGGGGTTGATGTTTTACGCGAATCCGAGCGAGCCCGAATTTGAGCGAGTGGACTTGGCGGAGGTCGCTTCCGAAGCGTTCGAAGAGTTTCGAGCCCAGCTCGATTTGTCGAGTGCCGACTTAATTCTCCATCTTCCCGATGGGCCTGCCGAAGTCATTGCGGATCGTTTGATGATGCTCGAAGCATTGCGGGTGTTGCTTCGCAACGCGGTCGAAGCGGTTCAGGGACGGGGCACGATCGTGGTGTCACTCGGATTCGAATCTGGTGCAGCCAAAATCGGTGAAGAAGAATCGATCGAATCGCGGGCATGCTGGAATTTATCAGTTGCTGACAGCGGTCCCGGGCTGACCGAGGAGGCTCGACGACACGCGTTCGATCCCTACTACAGTGGTCGCGAGGCTGGCCGTGGTCTCGGACTTGGTCTCTGCCGGGCACTTCGAATTGCCGAATTGCATCAGGCTTCGATTTCGCTTTCAAGCGGTTTGGCGGGATGCGTGGCAACGCTTTTGGTTCCCGCGGCGGGGTGAGGATCGCTTCCTCACAAAGAAACGCAGGAATCTTGACCGCGAACGTCCTCTGTCTTTCGATGGCCTGGTCTTTCCAAGCCCTGGTCTTTCAAAGCCACAGTCTTTGGCGGATAATCGCGGCCAAGACCATTTAAACCAATTTCAGAGCTTAGGATTCATGCTCGATTCTGCATTTGAATTGCTTCGTCAGCAGGCTGAGGGAGAGAGATCGGCTGTCGAGATCGCTCAGCAGGCGATCGCCGCGATTGAATCATCGCAGCCTCAGCACAACGCTTACACCCATTTCGATGGTGATTTGGCATTGGCGACGGCGAAGGCGATTGACGAGAAACGTGCCGCCGGCAAACCACTCGGTCCGCTCGCCGGTGTCCCCGTTGCGGTCAAGGATGTGATTTGTACATCGGACATGCCGACGACCTGTTCATCGAAGATGCTGCGTGGGTTCCGGCCACCGTATGATGCGACCGTCGTCGAGCGATTGCGAGCGGCCGACGCGGTGATCGTTGGCAAGACCAACATGGATGAATTCGCGATGGGCGGCAGCACCGAAACCGGTGCCTTCGGCGTTACCAAAAACCCATGGGACGTGACGTTGACCCCCGGCGGCAGCAGCGGCGGAGCGACCGCGGCGGTGGCGGCTCAGACGGTACCGCTCAGTTTGGGAACCGACACCGGCGGCTCGATACGCCAGCCGAGCGCATTTTGCGGTGTGACGGGACTGAAGCCAACCTATGGTCGAGTCAGCCGGTATGGGTTGGTCGCCTTTGCCAGCAGCCTGGATCAGATCGGTCCGATCGCATGGAGTGCTAAAGAGTGCGCATTGCTGCTCAATACGATCGCCGGATATGAACAACGCGATTCGACGTCGCTCGATCGTGTTGTTCCCGATTATGTCACGGCGACGGATTCGAACGACTTGCGCGGTGTTCGCGTCGGCGTGCTTCGCGAGGCAATGACCGCCGATGGGGTCGACCCCGCGGTGCAAGCAGCGGTGGCACACGCGATCGGCGTGTTCGCCGAATTGGGGGCCGAAATTGTCGACGTGGATCTTCCCCACCGCGAGTACTGGGTGCCGACGTATTATGTAATCGCACCGAGTGAGGCGAGCAGCAATCTGTCGCGATATGACGGTGCCCACTACGGTCATCGTAGTGAAGACAGCGATAACCTAGAAGCGATGTACTGCAAAAGCCGAGCCGAAGGATTTGGTGCGGAAGTCAAGCGTCGCATCATGATCGGGACGTATGCGTTAAGCGAAGGCTACGCCGACCAGTACTACAACCAGGCGTTAAAAGTTCGTGGTTTGATCCGCGCCGACTATGACGCGGCCTTTTCACAGGTCGACGTGTTGTTGGGCCCCGTTACGCCGACGCCTGCATTCGAACTGGGGGCCAAAATTGACGACCCGATTCAAATGTACCTATGCGACCTATTCACCGTCGGCGCCAACTTAGCCGGGGTGCCTGCGATCTCACTGCCGGCCGGATTGACGGACGGTGGTCTGCCGGTCGGGATTCAGTTGCAAGCCCCCGCGCTCGAAGAATCGCGGCTCTTGTTCGCCGGAGCGGCATACCAGTCGGCGACGGACTATCACACCAAACGACCTCGCGGATAAGCCATGGCTGAGCTACCGACTACGACGATTATTGGACTGGAAGTCCACGTTCAACTGCGAACCCAAACAAAACTGTTCTGCGGTTGTAGCACCAAGTTTGGTGGACCGCCGAACACGCAGGTCTGCCCGGTTTGCTTGGGACTGCCGGGGGCGCTTCCGGTGATGAACGAACAGGCGATCGAACTGGCAATTCGAGCCGGACTAGCACTTCAGTGCGATATCCCGCCGATGACAAAGTGGGACCGAAAGCAATACTTCTATCCCGATTTGCCCAAGGGCTATCAGATCAGCCAATTCGATCTTCCGATCTGTGTCGACGGCGTGTTGGAGATCGACGACCCGGCCGATCCCGAAAAACATCGCAAGATTCATATCACCCGCGCCCACTTGGAGGAGGATGCCGGCAAGAGCATGCACGACGAAACGGCGGGTAGTGCCGACAGTCGCATCGATTTGAATCGCTGTGGGACTCCGCTGTTGGAAATCGTTAGTGAGCCGGATTTGCGAACCGCCGACGAGTGTTTGGCTTATCTGACCAAACTAAGAGAGACGATGGTGCACCTTGGTGTTTCTGATTGCGAAATGCAAGAAGGGTCACTTCGTGTCGATGCCAACGTCAACTTGGAAATCGATCGACATGGCGAAGTCATCCGCACACCGATCGTCGAAATCAAGAATATGAATAGCTTCCGGAACGTCGCCGCCGCGCTCGATTACGAAGTCAAACGGCAATACGTCGAGTGGGAAGACACCGGCTGGACGATCAAATCCAAAGGCAAACGGACTTTCGGTTGGGATGACGTCAAAGAGGTCACCTATCCGCAGCGTGAAAAAGAAGAGTCCGCCGACTACCGATACTTCCCCTGTCCCGATTTGTTGCCCGTTCGCATTCCGCGTGAACGTGTCGAAAGTATCCGTCAGTCGCTGGGAGAGACTCCCGGTGAGGCTCGTGAACGATTGCAGAAACAATACGGGATCAAAGCCTATGATGCCGACGTGATCGTTTCACAAGGTCGCGAAATGGTCGATTACTTTGACACCGTTGCCACGCATTGCGGGGATGGCAAGCGGGCGAGTAGTTGGATCCAACAAGACGTCTTGCGGACCTTGAAAGAACGCGACGAAAATATTGATTCCTTTCCTGTGCTCGCCGCCGACCTGGGGAACCTTCTCTCGCGCGTCGCGAAAGGTGAATTGCCAAACGATCGCGCCCGCGACGTGTTTAAACACCTGGTCGAAAAAGGCGGTACGATCGATCAAGCGATTGAAGCACTCGGGATCGAAGCGGTCGACGAATCCGAGATGGAAACACTGGTCAAACGTTTGCTCGACGCAAATCCTAAAGTCGTCGAAGACGTCAAGAGCGGTAATCAAAAGGCGATCGGACCGCTGATCGGCCAGGCAAAGAAGCATAACCCGAATGCCAACCCACAGACCGTGCGACAAATTGCCTTGCGGCTGATCGAACAGGCCCCGTAAAGATCGCCTAAACCGTAAGGTACGGTTCTAACAACGGAAGTCACCGCCGCGTGGGCTGCGAACATCAATCGCGGGCCTTGGTGTGGTCGATGGAAGTGAGGGGACTGGATGATGGTCGACTTTGACGGGTGAGGTCCGATGGCAGATGCGAAATCAACGCCGAAGCGTCCCGACGTTTTCTTTGTTGCAATTGTCGTCTCGATAGCGACCGTTTCGGTTTGGCTGCTCTTAATGCCGTTCTATCCGGCGATCGCTCGGATGACCATGCGTCGATTCCACTTGACGACAGACTCATTCGCGCTATGGGCGATTCAGGCTCCCGTGCCAGCGATGTACAACTTTGGCAACCAATACGAGATCAGCGATCTGCCAGACGGTTTGATCACACCGGTACTCGATTCGACGCGTCCGAGGTACATCAATCATTTTCCGACACGCTTGCTGACGTTCGCCAACGGTCGCTATTCGTTGTGTCATGAGGGGCGGCATTGCTACCTTACCGTTCGATCGTCTTATCGCGGCCAAACGCTCGAATCAAAAATCCTTGCCCGTCCGCTTGGCGAAGGACGCTACGAATGGATTCGGCAATCGTCAGAGTTCGTTGATCTCAGCGATCAGTCGCCGGACTTGCCTGAGCTAATCTTTCCAGAGGTGCTACAGTGATGTCCGCTTCTAGCGCCGACCAAGCACACTCTGAGCGACCAGCGAACGGTCATTCAAAGGAGAGCGATTCATCCGATCACAAGACGGCGTGTCGTGGAACCCAAAGCGACGCCACTGAGTCTGCCGACGCTCATTTGCCTCCTCCTGGTAGTGGCAAAGTTCTTGCGGCTTATCTGATCGTTCAGGCTACCCTGTTCATGGGGCTGGTTTGGAAATGGTCGTATTTTTATTTGGCCGATGAGGTCTATCACCGCTTTCCACTCGCGGACGCGTTCTTTCCTGAATTTCTGCAATCGGCGGACGTGGTTCGGAATGTCTACTTGGGAACGTTGGCCGGAATCGTCGTGGGGGTGTTTGGATTGACGCCCTGGTTGCGAACCGTAGCGGCGGCATTCACAACCGGATGCCTCGCGGTGCTGTTGATCCATCAAGCAAGCTACAATGATATGACATTTGCGACGAGCGCTTGGGCGTCGCTATGGGTGCTGTGGCTGACGACACGGATGTCACGTGACGACCCTTTTTCCCTGATGGGACGAGCGGCGTTTTTAGCACGTTTGATTGGATCGATGGTGCTGCTCGGCGGGGCGGTCGGGAAGTGGACGCCGGAGTACTGGTCCGGCGAGGTGTTCTACGACATCTATTTCGTCGACCGCGATTTTTGGGTGTTCAATTTGTTGCGCGACCACTCCCAAGTTGAGTCACTCAAATCGATGGCGATGTGGTACAGCCGAAAGGTAATCGTGGTCGAGACATTGGCCGGATTCGGGCTGTGGCTGCTGCCGCCAAAATGGGCGGCCGCGGTGGGCGTGACGATCTACTTTTCGATTGCTTTTTTTTCAAACCACCTGTTGTTCTCCGTTCTTTGGTGCATGGTCGGGTTGTCGGCGACAGGATTTTTAGTGAGTCGCCCGACTAAGACAGCGCAAAAAAATTAGCGACAACCTGATGTCACTCACATTCATCCGGGCGACAAAGAATGAATGTGAGAAAGACTTCAGATTGCCGCTAAAAAAGTCGGTCAATCGATCAAGGCGGACTTAACTCGCCTCGACTAACTGGAAGTTGATTTCGTTCTCACCGGAAACCACTTCGATCTCACTTGGTTCAAGTTTGACTTCGCCTTGCGGGCGTTTACCGTTCTTTTTCGGACGGACCAAACCGGGATCACCGGGTTTGCCTTTGGCGATTTCGAATCGAATTCGGTGTTTGCCGGTCAAAGCGCCCGGGACGTTGGGTAGGTAGAACGCTTCGTATTTTCCCTCGGCATTGGTGAGGGCAAGGGAAGGTCGCCCGCCACCGATCGGAATGAACTCGATACTGCCGTTTTTGACCGGTTCACCATCGATGGTCAAAACTCCTTCGATTTGCCCTAGTTCCGGCTGACTTGGGCCGCAGCCGGTGACGGTGAAGCCGGTTAAGGCAACGGCGAGTAACGTGAACGCTAGTTTTGATTTCATGGAATCGTTTGAGAATGGAATGGATTGAAGAGTTGAGGGTGGAATCCTCGGCGGGTTACTGGACCATGAAGCTCTGATCGAAGTTGTAATGATCTGCCCGGCCGTTGAGGGCGGTGAAGATATTGTCGAAGTCGATGCTATCGGTGATGAATCGCACCGACCCGTCGCCGAGTAAGAACATGACGCCGCCAGAGTGTTGTGAACGGAAGCCGTTGTGGAGGGTGTGCTCGCCGTTCTGTGTCCAGTTGCCCGAGTACAGACTGTTGTTGGGATAACGTGGGACGGTCACGTTCGCGGTTTTCCCGTGGTAAGCACTCCAGGCAAAGTGCATGGGGCGAGCTGCCCAGAAACCACCAGGTCCGCGACCGGGGCGGGAGTCTTCGCGGGTTCCATCGAAGTGTTGAAGTTCCGATCCATGCTCGCCGACCGCAATCGTGTTACTCAGGCCATCGAGGATGCTGGAGAAGCGTCGTTCGCGGAATTTGTTATTCAACATCGAGATATACCCGTCGTCCTGCAACCAACCCCACGACCAAGTTGCCTTTCCGGCGTAGTAACGATCCCAGGAGAACACGTTCGAACCTGGCGGGTTGTAGTATCCGACAGTCGCAACGTAGTCAGGAATCTGAACGTCGTAGCTATCCGGGGCGTCCGGATCAAAGTCACGCGTCGCTTGGCTGGTCTCTTGGAAGCGGTAGCGTTCCAAGGCACTTGAAGGGCAGTTGTAAGTCGGCACCTGTGTTTGACTCATCACCTCCCAGTTGCGGTTGGGATAGACCGAGTCTTCGCTAAAGTCGGTGCCGCTAAAATTCAATTTTTCGGCCGCCGCAGATTGTTCCAGTTGTGGAAGGATCACGGTCATCCATGAAGGTCCCGATGGCGGCGTCTGGCCCGCTATCAGGTCCGTGCGCAGGCCATGGTTGGCCGGCATCTGCTTGAACTGTGAGTGATAGTTGTGAATCGCAAGCCCGATCTGCTTCATGTTGTTGGAGCATTGCATGCGTCGCGCCGCTTCGCGAGCCGCTTGAACGGCCGGCAGTAATAGGCCGACCATGATGCCGATGATCGCGATCACGACTAAAAGTTCGACCAACGTGAATGCGGGTCGTGTTTGCCGACCACGGGCCGAACGTTTTTTGTCGGCAGAGGTTGCCATCGGAGTGACTTGTGGGGGGATGTTTTGATCCATCTTAAATGTTCGCTGAATTTCCCGAGTCGTAAGAATGAAAACAAATCAGCAGTCGAGTCGTGCACCGCAACGTCTGGGCGTTCAACGTACAAGCGTTCTCGTGCGACGCGTTCGACGCTGATGAAACGATGAATGAACTGACCGGAAACCGTGGGACAGTTCACTGGCTGACGAGGGTCGACCTACGCGAACGTGGTGCCAATGGCCGGTGTTTTCATCAAAACGTTTGTGCCGATGCGTCGCCAATCTCTCAATGGAAAAACGTTTCACTTCAACTGGCGATAAGTCAGATTGGTTTTGCTTAGCGATTTTGGAATCGTTCTTTTTTTGCTGATGATTGCGGAACCCGAGCCCACCAAAGGTGTTCGGTCGCTGCGCAATTGCCGCCTCGACAATGGGCAGGGTGCCTAAGACATAGGCCGATTCGATTCTTTAGCAGGGTGTGCTGTTCCCCAAAGTGCTGTTCTGGCAACGGCTTAGGGTGTCATGGCCACAATCGATGGTTTAGCCAGCGGTTGCACAACGAATGGTTCATCGATGCACCTTGAGCGTTGGTCAAGGCGGTTGAGCGGCCATCGTTGGTTGCAAGGCTTGCTGGACCGCAGTCAAGTCGTAGCGTGGTCGACTCAGCGCTCCCGGCAGAAACCAAGGCAAATACTCGCGATCGGTGTGCGGTAAGCCGGCCGATGGTTCGGCGGTCTGTCGCGTCACACGACCTATGCCGGTTATGACTCTGCAGCAAAGAATCGTCGATTAGGGAAAACCCGCTTCCGATCCCTGATGCAGTGACACCACCTTGGGATTGGTTTGCTGCCCCCAAGCCGTCATTCACGCGAGACCCCACGCAAGCACTCGTCAAGGAAGGCTTCGGAATGCATCAATTGAATCTTAGACGTGCGATCCAGCTCGGGATGCTGGTCCTCGTATCTTCGTCGGCTGCGTCTTCATCAGCGACGGCACAAACTTATACCTCGACCGATACCCCGTTGCGGATCCCACCGGCCGGCACGACGGGGCAGACGATCTCTTCGATCAACGTAACCGATTCGTTCGCGATCGCGGACCTTGACGTCAACGTTGACTACAACCACACCTTCAACGCTGACTTGGCCGCGACCGTCACCTCGCCAAACGGAACTTCGGTCCAGCTTTTTGATGGCGTCGGTGGAGCCACGAACGCTCAAAACGGTGGCTACCGCTTTGATGACGATGCGACCGGTTCATTCCCGGTCGGATTCCCCGCGACAAACCAAAGCTACCAACCCCAACAGGCGTTGTCGGCATTCAATGGTGAGAACGCTCAGGGAACATGGACCCTGACGATGATCGATGATTTGGGCGGAGATATTGGAACGCTGAATTTTTGGCAGCTCTTTTTTCTTTCGGCAACTCCACCAACCGATGCCAGTTTCGCGGATGTTCTGGCAAGTGCATCACTGTTAGAAATTCAGGCGACGAGTCAGTTCATCGATTTATTGGCCGACCGACTTCGTGGCGGCGTGACCACGAATGCCAGACAATACGCGATGCAGATGTCCCAGATTTCT
This sequence comes from Roseiconus lacunae, assembly GCF_008312935.1. Taxonomy (NCBI): domain Bacteria; kingdom Pseudomonadati; phylum Planctomycetota; class Planctomycetia; order Pirellulales; family Pirellulaceae; genus Roseiconus; species Roseiconus lacunae. The sequence continues at coordinate 148,473 of NZ_VSZO01000012.1, read as the reverse complement.
GCGTCTCCGCAACCGTACGAACAACCGTTCCGTTTGGTGTCAACAGCCCCGTCAGACTCGGGCATTCAACAGGTTTCTTATCACACCAATCCCGTCTATCACGCTCGAAAAATTTCGAAGAACAGCGCTTGGGTGTCCGGCTATGGGGCCCAAGGTTCGGTCGACAACGGATTTCAGTATGACTTCGCCGGGGTAGCGTTCGGAGCCCAGCGTCAACTCGATTGCTTTACCGCGATCGGACTGGCGGGGAACTACTATGGCGCTGATGGCTCGCGTGGTTCTGGGAACGTCGACCTCGATACGCTTGGGATCGCCCTGTATGGTTCGCGTCGATTGAGATCGAACATGTACTTGACGGGGATCTTAGGATTCAGCGACGGCGACTACGACACATCGCGTCAGACCAACACGGGGTTAGCTTCTGGCGAAACCGACAGCGACGCGTTTCAGAGTTACTTTGAACTGGGCCGGACATATCGATCGCGCGGTTGGACGCTGCAGCCGCACGTTGCGTTTCAGTACATCGGTGTCGACTACGACGGTTACTCTGAAACGGGGGCAAGCGTTTCGAATTTACAGATCGCTGACGACAATGTCGATTCGGCTCGGGGAATCTTGGGCGCCAGCGTATCGCGAAACCTTTGCGTTCTCGGTGGCACGCTCGCACCGATCTATCGTATCGCTTACACGCACGAATTCGCCGACACCGATCAAATTTTGGTCGGTCAGTTTGCCGGAGCGAACGGGCTACGAATTCAAGGGGCCGAACTAGGCCGAGACTTCTTAGATCTCGGTGTCGGATTCGGCTACGCCGCTCGCTGTGGTGTCACGCTCTACGCAGACTACGACGCCCAGTTCACGTCCGAACATGACCAACATACCGGTCAGGGTGGGATGATGTTCGCTTGGTAGCCAATGGACTACAAGCGATCCTGGTCTGATTCCGGATCGGGGTCGCTCCCCAGGGCGGCGGTCGACAACTGGGCGATCACGTCTGGGAATTCATATCGAATTGCGATCTGGCGAGCTTTATCAAAGCGTTTCTCGGCAATGTAAAGGTCCAGTAACGCTCGCCAGGCATCGCGATTGCCGGTATCTGAATTCAACAGTCGTTCGTATTCGGCGATCGCGTTCGCCGGCTGCTTCAGTTGAACGAATGTCTCGGCCAATTTCTGCCTCGCCTGCCGGTGGTTCGGCTGTTTCTTCAGGACTGTTTGATACAACGGTAGCGCTTTCTCGGGAGCACCGGTTGCCCCGGCAACGGCAGCCAGATTCAACAGAGTTTCGGTGTGTTCGGGGTGAAGCGAGGCGGCTAGTTTCCAGTGTTTAAGCGCGGCAACGGCATTGCCCGTCTTTGCATACGCGCTACCGAGGTTGCAATGGGTTTGCGCGAGTAGTTGCGGTGACGCTTGCATCTGAAGCGCGCGTTCGTAAAACTCGATCGCCTCAGTGTATTGCTTCGCCTTCAAGTTTTGATCGGCGATGAAGTGATAGCGGCGATGACTTTTGACCGCTGATTCGACCGCCCACAGCAGTGGGTCATACGGAGCATAAGGTTTTCGATTGGCAACGCTGTTTTGCAGCATCGATTCTGCTTCTTGCAGTCGGCCCGCTCGTCGATAGACCATCCCCAGTATGTACTGAATGCTACCTGCGCTAGGATCAAGTTGACTCGCTTGCCGCAAATGTTCGATCGCGGTAACGAAATCCTCTTGCTGTTCGGCAATTCTGCCGAGTGAATAGTGGGCGAAGGCGTGGTTTGGAGTGATGGCCAACACCTTATCGAACCACGCCTTCGCTTTGCTTGGTTCACCTTCGTTCAATTCAAGTTCGCCGATCCAGCAAATCGCTGCCAATTGAGCATCGAGCACCGCTGGACTTTTCGGATCGATTCGCTTCAACGCTTGTTTGAAACTGGCTTTTGCTTGGCTAGTTTTGCCTTCCAGGCGTTCGAGATGTCCGCGCAGGAATGGCCAGCGATAGTTCGCCGCGTCGCGAGTCTCGGATTGCTGATAGCAGAATCTCGCCGCATCATAAAATTCCAAGCACTGGCAGATCATTCCAAATTCGCCATACAAATCCCCGGCATCTTGATCGGCGATCACTTCGAATCGTTTTTCGAGCCCCGCGATCTGTTCGCGAGCAGCCGATTCAATCGAAGGATCACTGATCCGTGGCACCACATACCGACCGACTTGTTTAAAGATGTTGCAGTCGAAGGAAGGTAAGGAAATACCAGCGTGTTTCGCCTTCTTCGGGCAGTCCGACGAATCAGACATCGTATTGTTGCACTGCTGAACCGTACCATCAGGAGCGCATCCGACCGGCATAATGGAAGCGGTGACCAAGCAAGCAATGCTGGTCGCGCGCAAGAGAACACTTTGACGATTGGCAAAACGGTTCATCGTGTGACACCTCCCTGGTCGACCTTGATCGCGACCGCAATTCCTGATTCGATTGTTCCGCTTCCTTGACGAACAATGGAGTAACGCCCTTGTGGTGGGGCAGGTAATGTTTCGGTGCTCCCGTCAGGCCAATGAATTTCGAGCTCAATCGCGCGGACGCCTGTGGGAATCCCAAACAACACACGCGGGTCACGGGAACTGCAATAGCTGCCGTCGCGATAGGATCGGCGGACAAGGGCGTGCCCGTCGCTTAATCGCAAAGTGGCTTTTGTTCCGAGCTGATGTTGTTTGCCATCGGCATCGAGTAATCGCAGACCGATCCAAGGATTTCGATGTCCGACTTCGTTCCGGTAGAGCCTCGCCGGGCCGTCATTGTTGGTTACCAGAAAGTCCAAATCGCCGTCGTTGTCGAGATCACCGAATGCCAGTCCTCGGCTCATTTCATGTTCGCCGAAAGCACCGGGCACAAGGTGACTGACATCCGAAAAGTGATCGCCATGGCTGACAAACAATTGGTTTGGCTGGCCTTTGGGAAACGCAGCTTGAGTCGTGACCGCCCCGTTTTCGCGTTTGACGGTCCCGTTAGCGATGGCGATATCGAGACGTCCGTCGTTATTGAAATCGATCCACCCAGTTCCAAAGCTTGTCATCGTTTGACTTGGTCCGGCCAATCCAAACACTGTTGTCCGATCGACAAACCCGGTCGTGCCTTCGTTCTGATACAAGGTGTTCGTTTCGCCAGTCAGATGGGCGAGAAACAAGTCTTCATCGCCGTCGTTGTCAAAGTCTGCCGCGTCGACCCCCATGCCGGCTTCGGCGGCACCTACGGAGTTGAACGCACAGCCATAAAGCAGGGCGACGTCTTCGAATTGACCGTTGCGTTGATTGATCCAAAGTCGATTTTCGCTACCGTCGTTGGCTACATAAATGTCGACCCAGGAATCGCCATTGAAGTCGGCACAGGCGACACCGAGGCCGGCACCGTAAAGCGAAGCGATTCCGGCCTGAGCAGAAACGTCGACAAAGTTTCCGTGTCCATCGTTGCGGAATAATTGGTCCGCTTCACCGGCATAGCTATTGGGACCGCAGTAGTCACGACGTCCACTCGCGCCGTAGCATGGCTTATGCGAGTCGGCGGTGTAAACAACGTAGTTGCATAGATACAGATCCAGCCATCCGTCGCGATCAAAGTCGACGAACGTTGCACTCGTACTCCAACGTTCATCGCTTACACGGTCCAAAGCTAACCCACTCGACAAGGTTGCATCGGTAAAGGTCCCGTCGCCGTTGTTGCGTAAGAACTGGTTGCGTCCAAAGTTCGTGATGAATAGATCGATATCACCATCACGGTCGACGTCGCCACAGGTCACTCCTTGTCCGTAACCGGTGGTCACATCGATCCCGCTTTGATCTGTCACGTCGGTAAATTTCCACGGATGGTTGGAATCACCTGGGACCGAGTCGTTTCGGAAGAGGCGATCGCTGACCGAATGAGACTTGGCGGGGCCGCTTTGGACCAGGTAAACGTCCAAGTCGCCGTCATTGTCGTAGTCGAACAATGCGGCTCCGCTTCCGACAATTTCATTAAAACGATAGTCGAGGGTGCGTCCGGCTTGGTGTTGAAACTCGAATCCGGTATCACGCGAAACTTCGGCAAACGCCGCAGTGACGACGACCTCGGATGAAGCTGAATTCGATGCCGATCGAATGTGCGGCACCGGATGCGTTTTTTGCCGTGCTTGTATTTCTGGCGTTGGCTGGGGATCGGCGGGCCGGCAGCCAACTATTAACGCGATGACGACACATAGTAAATGCGCCGGCGACACCGACATCACGGTCGATATCGGGCGGTGAGGATAGGGCATAGTCGAGGCCAGACGGCGGGTCAGCAGTCAGTGGGGCAACGGCCGGTGGGGATGGGGGCACCGGTGACCCGCCGATCCGGTCTGAAGAAACCCGGAGAGGCGAGTGTAGTCTCGCCTATAAAAAGAAATCGACCTCGTTGGCAAGACCAAACTTCAGCCCCGAACGTCCGACCTTGCCGCGATGGGTCACGATGCTATTGTCATGCGACACCGAACAAGGGGCGTCGATCGCGTCCCAGTGATTGTCGGCCTGTCATTGTCATCGGCCGCCCCAATCAGAGCATACCCGGCGTTAGGTTATCCTTGCTTCAACCATTGGCGAAGCGTTTTGAGATCTTTCTCGATCGCCGTGATGTGCTGCGGAACAAGCTCTGCGGGATGGTGATCGATGTATTCTTCGTGCAGTGAAATCGGACCGTGAAACTGATCCTTTCGCAGCATATCGAAGAATTTCGCTTGCACCAATCCTTCGCCGAGTGGAACATTTTTGACTTTACCATTGTCCCAGGCAAAGTCTTTCACATAGACGGTGTCGATATGGTCGCGGATCATTCGATAGGTTGTCGGCCAACTCGTTCCACCTTCGACGGTGGCATGCCGAATGTCATAGGCCATCCCGATATCAGAGGGGGCGATTCCTTCGAGTACTTGGTCGAGATCCCAGATCGATGAACCCATGTAATTGACGCCGGCGTGATTTTGGTACAGTCCGGTCACGCCGTAATCATGGTTGACAGCGGCGAGGTCTTTGAACTGGCTTTTCCAAGACGCGATATGGTCAGCGACCGAACGATCGTTCGAGTACTTGACGTATTTCATTCGGTAACGCTTGATCCCCAGCGTCGCCGCCGTTCGAATCACACGTTCAGTCGCAGGATCGCTGGCATCATTAATATCCGATGCCATGACGGTGACTTGAAGGTTGTGCTTGGCGAGGGCTTCGACAAGTCGAGGCAATTCGTCGACCACATTAGCCGGATCGATGTGGCCGCCTTTGCGGATCGGTGCTTCAAGTCCATCGAAGCCAAGTCCCGCTATCTCCTCGGCGAGTTCCTCGAACGACAGCGAATTGAAGGGCTTGGTGAAGACGGCGAGTGGGTTCGCTTGGCTCTGTTCGTCGTCCGCACTTGCCGTTTCGGCGACCATTCCCGAAGCAAGCCCGGCGGCGGTCAGAGCAAGAAAACGTCGACGGTCGATCGGTGACATAAGGAGCCTCAAAAGTCGGCAGGGCAGAGCAGGGGAGTGGGGGATTGAATCCTGGATCGTGTCCATCCCCAAACGGACGGCCGCGATCGCCCACTATGGTACTCTGAAATTCGCCGCGTTGCCGTCACCAATTCGTCTGGCAATCGAATCCTCGGTGCGCACCATTGATGCACTATCGATAGCGTCGCAGGTCGAACGTCACCGGGAAATCGTTTGGCGAATCGACCGGAGGCAGATCCGGAATCACCATGCGTCCGCCGGTCAGAGTCCCCGTTTGGAAACGGGCCGCACGTCGCGACTCCGCTTCGTTGGCGTTGATGGGGAAAATGTCGTGCGAACGTCCGCTGGGGTCGGCCGCGTGATAGCGACAGCCGCCAAGCGAGTGATGTGTAAATCGGTCGACGATGTCAAATTGCAATGGCACATCGATCGGGATTGTCGGATGCAAACATCGCGGCGGTTGCCATGCTCGGAACTTGATCCCGGCTAGGTATCGCCCCGCGACTTCTGATGGATGCATTGGGATCCGCCGTCCGTTGCACAGGATTGCGTGCCGGGCGGGATCGAATCCGTCGACACAAACCTGCAAGCGTTCCAGTGATGAATCGACAAAACGCGCGGTGCCTCCGCCGGACGGTTCTTCGCCCATCAAATACCACGGTTCGATCGCGTTCCGCAGTTCCATCTTGGTATCGCCGAAGATCACTTCGCCGACCAAGGGGAAACGAAACTCATAGTGCGGTAGGAACCATTCGTGTTTAAGACTGATACCGAGGTCCGCGAGTTTCGAGATCAAATTGCCGAGGTCATTCCAAACGAAGTGCGGCAACATGAATCGATCGTAAAGCGCCGTGCCCCAGCGGGCCAACGGTGCGCGGTAGGGGGTTTTCCAAAACGCAGCGATGATGCCTCGGATGAGCAATTGTTGGGCGAGGTTCATTTGCGAGTTTGGCGGCATTTCAAAGCCCCGAAGTTCGACCAATCCCAATCGTCCACTACTGGAATCGGGCGAATACAGCTTGTCGATACAGAATTCGGCTCGGTGTGTGTTTCCGGTCAAGTCGACTAGCAAGTCACGGAACAACCGATCGACGGTCCATGGCATGATTGTTTGGCCTTCACCATAAAATCGTTCCATTTCACGCATCGCGATTTCGATTTCGTACACGCTATCGCGACGGGCTTCGTCCATTCGCGGCGCCTGGCTGGTCGGGCCGATGAACTTACCGCTGAAAAGGTACGACAGGGCAGGGTGGTTGTGCCAAAACCGCAGCATGCTTGCGAGCAGGTCAGGACGCCGGATGAAGGGACTGTCCGTCGGTGCTCGACCTCCCAAGACCACATGGGCACCGCCACCGGTTCCGGTGTGTGTGCCGTCGATGTCAAACTTTTGAGCGGTCAATCGACTTTCTCGGGCTTCGCCATACAGCGTTTGAGTCAGGTCAACGAGTTCGCGCCAAGAGCCGGTTGGTTGGACGTTGACTTCGATCACCCCCGGGTCCGGTGTGATCTTAAATAATTCGACGCGATGATCCTGCGGCGGAAGGTAGCCTTCGAGGATGATCGGGATGTCAAGGTCAACACAGGTTTCTTCGACCGCCGAAAGTAGATCGAGGTAATCTTCGAGTCGCTGCGTCGGCGGCATAAAAACATGGATCCGGCCGTAGCGACATTCGACGCACAATGCAGTCGCGATGACTTCGCCCTTTTGATCGTCGTCCTCGGCTCGCTCTTCTTCGTTTTGTCGTTGCTCGACCTGTTCGATTCGTTTCGGGTCGTGACGGATGATTTGCACCGAAGGCAACGGATTGCGGGGTGCGAACGGATCATAGGGGAGCGAACTGGTCGGGCCGGGACGAGATCCGACCGGCAAACTATCCAGCGGCAAACGTAGGCCGATCGGCGAATCGCCCGGAATGACAAAGATCTTGCCACCACGAACCGGCCACCGACCGCCGACCCAGCCCGGATGCGCCTGCCACCAAGCTCGGCGTAGTGGCATCACAAACCCAACGGGCTTTCCCATCCCTTGGGTGAACGTCCGCATCAGCATGGCGCGTTCGTTGGGGTCTTCCAATTTCGGATCAGTTGGGTCGACGTCGATCGGAAGTCGTTGTTCTTTCCAAAGGTAATGAAAGACGTCTTCGTACACCGGCAGGGTCACGCGGGCTTCGATGCCCAAGACGCCGGCAAGGTGTTTGACAAAGCGATCGGCGTCGTCGTGCGTAAACTTGTAGTCTTTGCCTTCGTCGGCGATGTACTTTGGGTTTTGCCAAATCGGTTCGCCGTCGGGACGCCACATGCAAGTCAGTGCCCAACGCGGCAGCGACTCGCCCGGGTACCATTTGCCTTGCCCGTAGTGAAGCATCGCTCCGGGCGCCATCTTGTCACGCAAACGTAGCAACAGCACATTGCTGAGCACACGTTTTTCGACTCCAACGGCATCGGTGTTCCATTGCGGATCGTCGGTGTCATCGATTGAAACAAACGTCGGTTCGCCACCGACGGTCAAACGAACATCTTCGTCATCGAGGACTTGATCGATGGCGTCACCGGCATCAAGAATTTCCTGCCACTGATCGTCTTGGTAAGGTTTGGTCGTTCTGGGCGATTCGACGATCCGCGTCACGTTCATTTCGTGCGAAAATTCGACTTCGCAAGGCTCGTGGCCACCGGTGATCGGGGCCGAGTCCTGGTAGTGCGGTGTGCACGACAATGGGATGTGACCTTCGCCGGCGAGTAAACCGCTGGTGGGATCGAGCCCGACCCATCCGGCACCTGGCAGGAACACTTCGGTCCACGCGTGCAGGTCACAAAAATCGGCGACCGGGCCCTCGGGACCTTCGATTGGCTTTTCGTCAGGGGCGAGTTGGATCAGGTATCCGGAAACGAACCGCGCGGCCATGCCGATGTGTCGGAATGCTTGGACGAGCATCCACGCCGAATCACGACATGATCCGCTGCCCAGGTGCAGGGTTTCCTCGGGAGTTTGCACGCCCGGTTCGAGGCGGACCGTGTAGTTCACCGAACGCTGAGCGTACTGATTGACATGAACCAAAAAGTCGATCACCCGGTCGCTTTCTTTGGGGACCTCCCGGAGCCACTGTTCCAGCAGCGGCGTCACGGGGTCGGCGTTCAAGTACGGGGCGAGTTGTACTTTGACGGCAGGCGAGTACTGAAATGGCCAGGACTCGGCGCCCTCTTCGATGAAGAAGTCGAACGGGTTGATCACCGTCATGTCGGCTTGCAGATCGACGGTGATCGAAAACGCGGTCGCCTTTTTGGGAAACACCAAACGCGCGACGGGATTGGCAAACGGATCTTGTTGCCAATTGATAAAGTGGTCTTCGGGTTGGACCTTAAGATTATAGGAAACGATTTTCGTTCGGCTGTGATAGGCCGGTCGAAGCCGTACCAGTTGAGGTCCTAATCCGATGGGCTTGTCGTAGCTGTACTTCGTCTTGTGATGAAGAGCGACTCGGATCGTCATGAGGTTCCAGGGTTGTGAAAGTAGTCGCGGCCGAGCGATTCACCGATGCCATTGAGTTCCGATTGCAGGCGATCGATAAAATCGTGCATGCCGCCGGCAATGACTTCCTTGACATTGGTGTTTCGCAGTCGATGACGTAAGGCGGAGATCTGTTGTTTCGCTTCGCCGGAATGCTCCGCTCCGGAGACTTTTTCGATTTCCCGAAGCGACCAGTCGGCAGCCGAAACGCAGTAGTAGACACTGCGTGGGAAGGACCGATGGAACAAGAAAAAGGCGACGATCTTTTCGACGTCGACCAAGTGATGTTCCCGGCGATAGGCTTCGAATCCGCTGATCGCCCGTAGCAGCGTCGACCATTGCAAGTCATCGACGGCCGTGCCGACGTCATCAACGCTGGGCAGGAGGTTGAAATACTTGGCGTCAAGAATCCGCGAGGTCTTATCGGCTCGCTCGAGCATTCGCCCCAGGTTGATAAACTGCCAACCCAAGTCATGAGTCATGGTGTTTTCTATCACGCCGCTCCACATCAACGTTTGATTGCGGACATGTTCGAAAAACAGTTCGGTCGGATCACTGGCAAGTTGAGGCGTGCTGCTGTCGCAGACGAAGTGGTAAAAACTGTTTAGTTCACGAAACGCTTCGGTAGAGATGACTTCACGAACCCCGCGTGAGTTTTCACGAGCCGCCCGCAAGCAACTCAACATCGAATTGGGATACTCTTCGTCAAACGCGAGGAACTGAACGACCTTTTGGCGATCCGGTTTTCCATACTTGGCGGTGAACCATTCGTTGTCACCGGTGACTTGCACCAGCGGTTCCCACGGGTCAACGATGTAATCCGCCTGTTCGAGCGTCATGTTCAGCGTCACTTCGATGAAGCGGGCCAAGTTTTCGGCCCGCTCCACCTGGCGGCTCATCCAATAAATTGATTCGGCGACTCGGGAAAGCATGAAGTCAGTCGTAAACCGGGTGTGGATCGAAAAGTGGAAGCTATCGTGCGTTTGGCGATGCGTTTGCAGCGTAGTTGTCCGTCGATGGAACAGTTCGTTCGAAGGACAGGCGTGCGAGTGATTTATGATCACTCCAATTGCGGCGTCACTCAATCAGTCGACCGCCGGCCGGCGGGTGTTAGCCCGGTGATTGCACCGGAACCGTGGCTAACGCCATGCGGCTAATCCTAAAATCAAAGGTTGAGGAAACATGGCACTAGATTGAATCTGGGTTGGGAACTGGTTTGATCCCGTTCTTGGGTGACGCGACCGGTTGTCCTTCTTCGGCGACGACCCAGGTGTCCTTGCTGCCGCCCCCTTGGGACGAATTGACCACCAGCGAGCCTTTGCGGAGTGCGACACGGGTGAGTCCACCGGGAAGCACCCAAACATCATCTTGGCGCCGACAGAGAATATAGGGTCGTAAGTCGACGTGCCGGCCTTCGAGTTTTTCGTCGATCAGTGTTGGCACACGTGAAAGTTGAAGCGTCGGCTGGGCAATCCAGTTGCGCGGATCTTCTTTGATTTTCGCCGCATACTCGGCACGCTGTTCGGCCGTCGCGTGCGGACCGATCAAGACACCGTAACCGCCGGATTCTCCCGCTGCCTTGATAACCAACTTGTCCATGTTGTCGAGCACATACTTGCGGTCATCATCTTTCTGGCAGACATAGGTCGGGACGTTGGGTAGGATCGGTTCTTCGTCCAAGTAGTATCGGATCATGTCGGGAACAAAGGCGTAGATCACTTTGTCGTCCGCGATCCCGGTTCCCGGAGCGTTGGCGAGACTGACGTTCCCGGCACGGTAAACGTCCATCAGTCCGGCGACGCCCAGAACGCTGTCCTTGCGAAACGTTTGAGGGTCCAAGAAGGCGTCATCGATTCGCCGATAGATCACGTCGACCCGTTTCAGTCCCCCGGTCGTCCGCATGTAAAGAAAGTCGTTCTCGACGACCAAGTCGCGTCCTTCGACCAGTTTGACGCCCATGTTCTGGGCTAAGAACGAGTGTTCGTAATAAGCGCTGTTGTAGATCCCGGGTGTTAGCACCACGACCGTGGGATCATCGACATGTGGCGGGGCGATCCCGCGAAGCAATTCGAAGAGACGCCAACTGTAGTCAGACACCGGTCGCACCCGCGATGATCCGAAGACCTGCGGGAAGTTCCGTTTCATCACGTGCCGGTTCTGAAGCACATAGGAAACCCCCGACGGACATCGCAGGTTGTCTTCGAGGACGTAAACGGTCCCCTCGTTGTCGCGAATCAGGTCCGTTCCCGTGATGTGACACCAGACGTCGTTAAAAGGTGCCAATCCCTTGCATTCTTTTAAGTAGGCCGGCGAGCTTTCGATCAGCACGCGCGGGATCACGCCGTCGTTGACAATCGCTTGTTCGTTGTAGATGTCGCAAAGGAATCGATTGAGGGCGCGAATCCGTTGCTTCAATCCCGCGTCGATGTGTTTCCAAAGCACGGCGGATACGATGCGCGGGATGACGTCAAACGGAAAGATTTTTTCCGTACCCGCCGCATCGCTGTACACGGTGAACGTGATCCCCATCTGGTACAGCGACTTTTCAATGGCCTGTTGCTTACGGAACAATTCCGCCGGTGTCAGGCGATTGAACAACGAGACTAGTTCTTCGGTGTACGGCCGAGATAAATTCCGTTCGTCGACAAGTTCGTCGTAGAAACCATCGGTCTTATAGTCCGGCAGCGATGGTATTGAAGATTGGGATTGGCGTTGAAACGATTTTCCAGAGACTTGTTCTTGCATAACGGCTCGGTGAGACTGCAATAACTCGCGGACAATGACACACGCATCCTGCATCTGGGCGACTCGTAGGACCAGACAGCGAACTCATCGCTGTCTAGCATAACAGTGTCGCGCGTGACGCGGTGTTGCATGGTTGCTCTGTAAACACATCGTCGTGTTGAAAGAGCACGGTTGAATGTTTCGTTTGCCGGTCGCCACGGAAATCGGTTTTAAAATCCTGGTTATCAGCACACGCTAACATTCTCACGGGTCCGCCAAGTCCCGAGGTCAAAACTAGTGTAAACAAATCTATGAACGATCGAGTCAATCGGCGGGCTCCTTTCAGTTTGTGGCGGCTGGCGTTCCCAAAAGCGCCCTGTAAGGTATCGCTGCTGGTCCCCAGCGGTCGGGAATTCTTTTTGGCCGACGTTTGGCGATTTTGATGCGGTTGGTTCCAATGTTGGGAACTGTCGATCGTGATTTTTACTGTCTTTTTCCATAGGTTCGGCCGAATTGCGTCACGACATGTTTCGACGTTTACCGGTGTTTTCTCTGATCACTGCCGTCGTTGCCGCCGCGGTGTTGCTGACCAGTGCGTTCGCCCATTGGGATATCCCCGAGACCGGTCAAGGCGCCCTCGGGTTTGTGATTTTGGCGTCGTCGCTGGCCGACGCGGTTCGCTTGTCACAAACGACCAGAAAAAGTCGATCGGGGCAGGGCGGGGCGGACGACGACTCGGAGGCTTTGGCACTGCTAAAGGACGACGAATTACGGCAGTGGCTCGAAGAACAGACCGATCAGCTTCGCTCGGAATCAAAACGACTGGCCGATCGTTCGCTCGCACTGCAGCAGTGGATGCAGTTTCCTGATGCGATCGCGTTTCGATCGGATTCCGATCACAACGGCGCCCGCAACCGCACGGATTCTCGAGTCGACGATCGCGATCGACTTCCGAAAGAAGCCTTTACGATTGCGGTCGACCCACTCGCCTCACACGATCAAGCATTGATGAAGCTAATCGATGCCAAAACACGTGAATTGTTCGAGAATATTAAGAACGACACCTACCGCGAAAAAACGGATGCGGGATACGCTTTTAAAACCGAGCAGATTCGCGACGACCTATTCCAGCTAGTTTCTGATGTTGCGGCGATTTATCGACCCGATGACCCCGCACCGCTGTTGCGTACCAATGTCGAGGCAATTTCCAGGGCGACCGGTCGCGCGTCACTTCGCTTACTTGTCGCGATCGAAAGTCTGCCGGTGTCGCTGGCGACTTACGACTTTCAGTCCATCTATAAATTAGTCACACAGGCGGTCAAAACGTTCGGCCTGTATAAGTCTGCCAAGCCATATCTGGATGTCGCATCAACGATGTGGTTGGCCGGACGGATCGTGATCAGTACCAATCCGATCACAATGGCCGCATGGTGGGCGGCCAGCAAGGCGACGACCTATGGTGCATCCAAACTTGGTCAGCATGTGCTCGATCAACAAGCGGTCGGGTTGATTCGACAGTTAGTTGAAATCGTCGCCATCGAAGTCGCTTCGATCTATTCCCCGATGGTTCGCTATCGAGATGTCCATTGGGTTTATGGCGTCGAACTGGTTCACTTGGCGAGTCAACTTCATCTTTCCGATGCGGCGAAGTTGGAAGCGATGCGGCAACTGGCAGTGCTGAATTTTAAAGACGAGTATGGCCGAGTTGCACTGATGCGACAGTTGGCCAATGGCGCCAGCTCCCGACCGGCACAGTATCGGCCCGCACAGTCACTTTCGCCCGCCGATCGAACAATCGTGGCCGAAAAATTAGAAGAGTTTCTGCTGACACATGTGTTGACCGGGGCGAAACTCAGTCGCAACAACGCCGAAAAGATCGAGCAATGGCAGGTCGCGACCGGCGAGCGACTAGAAATCCAGTTCCGGGCCGGTCAGGTCGATGCGGACGAAAAGGAGCAGCGACAGCGGGCCGTTTGGGCGCTCGCCTCGTTTGCACTCGAACACCTCGGCGACGAGCCCGATGCATTGGAAGCGACATTGCGTTCAACACAGGTTTGGCAGGGGGTGCACACCGATACTCAGGTTCGCTATCTCGAACAATTGATCGAGCAACCGCCGTATCTTTATCACCCGCCCGAGATCGCTCCGAAGAGTGCATTAGCCGCAGAGTTCCTGAGCGACCTGGCATCGCTCGCGGCTCGTTTAGGCGGCATGATCGCCGATGTTGACAGTGCCAAGGAGGCGGCCACACGTTTGACCGTCGGTCAGATTTTCGAAATGCCCCGGCAATCACGTGAAAGTGTGCTGCGTGTCACGGCCTACTTTCTGCGTTCTGATCCCGAAGTGGTCGTGGGGCAATGTCGCAAACTTCGGTCCGAGTCGCTGATCGGCCGTCAACTTCCACCGGAAGTGGTCGAATCGGGGGCTTGGCTTTGGGAGTCTTCCGGTCAGCCAATTCCGGTTCCACTCTTTCATCAAGCCAAGTGGACTTCACAAGCTGACGATCAGTCGGCACCGAAGACCGCTGCCGTGATCCGGCTCGGTGATCTGCTCGTTTGCTATGCGATCGATCCGTCGCCCGCGAATCTTGAGATTCAAATTCTAAGTTGTTGCCCACGAGCTGAAGTTCGGATCAACAAACTCGCCGGCTATATTCGCAGTGATTGTGAATTGGTTTTTCCCGATCGTTCGGTGGTCGTTTTGCCAGGAAGCACGTTTGGCAGCTACGACGAATGGTTCGCGGGACTGGTGAATGCATGAGTCTCGATTCGTCATTCGCTAACATTGGTTTCGGGCCGCCATGCACGGCGTTTGGAATGTTGCCCGGTGCCTGGGATCACGTCCGTGTGCGGATGACCTGCGTGGATGACCTGTGCTGGGGCCGGCTCGTTGCCAAGAGATCGCCCTGATCGCTCAATCGTTGTCTTTTGCTCAACGAAAAGCATTGCTAGCAAGATGAACCGATCGACGTCGTGGAATTCCTCTTCCTGCGAATTGGAAGTTTTTCCTAAAGTCCATCGACAAGGCGGCCGACGGGGGCGTCTTGAGAGCTCGTCGATCGTATGAAGTCTTGCAGCCGAAATGATTCCCACAACCATCCGCTGTTGGATCATCGTTGCGGTTCTCTTTGGTTGCTTGCATAGCAGATTGACTTGCCACGCGTCAGATACGGTTCCCTCGGAAGCCGAGCGGCCGGCCGATCCGCAGCGATTATTAAACCAGAAAACGGCTCGATCGAGTCAAGAATCTTCGGCGACAGAAACGCTTGCAGGGGAATCGTCGGGGACAGTCCCCACCATCGTAACGCGGCGACCGATGTCGCTTTCCGAAGAAGCGTTGGAGACGATCGCCGGGGGGCCCGATTCTTGGGTGAGCCCCGAAAACGCTCGCGGTAGCTTGCAAACGATGTTGTTGTTATCGGTGGTCAGTCTGGCGCCGGCGATCTTGCTGATGACGACTTGTTATGTCCGCATCATCGTGGTGCTTTCGCTGCTTCGCCAAGCGATCGGGTTACAGGCCCTGCCTCCGACTCAAGTGCTGACCAGTATCGCCTTGTTCATGACGATGTTGGTGATGACGCCGGTTTGGACGAGGGTGTATGACGAAGCGATCAAACCCTATAGCGATCCCGAATCTGGGATGACGTTAATGCAGGCGTATGACACCGGCACGTTGCCGATGCGTGAGTTCATGGCGAAGCAGATCACGACGGCAAAAAACGTTGAGGACGTGTTTCTATTCTACCGCCATGCGTTTCCCGAAGGACCACGCCCGAGTTCATTCGCCGATGTCCCGATGCGTGTGATGTTGCCCGCATTTGTGATTAGCGAATTAAAGGTCGCATTTCTGATGGGTTTTTCAATCTACCTCCCGTTTTTAGTCATCGATTTAGTGGTCGCCAGCGTGACGATGTCGATGGGAATGTTCATGTTGCCACCGGCGATGATTTCACTGCCGCTCAAGTTGTTGCTGTTCGTCTTGGTTGACGGCTGGCACCAAGTTGCCGGAATGTTGCTCGCCAGTTTTGCTTAGGAAGTTCGTGCGAATGATGGATGCAAGTCAAGCGGTGGATCTCTGTCGGCAAGCGTTATTCCTAGCCGCGCTACTGGCCGCACCCGTGTTGTTGGCCGGCGCGGTGACGGGACTTGTCAGCGGATTGATTCAAACGCTTTTCCAAGTCCAGGATCAGTCGATCTCGTTCGTCCCCAAGTTGATCGTCTCAAGTTTGGTGTTGATCGCATGTTTGCCTTGGATGTTCACTCGGATGATGGAGTTCGCCGGGACCCTATTCGCCAGCGGTGGCTTCTAAAGATCGAGCCACCGTTAAACGCAGTCATCGTCAGGCCAAGTTTTCGTTCACCTCTTTCATTGACGCCGATCGCGTATGTTCGAGCATTGGTTCCCGCAGATCCCAACCGGCTTGTTCGTGGCCGACGTTTTGCCAACGTTTGCGGTCGTCGTCGCGATGGTGGCGTTCCGGCTGGGGGGATTGGTGTTTGCGATGCCAGGATTTTCGCTTGGGGTTCCGATTCGATTTCGAGTCGCCTTGGTGATCTTGATGACGGTGGTGTTGGCACCGTCGGTGATGCGATCGATCAAGCCGGATGAGTGGCCGGTGCTCCAGACGGCATCGCAACGGGAGCTCATTGATCAAGCGGCCGTGTTAATCGTCGCCGGTAGCCGTGAGTTCATCTTAGGGGTCGTTATCGGAAGCATTGCGCAGCTATTGATCAGCGGCGTTCAGCTGGCGGGCGAGCTGGCGTCCAGTAGCACCGGGATGCAGTTGGCAGCTGTGGCCGATCCTGCGACCGGGACGAGTGTTCCACAGTTCGCCAAGATGATCGGATTTATGACGACCTGTGTTTTCCTGGGATTCGGTGGGCATCGATTATTGATCAACGCATTGCTGGAAAGTTTTCAACAGGTTCCGCCGATGTCGATGGCCGACTCGGAAGGCATGTTGCAAGTGATCGTCGATCAATTGACGATCGGTTTTCGATCCGGGGTCCGAGTCGCCGCGCCGTTGCTTGCTTGCGTCTTGCTTTCCAATGTGCTGGTGGCGTTGATCAGTCGCGCCGTCCCGGGGCTGAATGTGATGGCGGTCGGAATCAACTTAAACATCTTGGCCGCGATGATTGTGATGGGACTGACGATCGGATCGGCGGGGTTAATTTTTGAAGCCGAGCTGACCAATTCGATTCATCAGTTAAAGGTATCGATCAGGCCGTGAGCGAGAAGATTCATCCTCCGACGCCGAAGAAACGGCAGGAAGCGAAAGAGCAGGGCAGGGGACCGAGAAGCCAAGAGTTGGTGTCCGCGGCGACGTTGCTAGCGGCAATCGGCATGCTCTCTTGGTCGGGGCCGAGGATCGTCCGCTTCTTGATGCTGACAATTGAGGAGTCGGTTGGTCAGTCCACCGGGTTGTCGATCGATTCGGGCGAAGTGATCACCAGGATCATTCGTTTGATTTTCGCCGCCGGGTTGGTGTTGTTGCCATTGATGATCGGGCTAATGTTGATCGGCCTGGCCAGCGGGCTGATGCAATCGGGAGGGCGGGTCGCGTTTCGGCGACTGGTTCCGTCTTGGAATCGGCTGTCGCCATTACGGCGTGGCAAGGCGATTCTGGGGCCTCAGGCATTGCTACGGTTTTCGGTGAGCGTGATGAAACTGATCGCGATCGTCTGTGTCGCGACGTTGTATGTGCGTTCGTCTCTGCCGTTGATCGCTTGTTTGGGGGCGCTGACTCCGGCCGCCGCCGGCGCCCAGGTTTTCACTCTGCTGATCGACTGTGCGGTGTGGGTGGGAGCGACGGTACTGTTTTTTGCTTGCGTCGACTACGCGATTGCGTGGTGGCAGCATGAGCAGGATTTGATGATGACGGATCTTGAATTGCGAGAAGAGATCCGCAACGCCCAGCGCAGCGCGCCGAGGGGCGGAGAAATGGCAACAAACGCGCGAACCGGCGCGGTCCAGGGCGTGACTTAGCAGCGAACGGTCGCATTGATCGCTCAAGTTTGGCGCGTCGATAACCGAGATTAGCCTTGGGGATCCGCCGTGGTCACCAACTTTGACTTGACTTCATTGGCCCCCGCGACCTATTCTACTGCTATGACACTGATCAACTTGCTACCCCTGCTACTACTCCTATCGCTCGCGCTACTAATTCGTGAGCCGGAGATGAGGGTTTGCACTGTTCCAGTGAAGCGTTAAGAACGCCAGCTAACAAAACACAGCAAAAGCCCGAGTCCCGGCAACAGGACTCGGGCTTTTTTTGTTCTCGACCAGACTGATTCCACCACACACTTACGTTAATGCACAGGAAATGATTCGATGAGTTCTTCCAGTTCCCCAGCGACAGACCAGCCCGCCGGTGGCGATGCGGCCGGTGCCGCCGAAACCGCCACCGAAAAGCGTCACATTCGAATTTTCGACACGACGCTTCGCGATGGCGAGCAATCACCGGGCGCCAGTATGAACCTGAGCGAGAAATTGGAAGTGGCCCATCACCTGGCCGATCTCGGGGTCGACATCATCGAAGCGGGGTTCCCGATCGCTTCGCCGGGAGATTTCGAATCGGTTCGGCAAATCGCAGAATCGATCGACAAATCGACGATCTGTGGGCTCGCCCGTTGTAGCGAGAAAGACATCTTGCGTGCCGCCGACGCGATCGCCCCGGCCCAGCAAGGGCGGATCCACGTTTTCTTGGCGACTAGTGCGATTCATCGCGAATTCAAGTTGCGGATGACGCCGGACGAAATCGTTCGCCGCGCGGTCGAAGGCGTCAAGCTTGCCCGCAGCCGTTGCGAGGACATCGAGTTTTCGCCCGAGGACGCTTGTCGTACCGAGCACGACTTTTTGTGTCGAGTTGTCGAGGCGGCGATCGATGCCGGCGCGACGACGATCAATGTTCCTGACACCGTCGGTTACATCACGCCGGAAGAGGTGTTCAAGATCTTTCAGATGCTCCGCAACCGTGTACCCAACATCGACAAAGCAGTCCTCAGCACGCACTGCCACGACGACTTGGGAATGGCGGTCGCTAATAGCTTGGCCGCCGTCGCCGCCGGGGCGGGGCAGATCGAATGCACGATCAATGGGATCGGCGAGCGTGCCGGCAATGCCGCGTTGGAAGAAGTCGTGATGGCGATGAAGACGCGCAGCGATTTCTATCAAACGACCACTCGGATCGATTCCAAGCGTTTGGTTCCTGTCAGTCGATTGGTCAGCAAAGTCACCGGTATTAATGTGCAACGCAACAAGGCCATCGTCGGTCGAAATGCGTTCGCGCATGAATCGGGAATCCATCAAGACGGCATGTTGAAGGAACGTAGCACTTACGAAATCATGTCGCCCGAAGAAGTCGGCTTTGTGAAAACCGATTTGGTCCTCGGCAAGCACAGCGGCCGAGCCGCCTTGGCCGACCGCGCCAAGACGTTGGGGTTTCATTTGGAAGGCGAAGAGCTGCAACGCGTCTTTGAACAGTTCAAGGTCTTGGCCGACAAGAAAAAAGAGATCTATGACGGCGACATCATGGCGCTCGTTCAGCAGGAAATCAGTGGCAAGAGCGAAGGTCAAGCTTGGTCCTTGGTGAACTATGAAGTGACCAGCAAGACCGGGCAAACGCCTCGGGTGAAGTTGACGCTGTCCGATGGCAATGAAGAAAAATCGGCCGAGGTTGCCGAGGGCGATGGGCCGATCGACGCCGCGTTCTGGGCTGTCGAGCAGATCACTGGGATTGATCTGATTTGCAAAGAGTTCCGAGTGCGTAGTGCAACGCTGGGGCGTGACGCAATCGGCGAAGTGAACTTGGAAGTCGAGCACAAAGGCAAGCTGTATCGCGGTGTCGGCGTAAGTACCGACAGCGTCGAAAGCACGATCCTGGCGATGTTGAACGCGATCAACCGAATCGCCGGCGGCGCCGCGTAGTGTGCCGTTGATCTCGTCTTCGGTTGAGCAGTCTGGTCCCGGAAAGAAGGACGTGATTCCCGCCAATGGCCACGCTCTCACCGAGCGTGGCCGCAGGTCAAACGGTAGCCCGTATGATCAGCCTTCGCCTTTCGATTTTTTCTCGTCTTCGTCGACGGGAAAATGCAGTTCACCGGTCATCGGATCGGGCCGTAGACGCATCGATTTTCCGTCCGGTGTGAACTCTCCGTCGCCGGCGATCGGGTGGATTTGCGATCCCGGGGCGTCAGGGCCGGAAGGGTTTTTGTCACCGAGCAAGTCACCGACGTTCAGCGGGACCGCGTCGATTTCATGGTCGAGGTCGGTCGCGTGGTCGTCGCCCGTCGTTTCCGAGAGCGTGACATCGCTAACGCCGGAACTGTCGATCTCGGCGTCTGACGGGACCGGATCGAGATCTTCGTTGGTGCCGTCCGAGGTGCGTCCGGCGATGACCGCCGGGTTGCCGAATTCGTCCAGCGGTGCCGATTCGTCGATCGCTTGCGGGGCGCGGAAGATTTCGTCGACATTTCCGCGAAGTACCTGGCGGCCAAGCTCGATCGCCTTTTCTTCGCTCCAGCCATTTTCGCCAACGAATTCGTCAGCCAAAACACGCGCCAAAATTCGGCGATACATGTCGAACTTCGGCAATACAAATTCTAGTTTGTACGCGTCGCTGTAATAACCGATTTGCTTGTTGCGCGGCACCGCTTCCAGGCGGGCAGCGGCGTCGCGGTGGATGAACGACGGCGTGTTGCTGTACCACCAGTGTCCGTTGGTCAGCACGTTCGGGAAGATCCAGCTGTAGCTGACAAGTTCCTGATTGGTGACGCTAGCCAAAACCGAGATTGGGAATTTGACGCGTGGAAAAGCGTTGAACAGTTCACGGTACTGGATCAGCGAGACGCGGCTATCGTAAAGGTCCTGGCCTTGGTAGACGCCGCCGGGATAGACGCCTCGGTTCACACCGATCATCAAATCAAACGGCAGTCCGAATTCGTCGCACAGTTCGGCCAGGGTCCAGAAAACTTTGCGTGACAGCGCGGCGATGTCCTCGGGATTCGCATCCGTGCCATTGGTGAGGACCGAGTCATAAGCGTTCTGGGCGCGACCGTCGCTCACCGGTGTCGGCTGGAAACTAGGTGGAATCGAAATCGCGCACGCGCGGGCGCCTTTGGAGACGAAATGAACAAATCGTTGGCGCAATGCCGCGTGCAGGCTTTTCAGTGACCCGTCGTTGGCGATGCCGCTGCAAGCTTCCAACCGGTCTTGCACTTCCTGCTTGGCCAGATGAAAGACCAAGTCATCGGTGCGTAGACAAGGGATGTAGGTGTTGGTGTCAAAACCGGCCAAGTCATCATCAAAGTCGTTGGTCAAAAAGACCGCTTCGACGTTGCTTTGATCGAGCACGGTTTGTGCCCAATCCGGCGACGCCATTTTCTGCTCCGAGCGATCGAATAGGTCTTCCCAGTTGTCGAGGGTGATCGCGTCGTCGGTGAAATCGAAAAACTCACGACAGATTTGAATCAGCCAGTGATAGTTGGCGGTGTTCGTGATATTGCCCAACCCGTGGACCATTCGACGAACCAATTCTCGCGGTTCGATGCCGGGTTCTTCAATTTCCAGCCGTGGCATTCCGGCCGAGTGAACCAATTCGGTGTAATAGTGATAGCCCAGGATGTCAGCCAGGGTGGTCGATCCCGCCGAGTGCGGATTGATGTGCGTGTGTGGATCGATCAAGCGAATTGCGGAAATGGCTTGATAGATGGTGTCGCGTGCCGACGAAAGATCGCGTGTCGGAGAAGCTGCCATGGGGGGTTGCCAATCAAAAATTGCGAATCACGAAGATAACAAGGTGGGCTCGGCGGGGCGGGATTGCCACCCTTCAGAAATCTGCCTGCAACCGACTGTCCAAGCCGGAGGACCGTAGCCGGGCATGGACCGCCGAAGCGACGCCGAAAGAACCAAGATCGTCAATGAACCCGAAGGCTCACCGACAAAGTTCCCGGATTGTCGACGATTCTGGCCAGCAAAGCGAGACGCTCGGTCCGGTTTTGAGGGGACGTTGACGAGAATTGAGGCCGTTTGCCCAAAAAAAACTTGCCGAACACGGATCGTATCGCGCTAGAATGGTTGTTTTGTGACGCTATTTCGATTTCTGCCGGAGAAGAGACTGCCACCGATGGAAAAACCGTCTGATGGACAGAAGCCGCACCAGCCAGAGCGGGGGGCGGACCATAGCGAGCACCCGCATCCGGCGAAATCCGGCCCCGGTGATCGTGCTTCCTCCAAGTCGGTAGACCAGCCACGCTTGTTTTTTCATCGTTTCGACTCTGGTGTGACTCCGCCCAACGGCCCGCACTTTGAGCTGACCGAACTGGAGCCTGTAAACGCAGAAAACCCCGTAAACAAAGGGAATTCAGATCAGGGGAATCGCGATCATGGCGATCAGCCCACCAAAAAAACGCCGGACGAGAAAACACCGGACGAGCCCGCCGCTCAACCTTCCGGCGAATCATCGCAATCGTCGTCGAGCCAACTCCGTGACTCGTCGATTCGGGTGCTCGTCCAATCGACCGCAAGTTCGCCCGTAAAATACACAGGGCCGCCGCCGATCGAAATCGAGGATTCGTTGGTCGATTCGCGTCGTGACGTGGCGATTGAGATCAATCAAAAACGCTATCGAAATTCAGCCGCGACGGCATTCCAGCAAGGCTTGGTAATGCTCGTGACCGTCTTGGCGGTACTCGCGGCGGCCTGGTTTGTCGTTCCGGGAATTGTCGAACGAATCCGCTATGCCCAGTATCGTGGTCAACTTCGGGCCGAGTTTGAAGTCGCCAGCCAAGGCCTCAAAGATGTCTCACTCGATTCGCTTTCGCAGGCCTACCAAATGGTCAACGCGGCGGTCGGACCGAGTGTCGTGCACATCGATATCCGCCGAGCGGCGCATCACAAGATCGTGCACGAGAATATGACCGGCGCACCGGCGATTTTGATCTCTGATCAAGGCAGCGGAGTCGTCGTCGACGAAGACGGGTACATCCTGACCAACCGTCATGTGATCGCCGATAGCGACGAAATCCTGGTCACGCTAAGCGACGGTCGCCGGTTGGATGGGATCGTCGTCGGGACCGATGAATTGACCGACTTGGCGGTGCTGAAAGTTAACGCAAACGATTTGTTGCCGATCCCCTGGGGCGATAGCGAACGTATTCGAGTCGGTTCGCCGGTGTGGGCCATCGGTAGCCCGTTTGGGCTCGACCGAACAGTGACGTTCGGAATTCTTAGCGGAAAGCATCGTGTGGTGCGGGCGAAAGATCGCTATCAAGATTTCATGCAAAGTGACGTTGCGGTTAATCCTGGTAACAGCGGTGGTCCGCTAGTCGATTCACGTGGCACAATGATCGGTGTCAACACCGCGATCGTCGGTGACACTTACCAGGGGGTAAGTTTTGCGATTCCAAGCACCGTCGCCAAAAAAATCTATCTACAGCTTCGTGAGCACGGAAAAATCGAGCGGGGCTGGCTAGGGGTGTCTTTGGCAGAGGTCCCCGATGAGAAACTCTCCGGTGAGAATCTGCGGGTTCGCGGGGCGCAGATCGCGGCAATCGCCGATGTTCAGTCCGGCGCCGCGGTCGCGGGGTTACAGCCCGGCGACGTCGTGACCTGGGTCGACGGCCAAGCGATCCGCGACGTCGATCACTTGATGCAATTGATCGGGAACGCGATGGCAGGGACGCGAATTCGTCTGCTGGTTCAGCGATCTGGCGAAGAGATGAACTTTGAGGTCAAGCTCGGCCGCCGCCCGCCCGAACTCGACCGTCGCTAGTGCGTCGTTCCATTTGAAAATACGGGTGTGAGTCTTCATTCGACGGGCGTTAGCACTGGTTATCGCTCAAGAAACCGTGGCTAACGCCATTCGGTTGATCCCGAGGTTGAACTGAAACAAGGCACTTGCGGGTGTCATGAATTTGGTAGCGGGTCTGTCGGACGGTGTCAGCCAAGGTTGTGGCAGATGAACCGGGGCGAGTGTCCGTCGGCGAATGGCTGATCCCCGAATTTCTGCTCGAAACGAACGTTTTGCGTTTCGCCGAAACCGGCTCACTTCCGGGGGCCCGGGCTCCGCCGAAGGGTGTTAAATTTCGTTTCGCAACGGTGGAATGTCACCCGACGATGACGGTGGCTGCGACGGTGCCGTTTACGCTTCTGGATTGCTCATCAATTTTGCCGTGCTGAGTGTTGTCGGTGAAAATGGCAATCGAAAACATCGCCGGACGTATCTATACTGCGATTTGAAATCGTCACAAAACCCGCCGCCGACCCGTCGCTGCGGATTCAATTTCTCGTACCCCAGCTAACACTGTGAAACGGTTGCTTTCGAGCTTACTTTGTCTTTCGGTTGCCCTGGTCGCTACATCAGCGGCTTCCCGCTGTCTTGCCGAAACTGTTCCTGGAATCGCCAGCGAAAAACCGGCCGAAGGTCCTTTCGTCAAAGTCGACGAAGGCTATATGGTTCCGTATACATTCCGCATTCCTGGCACCGATCAAGAGATCGAGATGGTGCCGGTTCCCGGGGGCGAGTTTTTGCTGGGAAGCCCTGAAGGAGAAGAGGACCGCAGTGAAGACGAGGGGCCTCAGGTCAAAGTCACGGTGGACCCGATGTGGGTCGCGAAGACGGAAGTGACTTGGGGACAGTACAAGGAATACATGAACTTGTATGCCATCTTCAAGGACTTCGAAGCGGAAGGCATTCGACCGGTTAACGACGACAACAAAGTTGACGCGATCACCGCACCGACGGAGCTTTACGAACCGACGTTCACCTTTGAATACGGTCAAGAGCCCGAGCAACCCGCCGTGACAATGACTCAGTACTCGGCGCAGCAATTCACCAAATGGCTGAGCCTGGTCTCTGGCCAACAGTATCGTTTGCCGACCGAAGCGGAGTGGGAGTATGCTGCTCGCGCGGGAACGAAAACTGCTTACTCATGGGGCGATAGCACCGACGAGATCGATGACTACGCCTGGTACTTCGACAACGCCGACGAAGGTCAAGTGGCTGTCGCGAGCAAAAAGCCCAACGCGTTTGGCTTGTACGACATGCACGGTAATGTTGCCGAGTGGACCGTGAACGCTTACACCGAAGACGGCTACGCATCCTTCGCCGAAAAGAAAAACCTCAACGCAACCGACGTCGTCGTTTGGCCCGAATACCCGTCCCCGTGTGTGTTGCGTGGCGGAAGCTGGGAGTTCGATCCTGAGGATCTCCGCAGTGCGGCCCGTCTGGCCAGCGATTACGAAGAGTGGAAAGTCGACGATCCGAACTTCCCGCGGAGCCCGTGGTGGTTGACCAGCGATCCGTCTCGTGGTGTCGGATTCCGAATCTTCCGCTCCTACAAGCCTCTTGGCAAAGAGAAGATCACCAAGTTCTGGGAAGCTCAGGCAGAGGACACCATCCTCGACGTCAAATCGCGGATCGATGGTGGTCGTGGTGGCTTGGGCTTGGTCGACAAGGACCTTCCTAAGGCGATCGAAGAAGCGAAATAGTTGACGCTTCGGCCGCGGTTTTGCATCTCGGCCGTCGCCAAAGCGAATCAAACACGACGACGCCCGGCCGATTCGGCCGGGCGTCGTTCGTTTTAAACGCTGGCTGTGTCTTCGTCTTAGGCGTCGGGGGGAGACGGCGAAGCATTGGTTGCCATCGCCCTCGGCTTCGGGGCGGAACCGAATGGATGAAGCGGGTGTGGTTCTTTCTGGGGTGTTGATTTGACCATGTTGGGGTGGTTTGGGCTCGGTGCGATGCTGTCCGATTCCGCAAAACCCGCGTCTGCTTGGCCATCCTGGGCGGGCGTCCCTAAATCCCGCCTTTCAAAACCGCCATTGTGTCATAAACTTTGGAAATCTGCGTTCGTTTCAAGTCGGCTTTGATCGACCCTCATCAGCGCTGGCGGTTCGTGACTGGGGCAGCGGCGAACCGAACGATTGGCAAGGTTGTCATCACGAGACGACTGATACTTTCCCCAAACTACTCTGGACACACCCGTGCACGATACATTGGCTGTCGTTGGTGCCACCGGCGCCGTCGGACGAATCGTTCTACAGCAACTCGAGACCCGTGACTTCCCGTACAAACGGTTGAAGCTACTGGCATCGGAACGAAGCGTTGGCCAAGAGGTAACCGTGAAGGGCGAGACAATCAAAATTGAATTGTTAGCCCCCGGTGCATTCAAAGACGTCGACTTGGTGATCGCCAGCACGCCTGACGAGGTGTCCGCCGAATTCGTTCCTTATGCGGTCGAAGAAGGTGCCGTCGTTGTTGACGAAAGCGCTTTCTGGCGGATGGACCCGTCCGTTCCCCTGATCGTGCCGGAAGTTAACCCAGAAGCAATTGCCGATCACAAGGGAATTATTGCCAGCCCAAACTGCAGTACGACTCAGATGGTCGTTGCTTTGGCGCCACTGCACAAAGCCTGCAAGATCAAGCGTGTTGTTGTCAGCACCTATCAAGCGACCAGCGGCGCGGGACTGGCTGGGAACGTCGAACTGATGACCAGCACGCAAAAGGTACTCGACGGCGAAACACCGGCCAGCAAGACGTTTCAGTACCCGATCGGATTCAATTTGATCCCGCAGATCGGAAGCGAAAAGTTTGAAGGTTACACCAGTGAAGAGATGAAGTTGGTGTATGAAACACGCAAGATCATGGGTGACGACAACATTCAAGTTTGTCCGACCGCGGTTCGGGTTCCGGTGACGATCGGGCACAGCGAATCGATCTTGGTTGAAACCGAGCAACCGATTTCGGTCGAGCAAGCGAGAGAGCTTTTCGGTGCGGCTCCAGGGATCACGGTGGTCGATGACTTGCAAGGTCAACGGTATCCGATGCCGCGTGACTGTGATGGCAAAGACGACGTCTTCGTCGGGCGGATTCGCCGCGACATCAGTGGGCAGGGCAACGGAATTGCGTTCTGGTGTGTCAGCGACAACCTTCGCAAAGGAGCCGCGACCAATGCGGTGCAGATTGCTGAACTGTTGCAGCAGTCGGTAGCGACCGCTTAGGCATGCCGGCTAACCGCACGTTTGCGCTCGTCATTGCATATGACGGCACTGACTATTCCGGCTGGCAAGTCCAGCCGGAGCAGGCGACGATCCAAGGGACATTGCAGACGTCAATCCGCCGTAGTACCGGTCAAGACGTCAGTGTGGTCGGGAGCGGGCGTACGGATGCGGGGGTGCACGCCCTTGGCCAAGTCGCGAGTTGTCGGTTTCCGAATTGGACCGCCACGACCGAAGCGTTGCTGCGGGCAATCAATTCTCGATTGCCACCCTCAATCGTCGTCAACGAAGTCCACGAAGCGGATTCGGATTTTCACGCGATCCGCGACGCACTTGGAAAGCGCTACCGGTATCAGATCCAAGTGCGGCATCAACGGAATCCATTTGAACACCGCTATCGATGGCGTCTTCGGCGATGGGTTGATGTTGAATTAATGAAGATTGCCGCAAAAAAAGTCATTGGCCATCGTGACTTTTCAAGCTTCGAATCAGCCGGTGCGGAGCGAAAGTCCTCCGTCCGCGACGTTAGGGACTGTGTCGTAGTCCCTTCCACGGACTTTGAGCAAACCGGGCATGTGGCAATTGAGGTTGAAGCCAACGGTTTTCTTTACAACATGGTGCGTAATATTGTCGGCACTCTGGTCGAAGTAGGACTGGGGAAGCAACCGCCTGAATGGATCGACGAAGTTTTAGAGCAGCGTAATCGGATCTATGCCGGTCCGACCGCGCCGCCGCAGGGTTTGTTCCTAAAGCATGTCGATTACCTGCCGGGTTACCGCAGCACAATCACACCTGAACGACACACGCCTTTAACAGATCCTTAACATTAATTGGCCGCCGATACCCGATAATGCGGCTGATGTTTCTTGCCCGACGACGTCCGGGTTGAGAAGGCGACCGATTGAAAGAAGGCTCATTCGGTCAGGACACACCAGAAGCCAATTGAGTTATGTCGGTTAAGACGATTGAAGCCGAGCCGGTACTTGACGACGCCACACGTGACTTCGTGCGGCGATCGATGCATGCCCAGTTGGTTGAGTTAGCCGATATCAAAAAGGTCGTCGTTTCGTTGATGGCCGAAGACACGCGGTTCTCTCCGGAACGTTTAGCAGACGGCTTGGTGGGGGCGAACTTGCTTACGCCATGGCAGGCACGCAAGTTGTTGGCCGGTAAAGCGAGAGGTTTTTTCCTCGGCAATTACAAGCTGATGCGGCCCCTTGGCAAAGGCGGGATGGGCGTCGTTTTTCTCGCCAAGCATTCGGTCATGAATCGGTTGATGGCACTCAAAATTTTGCCCGCCGAAGCCTCCAAAGACGCGCGACGCATTGAGCGATTTAAAGAAGAAGCCCGTGCGTCGGCAAAGCTTGAGCACCCCAATATCGTTCAAGCGTTTGATTTTTCCGAAGCCGACGGCAAGTTGTACATCGTGATGGAGTACGTCGATGGCGTTGACTTGCATCGCGCGGTGGTCCGCGACGGAGTGATGTCGCCCACCGAATCGCTCGATGCAATGATTCAATCGGCCGACGCGCTTGCACACGCGCATCAGCGCGGCATCGTCCATCGAGACATCAAGCCTTCCAATATGCTGTTGCGTAGTGATGGCGTGATCAAAGTCAGCGATATGGGATTGGCCCGGATTGGTTACAACGCCGGTGACAGCGAATCGCCGAATCGTTTGACCGGAACGGCTGACTTTATCGCACCCGAACAGGCGATCGACAGTCAAACCGTCGATGCGAGGGCGGACATTTATTCGCTCGGCTGCACATGGTATTTCTTGCTTTGTGGGCGGGCACCATTTTCCGGAAGCAACGTCGCTCAGCGGTTGGCAAAACATCAGACCGCGCCGGTTCCCGCAGTGTCAGCGATCCGAGGCGAATGCCCCAAGGCAATTTCTGAATTGATTCAGAAGATGATGGCAAAGCGAGCGGAAGATCGCCCCGCGTCGGCCGCCGAGTTGTTGGTGCAGCTCAAGCGGCTGCGAAATTCGGTCGCACAGGGAGGCGACCTTTCCGATCGCCCAATGTCCTCGCGAGTCGCCTCTGGAGAGTCGTCTACGCCCAGTTCGATCGATGACAGTGGGCCACTGAAGGAGGTCGGCGCATCGTCGATCTCCGAACCGATTGAACTCGACCTTGGCAGTTTGCCATCGATCGAGGTGACGCCATTTCAACCCGCACCGATGTCGGCCAACGGTTCGGCGCCTAGTTTTGCGGGTAGCAATCACGCGAACTCGAAAGCGAAAGACGCTTCTTCTGGCGGGTCAGGAAGTGGTGGAGATTCACAGAATGTCCTGCTGGGAATCGGTTTGGCGATCTCTACTATGGCGTTATTGGTGGTCATCGGAATCACTATCTTCCAGTTGACCAAAGAGGAGAAGAAGGACCGCCCGCTGCACTCAATGGAAAGCGGGAAAGAGATTATCGTCTTGCAGGACTAAAGATCCCTAACCACTCGTATGCCCGTCGATCTCTGTTTATGATTCCGGCGGAGACTTTGTCCCCCTATTAGAACTCTCCCGTCCCGCTAATCTGACCCCATGCCAGTCGAACTTGTGATGACCGAAGGTAGCCGTGCCGGAACGGCTGCCCCGATCCAAATCGGCTACTACTTGGTTGGCAGAAACAAAGAGTGTCAGATCCGTCCGAAAAGCAAGTCGGTCAGCCGCCGGCACAGCTTGTTATTGCATAACGAGGACGGATTCGGCGTACTGGATTTAAAGAGTACCGGCGGGACCTACGTCAACGGCGAACGATTGACTCCACACCAGTGGCACGTCCTCGCCGATGGTGACGAACTGCGGTTCGGTAAAGTCGGGTTCACCGTTTCGATGAAAATGCCGGCGTTTGCGTCTGTCTCCGGGACGGAGGACGCAGCTTCTGGGATGGAGGGCTCTGGGCTTAAAAGTTCTGGGCTCGAAGACTCTGGGGCCGAAAGCGGTTCGGACACCAACGCCGTGGTGGATCCGCCGGCATCCTGGCAGAACTTTGATGTCGCCGAATTTTTGGAGGCTGAGGACCAGGTCGACCAAGAGATTCGCTACGGGCAAATCCGTGGCGAAGTGGCTTCAAAGTCTGCGGCAGCCGACGACGAAATCGCACTCGATGAACTTGAAGCAGATGCGAAAGCGCACGAGACGTTCGTCGGCTCGGGAGCTGATGAGGGGGCCAGCGACGTCGGCGACAAGGTCGAAATCGAGGTTGATGCGAAGCCGAAAAAGAAACCACCGCAGCGGAAGATCGATCCAAAGGAATACAAACGCAAGCCCAGGCGGTCGATTCAGCTGCCAAGTTTCGGATTGGACTTTGGCGGTTCGTGGGACTGGAAAACGATCGCAATGTTTTTCGTTGCAATCGGTATCGTTGGTTTTCTCGGGTACCAAATCTACACCTTTTCGTCTGGGCCTTCGATCGAAGTGCGGCAGAACTTGGACTAAGATACGTCGCGATTGAAATCCGGGCCTCACAGCTCAACCTTCGGACCTGTGTGCGGCGACCGCGCTAAGGTGCGAAAGATTGTGACAAGTAAATTCTCCAGTCCAAACGAGATCTCAGAGACCGGTCGCGACAGTCGATCGAAGGAGAAATCGCGACTCGCCAAGCAGTTTATCAGCACCGTTGGCGTCGCCTTTCTGATCGTTGTCTTGCAAATGGGGCAGGGCATCTTGCTCGCCCGCACGTTGGGGCCGGTGGGGCGTGGTGAATACGCGACCGCCATGTTCTTCGTCCAGTTGCTTCTGTACGTCGGTTTGTTTGGCGGTCTGGAAGTGATCTGCCGGCATGCCGCCGAAGACAAGATCGATGCGAGTCGACTGAGGCGGGCGGCGTTGAAGCTGGGGCTGGTGACTGGTAGCGTGACCACTATTTTAGCGATCTTGCTCAACAGCGTCGCGCTGCCTGCGGAAAAGCAATTTCTGATCCCGCTTGCTTGTCTGTGTTCACTTTCGTTGATCGGTCAGCAGGTGGTGTTGATCATGACCGGGGTTGATCGAGGCCAAGGGAAGTTCGGCGCGTACAACGTCCGTCGCGTGATCGCCGCCGCTACGTTTCCGGTATTGTTGCTGATCACTGAACTTGCGATCGGCGTGTCGCTCTTGCGCGCGTGCGGCTTGTTCGTAGTCGCATCAACACTGTCAATGCTGACGTGCCTGTATGGGTTACGGACACCGCTCGGCGGGCCGAGTGAACCCAAGGTCGCGAGCTTGCTTCGGGAGAGTCGCCCGTATGCCTATTCGACATTCGCGACGGACTTGTTCGAGCGTTTGGATCTGTTGTTGATTTTGTGGATCGCCGGGCTTCGCGACCAAGGTTATTACGCGGCCATGGTGCCAGTCGTTTATCCACTCACGGTGATCCCGAACACGATGGGGCTGTTCTTGTTCAACGCGGGCGCGGACACCACCAAACGTTTGAAAGCGACGGACGTCAATCGAATCCTAGGCTCTTCGCTGGCCGTTCAAGCGGCATCAACGATCGTGTTCATGTTGTTGATTGCAACCGTGATCGGCTGGCTGTACGGAGAGGCGTTTCTTCCGGCGATCCACTTTGCATACTGGCTAGCCCCGGTCGCGGCGATCAAAGGTATCTTGCAGGGTCTTGATAGCTACGTCAAAGGCCGCGGGAAGCCATTGGCGGCGATCCGCTGCCGAGTCACCGCGATGGTTTTGATGGTGGTTGTTGCGATCACGCTTGAGCCGTCCTTGGGGGCGATTTCGGTCGCCATTGCTGCGCTCGCCGGACAGGTCATTAGTTTTGTTTGGCTTTCGGCGATCGTCTATGCCGATGTGGCGTCGATTGGTGAACCACCAGGGTCCACGGGATCGGATCTGCTGTGACCGCAAGGGTGACCGGGGCCACGGGTTTGCTACAATAGTGCACTGTCTGGCTGGTCACTGTTTGGTTGGCCGATCGAGTTAGCGGATGCGTTCACTTGGGCGACGATCGTCGAGGTGCCATCGAGTTTGGTGTCGTTTTGTCTTGGAACGCTGTGTCTTTGTTATTGTTGATTGACGGCTACAACATCACCCAGCCGATTCCGACCAAACGGTCCGGTTCGCGGTGGTTGGAAAAGCTACGGCAAAGACTGTTGCGCGATCTGACTCAAAGGATCGACGATCAAACGCGTCAGCGAACGTGCGTCGTCTTCGATGCCGCGAATCCACCAAAGGATCGTCCCAGCAGTTTTGTTCACGAAGGGATCGAGGTGCGATTTGCGGTGGACTATCTGACCGCCGACGATTTGCTCGAAGAGTTAATCCGGGATCACCATACCCCCAAAAAATTGATGGTCGTTTCATCGGACCATCGGGTGCAGATCGCCGCATCTCGACGCGACGCGGCGTTTCGCGATAGTCAGCCATGGATGGACGCGCTGACCGACGGGCGGGTGGTTTTGGCCGAAGGGGATTTGCAATCTTCGGGGGAACCGTTTCGGCCAAGCGGCGGAACGGCGGGGCAGGGCAGGGCGGTCAAGCCGCGGATCGAGGATTCGGGGGAAGTCGACGAATGGATGCGGGAATTCGGCTTTGACCCCGACTAGTCGGTCAGACGGTTTGCCCGCCAGCCGATCGGGGCCAAGCCGTTGACGCTCTTGGCGGGCCTTTCGCTGCCTAAATCGTGCCTTCGCGATCGAGTGGAGCACCGGGGGCCCGCTTTAAACGGGGGTTCTTCGCTGCATTCCCCGATCGAGAAACGCGGGGACCCGGCAATCCGCTAGATCTGGGTAACCGGCTGTGGATCGAGGAAGTTGACGCGGCGGGAACACTGGCCGAAAGTTGCTCCTTTCGCAGTTGCCCGACTCGACATAGAATCCCCGCATCTTTACCCGTTCCCCTACCATCTGATTCGATCGATGACTGCAACTGTGACCGATCAACGCGCCTACAATTTTTCTGCCGGCCCGGCTGTTTTGCCCGTTTCGGTCCTCGAAGAGGTCCGCGACGAACTGGTATGCCTTCCCGGGGCACGCTCGTCGTTGCTGGAAATGAGCCACCGTGACAAGGTTTTTGTCGATATTTTGCACGACGCGGAAAACTCAATCCGATCCTTGCTGAACATCAGTGATGATTATTCGGTGCTATTTTTGCAGGGTGGCGCGGCGTTGCAGTTCTCAATGATCCCGGCCAATTTGCTGCGGGGAACCGAGAAATCGGCGGCTTATATCCAGACGGGAACCTGGGGAAAAAAGGCGATCGCCGAAGCCAAAAAGGAAGGGGCGGTCAACATCGTTTATGACGCCGCCGACTCCAATTTCAACCACGTTCCCTCCGCAGAAGACTACAGCGTCCCCGCCGATTCGGCGTACCTGTATTACTGCAACAACGAAACGATCCAGGGTGTCCAGTTCCCCAGCGAACCCGTTTGTCCCGATAGCGTTCCGCTGATTTGCGACGCGTCAAGTGACTTCATGCATCGCCCGCTGGACATCAGTAAATACGGCATGGTGTATGCCTGTGCCCAAAAGAATGCCGGGCCGGCTGGCGTCACCGTGGTTGTGATCCGCAAGGACTTGTTGGAAATCGGTAGTGCCTCGCTGCCGGGTTACCTGCAGTACAAGAATCACGCCGAAGCCGACTCGGAATGGAACACCCCGCCGACGTTTGCGATCTGGGTGCTCGGTAAAGTCGCGCGTTGGTTGACCAACGACATCGGCGGCTTGGAGGCGATGGAAAAGCTGAATCGTGAGAAAGCTGGCTTGCTTTACAACGCGATCGATTCATCCAACGGTTTCTACACCGGCCACGCAAAACCCGAATGCCGTTCGTTGATGAACGCGACCTTTGTTCTGCCAAATGATGATTTGCAATCGAAGTTCTTGAGCGAAGCTGCCGACAACGGTCTGGTTGCTTTGAAAGGTCATCGTAGTGTCGGTGGCATTCGGGCGAGCATCTATAACGCGATGCCCAAGGAAGGTGCTCAAGCGCTGGCCGACTTTATGACTGCGTTCGCCAGCAAGAACGGTTAGTGAACCTGAGTCGTGTTCTTTGCGACTCTTTGCAGTAGAGACAGGATTGTCAAAGCGGCCCCCGACGCTTTGGCAATCGTGAAATGTTTAGACCCCCTTGTTTTGCCACCGAACACCCCAGTACGCGATGTACAAAATCCTCACGCTTAACAATATCTCCGTCAAAGGACTCGAACGACTCCCGCGTGAGAAATACGAGATCAGCAGCGACACGAGTTCACCCGACGCTGTCATGTTGCGTTCGTTCAAGATGCACGACATGGAGATCCCTGAAACTGTCAAGGCGATTGGTCGCGCCGGTGCCGGGGTCAACAACATTCCCGTCGACAAGATGACGAAGCGCGGCGTCCCGGTCTTCAACGCGCCCGGTGCGAATGCCAATGCGGTTAAAGAATTGGTCCTCGCCGGGCTGCTGATTGCGACGCGAAACATCTATCCGGCTATGAAATTTGCCGAGACTCTCGAAGGAAACGACGCCGAAGTTTCGACCGCGGTCGAATCGGGCAAAAAGAATTACGTCGGATCCGAACTGCATTCCAAAACGTTGGGTGTGATCGGTCTGGGAGCGATCGGCATTCGCGTCGCCAATGCGGCGAGCGCTCTGGGCATGAAAGTTGTCGGCTATGATCCGCTGATCTCGGTCGAAAACGCCTGGAAGCTGTCACGTAATATTCAGCAAGCGATGAGCCTCGATCATTTGTTTTCTCAGTGCGACGCCATTTCGGTCCACGTTCCATTGCTTGATGCGACCAAGGGTTTGGTCAGCAAAGAGCGGATTGCGATGATGAACGATGGCGCGATCGTCGTGAACTTGGCCCGTGGCGGAATCTGCGATGACGACGCAGTGCTTGCGGCGCTCGAAAACGGCAAGCTCTCGTCCTACGTTATCGATTTTCCGACCAGCAAACTGCTGCGTCATCCGAATGTGATCGCGTTTCCACACCTGGGCGCTTCGACCGGCGAAGCCGAAGAAAATTGCGCGGTAATGGTTGCCGATCAGGTTCGTGATTTCCTCGAAGACGGCAGCATTCGCAATTCTGTGAACTTCCCCGAGGCCGTCTTGCCACGCGGCGGTTCCGGGTCGCGTGTCACGATTGCCAACGCGAACGTGCCGAACATGGTCGGCCAGATCTCCGCAATCTTGGCAAAAGCGAATTTGAACATCGCTGACCTGCTTAATAAGTCACGCGGTGAATTGGCTTATACTATTATCGACCTTGATGGAACCATCGAAGAATCTGCATTGAACGACCTTCGGGGCATCGAGGGAGTTCTTTCGGTTCGGCATTTGCCTCTGAAAAAATAGTGAGATAATCATGCGTTCGATCACGCTCGGCTTGTTGGCAGTTGTCTGTCTTGTTCAGTCGCCGGCCGAGGGTGAGGATAAAACGCAGGTTAAAACGGCGCGAACGCCCTGGCCTAGGCATACGGTTGATGACCGGTTCCAGGGTGCCGACGGCGTTCGCCTTGGTGACTTCGATGGTGACGGCCACCTCGATGTTGTCACCGGCTGGGAAGAATCCGGAGTGGTTCGTCTTTATCTGAACCCCGGGCCCGATCTGGCTAAGCAGCCCTGGCCGGCGGTCACGGTCGCTGCCGCGGCGTCCCCCGAAGATGCGGTCCCCGTCGATGTCGACGGCGACGGGAACTTGGACATCGTTAGCTGCCACGAAGGCAAGCGACGGCAAGTTTTGGTGCACTTCAGCAACGTCAATGATCCGGCAAACCCAGACGATTGGCTGTCGCAGGATTCCTGGACGACCGAATCGTTTCCATCGCTCGACGGCGTGATGTGGATGTATGCGTTGCCGTTTGAAGACATTGATGGGCGACGGGCAATCATTGTCGGCGGGAAAAGTAAACAAGCGAGTTTGTCGTTGTTGCTATCGCCGACCACGAAGGATTCTCGGGATCTCGGTCGGTGGGAAGTGATTCGCATTCGTGACGTCGCTTGGACGATGTCACTCCACGCGATCGACATGGATCACGATGGCGATCAGGACCTCGTCTTCACCGATCGCAAAGGATCAAAAAGCATGGCAGGCTGGTTGGAGCAGCCGGAGGATCCAAGGCAGACTTGGCGCGAACATCCGATCGCGGGGCAGGGCAGGGAGGTGATGTTTTTGTCCGCGACACGTGATCGTTGGTTGATTCCAACTCGACGAACGGACTCGCTTGATTGCCGTCGCGAAGGAAACCGCTGGATCGTATCGACAATCAAACACCCACCGCAAATTGAGTTTGGCAAAGCGATCGGCGTCTTGCCGAGCGGTCGATTACTGCTTTCTTCAAACACCAAGGCGAGCCGGTACCCCGATCGCCCCGGCCTTTGGCTTCGTGATCTGGATGGTCAGTGGTCAGTGGTCGATCCGACGCGGGGCGTGAAGTTTGATCGGTTTGAGATGATTGACCTCGACGCCGACGGTGACTTGGATGCAATGACTTGCGAAGAGCGTCAAAATTTCGGCGTCGTCTGGTATGAAAACCCAGGCCTCTAAAGACGCTCTTGTGGGTAAAAGGGGAGGGCGTTGAGAAACAACCATCGGGAAGACCATTCGCCGGCGAATGGTCTCTCGGTGGAGTTGAGGCATCGCCGACACTACTTGAACTGTTGTTTGACGTAGTGCAAGAACGAACCGATCAATAGTGAGATGCCCAGTAGAATCGATGCGACCGTGGTGGTGATCAGAAATGACTGAAGTGGCCCGATGGGTTTGCTGTAGTCATCGTCAAACGGAATGCCCGCCAGTTCGAGTGCGATAACCCCAGCGAATACTTGGATGATCGGAAAGAATTGTGAAAACGCAACAATGCTACCGCCAAGTAACACACGCACCGCTAACCCCGGGAGTGCGACGCAGCACCATAGCCCCAGCCCGTAAAGAATCGTGACCGCAGCAAGGATCCCTCCGGTACCGCTCCACGAGACGAGATTGACTGCCATCAGCGCTGGGACAATCATGTTCAGCGGTAGAATGACCGTCCACGTGACCAAACATGTCCGACGAGTGCGTAGTGCTTGTTCCTCGAGTGGCAACGCATCCGCAACCGAGTTTGTTGTCTGTTTAATTTCGGGCGGAGCTTGATAGGGATTTTGCATCGTCACTCAGGATCATGGTCAAGGATCTCTTTCATTTGATCGGTCGTGATCCCTTGATGCAAACGAGTTGAGACGAAGTTGCGTTCCCCAGGATGGTTTAAAAAGTTTGGCAGATGCCAGACTTCACGATCGCGATGCTTTAACCACAACTCTTGAAAGGCCAACGATCCGGGGGCGAACTTCCAGCGCAATCCGTCCGAAGTCTGGTGGCATTCAATCAGCAGGGTAAGTTCCGGATCGGTGCCGAGTTGATTAGTGAAGATAAACAAGGCCCCGTCGATGACATCGGAATCGGACTTCTTTAATGCGTCGCTATCCAAACGAAAAACGGCGTTGGGCAATAGTTTTAGTGGGTGGATCTCACCGGTCTTGGCGGATCGTGTTTGGGCGGTGAATTGTTTCGCGAGTCCTCGCATTTGCAGACCACGTTTTCGAAGTGCGTTCGTGTCGGAGTCGGCGACTGGATTGGGAGCGCCCGGAATCGCTCTCAGTTCTACGCCCGGTGGTGACCACATGACTCCCCAATCCGAACGACTGGAGATCGGTTGGGGCGGTGTTTCAACGAGAGCTTGGAATTCTTGGTAAACCTCGTGTCCATTGGGAAGCGGAAGCGAAAGCACACCGCCGGCAACAATGGCCCGACCTTGATAAGTCCAGACATAGACATCTCCCGAGTTCGGCGCTTCCGTGTTTCGATACCCCTGATAATCCAGCCCAGTCCATGTGAGGACGGGGGATTCAAGTTTCAATCGCTGCTTTCCGTTTGGATCGAGTGCGAATCCAATCTCTTTTGCTCGGTGTCGATAGAACTGCTTCAGTGTCTCGTAATCTTCTTTGGGGCTTTGTCCCCAGGTGATTGAATCCAAGATCATCACAGAAAATAGAACTGCGAGTGATCCAACGACTAATCGAGCACGCTGCGTCATCATTTGTATTCCAAACCGGTGAAGACAATCTGTCTGATCCCGTGGCACTATAGGGTAGCTCAGCAGCGGACGCAAATTCCCCGGGGTGCACGTCGACGAACGCGATCAAACCGAGACTTCGCTGGGGGATGAAGGCAGAGTGGACACACCCATCTGCTGGAAGGTCAAATCCAAGCACTTATCGAAACGGAGCATCAATAAAAAAAGCGTGAAACAGATCGTGAAACTGGGGTGTCGGTGAAAGGCGGATGAATCTTGAATCGAAAGGCAACTTTTTTGTACTTTCGCAGACTCCCTTGTGGAGAGGACCGCCGATCGGTGCCATGCCCCACTCAATCATTGACGTTCCTCCGTGACCGACTTGCAACGTTTTCGTCCACTGCTGCTGCCAGGCTTTTTGATGGCCTGTTTGGTGGTCATTCTGATGCCGCTTCCGGCGGCGGTGATGGACTTGCTACTTGCCGCGAATATTGCTTTAGCTGTGGTCATTTTGTTGACCGCAATCCATGTCAAATCGCCTCTTGAATTCAGCGTGTTTCCCACCGCGCTGTTGGTGACGACGTTGTCGCGGTTGGTACTCAATATCGCCACGACACGGATGATCCTGACGCACGCACCGACGGATAAGGAAGACGCCGCCGGCGGTGTGATCCGCATGTTTGGTCAGTTTGTCGCGGGCGACAGGGTCGAGATCGGCCTGATCATCTTTTTGATCCTCGTGGTCGTTCAGTTTGTCGTGCTTACCAAAGGAGCGACACGAATCAGTGAAGTCGCCGCCCGCTTCGCACTTGATGGGATGCCCGGTCGGCAGTCCGCGATCGAAGCGGACGTAAACGCCGGTGCGATCGATTCAGATGAAGCAGCCCGGCGTCGACAAGCCCTCGTCGCCGAAGCCGATTTTTACTCCGCGATGGATGGAGCAGGGAAGTTTGTTCGGGGGGATGCGATCGCCGGTTTGGTCATCACGGTGATCAATATCGTTGGCGGTCTGTATTTGGGAATCTTTGTTTCTCGGATGGGGCTGGCCGAATCAGCCTCTGTATTCACCAAGTTAACGATCGGTGACGGATTGGTCAGTCAGCTTCCTTCGCTGTTGATTTCCTTAGCCGCCGGCATGTTGGTCACACGGGGCACGCGTTCGGATAACTTGCCAGATCGTTTCGTCAGCCAGATGTTTAGCAACTCGACGGCGATGGCAGTCGGCGGCGGCTTTGTTCTGCTATTGACCATTACGGGATTGCCAATCATCCCGTTGTTATTGCTCGGCGGAGGCCTGTTGTTCGTGGCTTGGACGTTGTACAGCAAGGAAGTCGATGCAGAAAAACAACGTTCGATCGCGAGTGAAACAGAAAACGCATCGACGACGGCGAACCAAAAGCGAGTGGAGGATTTCTTAAACGTTGATCCTTTGGAAGTTGCGATCGGATTGGGATTGCTACCGCTTGCCGATCCGGCACGTGGGGGCGACTTGATGCAGCGAATCTCGGCGTTGCGGAATCAGATGGCGGCCGAAATCGGAATTGTGCTGCCCAAGGTTCGTGTTCGAGACGACGCGACGTTGGGCGAATTGGAGTACGAGATCCGCTTGTTTGGTGACTTTGTTGCTCGCGGACAATTGCGAACCGACAAACTTCTGGCGATTGCGGACGGCAAGATCACCGGTTCCATCGAGGGCGAACCCGCCGAAGGCATGGGGCATCCCCAAAACGTTTGGATTTCACCGACAATCCGAGAGCAAGCGTTGATCTATGGGTACAAGACCCAGACCGCTCCGGTGGTGTTGACCCATCAGTTAGAAAACGTCGCTCGCGTGTATGCGGATGAATTGTTGTCGCACGATGCGACCGGACATTTACTTGACGAATTGCGGCAAATCGCACCCGTTTTGGTCGACGAATTGGTTCCTGATCGGGTCAAAACTGCCGACGTGCAAAAGGTCTTGCAGGGTCTGCTGCGTGAATCAATTCCCATCCGTCAACTTGGGATCATCCTTGAAGCGATTGGGGACGCCGCCGATCGTGACGCGGACACCGATCAGCAAATTGAATCGGTCCGGCGACGGCTGGCACGGACCTTGTGTGTGCCGCTCCGTGACGAAGCGGGCGTCCTGCATGCGATCGGGTTGGGAGAATTGTCCGGCGAATGGAACAAAACGAAAGACGTCACTTGCGACGCGATTCGCAGAGGCGTTATGACGTTAATCGAGCGAGGTCATCCTCCCGTCGTCGTGGTCGCCCCGACCATCCGTCGACGCATCAAGGCAATGCTGGATGCGGCCGGTGTCTGGGCACACGTTTTGTCAACGTCGGAAATCACCGACGACACCCAACTTGATCTGATCGCTATCTCGACCCAGCAACCAAATCAACAACGCCCCGTCACATCGGCCGGGCAAGCTGCGTAAGTCAGCACTGAATCGTTCGTTTCACCTTCCATAGAACCACCGATGGAATCGAAAACCTTTCGAGCCGCGAACTTGCAAGCTGCGTTGGAGGAGATCCGAGAAGAGCTCGGTCCCAACGCATCGGTACTAAGTACGCGCCATTGTCGTGATGGCTGGAGAGGATGGTTAGGACAGAGCTACGTCGAAGTAACGGCATCACGTGACGGCGTCGCACATGATGGGCTGTCGATCGCACAAGATCCGGATTCAGAATTAGACCTGGGGACCCAGCACAGAGTATCGCAGTTTCAGCCGACCATAGGACCGAGAGCAGGGCAGGGGAGTGCGATCCAATCGAGTAGTCTGGAAGAAGTGCAGCGGCAAATCGATTCACGCCAAGTCAACGCACCGTCGGCGAGCGTAACCGGACCACGATTAAGCTTAACGGCACCTACCGATTCGGGCAGGGTATCGCTGCCTGCGTCCGGCACCGAGCGTTCATCCACCATTCATTATCGAACGGAATGGGATCCGCTTTCGGAGTACCGTTTCAAGTTGATTTCGTTGGGCGTCGAACCGAACATTGTCGATCGCTGGATCAACGCGACCGGCGGATTCGTCAGCGGCCTTGGCGGTTCAGGAATGACGTCGTGGCTGGATCAGCTCAAACAAACGGTCAGTCGCGAGATATGCATTAACGGCCCGATCGCGGTTGAATCTGGGGACCGCCGGATCGTTGCCTTGATCGGTCCGACCGGGGTCGGCAAGACAACGACGGTCGCGAAACTGGCCGCCGGGTTTCGAATGAATCACCAGCACCGCGTCGGCCTGTTGACGATCGATACGTTTCGAATTGCGGCGATCCAGCAGCTACAGGCGTATGCCCAGATCATGGACCTGCCGATGCAGGTCGTCGAGAGCGTCGAGCACATGCCGGAGGCGATCGATCGACTCGGTGATGTGGACTTAATCTTGATCGACACGGCGGGACGCAGTCCGTCCGGCGACGTTCACATCGAAGACCTCGCACGTAT
This sequence comes from Roseiconus lacunae, assembly GCF_008312935.1. Taxonomy (NCBI): domain Bacteria; kingdom Pseudomonadati; phylum Planctomycetota; class Planctomycetia; order Pirellulales; family Pirellulaceae; genus Roseiconus; species Roseiconus lacunae. The sequence goes on along the minus strand of NZ_VSZO01000012.1, from coordinate 107,359 downwards.
TTTGAACGTCGCTCAGCCCGACGAAACGCATTTGGTGATTAGCGCTACCAGCACGGCTTCGGTCGTTCGGTCGGTGTTGGATGGATTTTCCATCGCTCAGCCCACCGCAGCGGTCTTGACGAAGCTGGATGAAACCCCGTACACCGCAGGTGTTCTGTCGGCGATCGCTCGCTCGATCGATGGGCCGGGGATTCCGGTCAGCTACATCACCAATGGCCAACACGTCCCCCAGGACATCGCTGCCGCGACGGCAGAGACGTTGGTCGAGCGTTTGTTGCCCTCCCCGATCCAATGGACCCAAATGGAAGCCGCTTAAATGATTTTTTAAGCTCAACATCAACCCAACCGACAACCGATATGGAAAATGTCGAAGGCTGGAAACTCAGAAAACGACTTGAGTGGTTTTTTTCAGAGTCCACCTTCGGCGACTAGGCAGACAGAAACGCGAACTGGGACAAGGAAGTCTCGATAGATCGTCGCCAATCCATGGCCTGTTTGCCCCACCGTGCTGATGGTTCGCAGTCCTTCGCCGTTGTCCCCTGCTGACAAATCCAGCTTGGGAACGCGAGTCACCGGCATACCAACCTAAAAAAGCCTAGCCGCCGTCGATGCACCATCGTCGGCAAAAGAAAAGTTCACGGAGGATTGGATGCCAGCCGCAGTTTCAACGGACGATGAAATCCTTGAGGTTTGGAAACAGTTCAAGCAAACCGAAAAGGATGCGGACCAATACGAACCTCTTCGCAATCGATTGGTCGAACGATACATGCCCTTGGTTCGCTACAACGGCGAGCGAATTTGGCAACGTTTGCCCGACGGAGTCGAACTGGATGACCTGATCAGTGCAGGCATTTTTGGTTTGATGGATGCGATCGACGCCTACGACATGGATCGTGGGGTCAAGTTCGAAACCTATTGCGTGCCTCGGATTCGAGGCGCGATGCTTGACGAACTTCGGACGATGGACTGGGTGCCACGTCTGGTTCGTAGCAAGGCGAGTAAGCTCGCCGTCGCCAAGAAGCAACTGGAAACCAGGTTCGGTCGACCGGCAACGATCATCGAACTTTCCGAGCACATGGAACTTTCCGTTGCCGAAGTCGAAAAAATGGAGTCCGATGCGAACGCCGTCGGTGTCGTTTCTCTCAATAAGAAATGGTACGAAACGGATAGCTACAAAGACGTCCGTGAAATCGACATCCTGGAAGATAAAAAGGGTGAAGACCCAACCCGTCGCGTTCAAAAGAACGACCTGATGCGGTTGGTCACCAAAGGGCTCAACCGAAACGAACGGTTGATCATCATCCTGTACTATTACGAAGAACTGACGATGAAAGAGATCGGCGCCACGCTGGACCTTTCCGAATCACGCGTCAGCCAAATGCATACCTCGATCGTCAATCGGTTGCAAAACCAACTCGGACGTCGGCGTGTCGAATTCGGGACCGCCTAACTCCGGCCGTCGCAAATTCAACGACCAAGGGCTTCGATGTTTCATCGGAGCCTTTTTTCGTTGGTGCCAGACTGTTGCCAATATTTCCGTCTGACATTCGCCGCGCGGTGTCAGTCACGGTGATACTGCGAAACACGTGTTCGCGTCCGGCTGCAGGTCAACCAAGCCGATCGTTCGATGTGGACCGAGCACTCGCTCTGCCGGTGATGGACTATGATGTGGCGAGTGCTGCGTAAAAACTAGAGTCAATCGAATGGCGTGAGTCACGGTTTTTCTGAAATCGCCGGGGTTAACACCGATTGGTCGAAGGGCGGAACTCGAGAGTTCGGTCAAGACGAAGCACTCATGCTGTTGATGCCTCCTTTCCCCACTAAGGTCCATCTATGTCTCGCCTCGCATTGGGCTCAAGCCTCCTAGCCATCTTCGTGGTGGTAAGTTCGGTTGATTCTGTTGCCAATCAGATTCCTGTGATTCCGGCTGATGCCGAATTGAAGTTAGTCGATGATGATTTTGAACTCGCCGACGGTGCAGCTTGGGACGGGGCAGGGCAGTTGTTTGTTCCGGACGTCAAGAAGAAAACACTGCGTCTGTACAACTTGCGAAAGCCAGATCAAAAACCAAAGGTGATGCTCGAAGGCGTGGCGATTTCCGGCACTGCTTTTCAGCTCGGACGGTTGTACCTTTCCGATAATCCAGGTGCCCGCATTGCCTTCCTCGATCGTCCTTTTTCCGGCGGCAAACCGAAAACCCTTGCTCAGTTCAAAGCTGACGAACGGCCCAATGATTTGACCGTCGATGCGCACGGCAACGTTTATGTCACGATGACTCGTCAGGGAACCGTTCGCCACATCTCGGCGGACGGAAAGTTTCAAGATGTGGCTACTGGATTGGTAGCCCCCAACGGGATTGCCTTGTCCCCTTCGGGAAAGACCTTGTATTGCTCTTCGGCCCGGACCGGCGTGATCTATCGCATCGATCTAGACAAGGACGCGCCCGCCGATCAATCCGCACAGCCATGGGCGCAGCTTCCTGAAACGGACGACGGATTCCGTGGTGACGGGATGTGTGTTGATCGCGCCGGCAATGTCTATGTCACCGGTGCCAAGGCGGTTCATGTCTACGACGCGTCCGGCAAATCCATCGGTAGTATTCAGCCTCCACAACGACCGATCAATGCCATTGTTGCGGGTAACACGGGGCAATCGCTTTACCTCAGTACCTTCGGCGGTTTGTATGCCGTGGACGTCGGCGGGATTGCTGTCTCGCCGAACCCACCGATGCATGGAGATCAAGACGCCCCGACGTCGACGGCAATCGATGAAAGTATCAAGACGAGCCTGAATGTCGTTTATCACCGAGATGGGAATCGAGAGTTGTTGATGGACGTGTTCGAGCCCCAATCGGTCGAGGCACCAAGGCCAGCCATCGTGGTCGTCCACGGTGGTGGGTGGCGCAAGGGGGACAAGACCAAGTTCCGGGCGCTCGCACTACGGCTGGCGGAACTCGGCTATGTCACGGCAGCGATTGAGTATCGTTTGGCCGGTGAAGCTCATTTCCCCGCCGCCATCCGAGACTGTAACGCGGCGACGGCCTACCTTCGCAAGCATGCCGATCGGTTTGGAATCGACCCGCTGAAAATTTCCGCGGTCGGCGGGTCAGCCGGAGGCCACTTGGTCGGCCTGATGGCGGCCGGCGACGCCAATGATCAATTAAAGCATCGCGACAATCGCGATGATGACACATCCTTGGCCGCGGCCGTCGTGCTCGCCGGTCCGCTCGAAATCGCAAGCGGATCGGTCGCCGATCGATCGCTTGAGAATCCTGATGCTTCCAATTCGGTAGCCTGGTTGGGAGGCGATGTCAATGAACAGTCCGCGCTATATCATCTCGCCGATGCGTTTGAGCAAGTCGACAAAACGATGCCTCCGACTCTGTTTATTAGCGGAAGCAAAGACAACCCGTCACGAAACGAAAAGACCCGTTCAAAGATGAAGGCTCTCGGCCGTCCGACGGGCTTGGTGATTCACGAAAACGCCGCGCATGGGCATTGGAACCGTCCAGATTGGATTCAAACGGTCGTGACCGACATCGATCAATTCTTGAAACGACATCAATAATGTTCGCGTTATTTGAACGACAGAGACTTCGATTGTTAGAGGCGTTGTCTTGCGCGTAGCTCACGTTATCACACGAATGATCATCGGCGGGGCGCAAGAAAATACTCTTTTGAACTGCTTGGATTTGATTCACGAACATGACGACGAAGTCATGTTAGTGACGGGGCCAGCGCTCGGACCCGAGGGTGACCTGTTGGAGCGTGGCGGATTTGCCAACGCCCGCGATCGATCGCCATCTGGCGTATCGTCAGAATTGCCGCAGGCAGCTTCGTGGGGCAGGGCAGGGGAGTTAGACATTCGACTGCTGCCCGACCTGCGTCGAAACATTCATCCGTCAATGGATTGGTCGGCTTATCGATCGATTCGTAACACGCTTCGTGAGTATCGGCCCGACGTGGTTCATACGCACAGCGCCAAGGCGGGGCTGCTGGGACGCCTCGCCGCGTGGTCACTGAATGTGCCTGCGGTGATTCATACGGTTCATGGGGCCCCGTTTCATGATTTTCAACCCAAGTTAGCGAAGTCTTTTTTCCAACGATGTGAACGGTATGCCGCCCGACGCTGCCATCGCATCGTGTCCGTTGCCGATGCGATGACCGATTTGATGGTCGAGGCCGACGTTGCGCCGCGCGAAAAATTCACGACCGTTTATAGTGGGATGAATGTTGATCCGTTCGTTCATGCCAATGAGCGTCGCGACGCGGTCCGGCAACGCTATGGCATTGACGATGATCACGTGGTGGTCGGAAAAGTTGCGAGACTGTTTCATCTCAAAGGTCACGATGACTTGATCACGTCGGCAAAGCAGGTGATCGAGCAATGTCCGCAAGTTCGTTTTCTGTTGGTCGGAGATGGCATTCTTAAGGAATCGTTGGAGCAGCGGATCGACGAAATTGGTTTAAAGGAGCACTTTATCTTCACGGGGTTGGTTTCCCCCGAAACGGTGCCGGAACTGATCGGGGCGATGGATGTGCTCGTTCACACGTCGTTGCGCGAGGGACTCGCGCGGGCGCTGCCTCAGGCCCTGATCGCCGGAAAGCCGGCCGTCAGTTTCGATGTCGACGGGGCGAGGGAAGTGGTCATCAGCGATGAAACCGGGTACCTAATTCCGCCTCGTGATTGCCGGCAGCTCGCGACATCGTTGATCCGGCTGGCTCAAGATGCTGAACTGCGTCAGCGGCTGGGCAGGGAAGGGCAGTCGCGATTTACCGAGCGGTTTCGGCACCAAGCGATGACCCGCCAGATTCGGGGCATCTATCAAGAAGTCCTCAACCGGCGAAATTAGACTCCCGGCGGCTGGAAATCTCGCGAAATACCGGCTTTTTACAGTTTCACCCTTTCCGCCGTCGTTGTTGCGACCTTTTCCCAGGGCAGGGCGGTGAACTATGATGACGAGCCGGAATCACGCACGAGCTTTTCGCACCGAAATCTAATGACAAAGACCCGAGACTTCTTCGGCCCCTATCGCCTGGCCCGACTCATCCGTTCCGGCTCCACCGCCGAAGTCTGGGAAGCGATCGACGAAAATGACAATCAGCGCTACGCGCTAAAAATCTTGAAGGGATCGGTCGCCAAGGACAAAGGCGAAGTCAACTTGCTCAAGCACGAGTACAACGTCGGGCAAGACCTGCAGAACAGCCCGCGGATCATTCGGATCCTTGACCATCTTTATGCCAACGAGCGACCGTTCTTGGTGCTCGAACTATTCAGCGAATTGAACCTCAAACAGGCGCTGCGCCGCGGCCCGGATTCACTCGCCTACATGCTCAACAAAATTATCGAGCAGGCCGGCGAAGGGTTGTACTACATGCATACCCGAGGTTGGATTCACTTGGACGTCAAGCCGGATAATTTTTTGGTCAGCCGCGACGGCGAGACAAAACTGATTGACTTCACGATCAGCGAGAAAAAGAAAACCGGACTCGGAAAACTGTTCCACCGAGGTGGGCTCGCCAAGGGAACTCGCAGCTACATGGCTCCCGAGCAAATCCGCAGTAAGGTCTGTGACGAGCGAACCGATATCTATTCGTTTGGATGTGTCTTGTTTGAAATGGCGACCGGAAAGCCACCGTTCACCGGAGACACACCGAACGATTTGCTCAACAAACACCTCAACGCCCAAGTACCTAGCCCGATCGCTTACAACAACAACGTCTCAAAAGACTTTGCCGATATTGTCAAGCGAATGATGGCGAAGTCGCCAGGTAGTCGTCCCCAGTCGATGTGGGATGTACTGAAAGAAGTTCGCTCCATGGAGCTTTGGAACAAACGGCCTCGCAAGCCCGAAGTCAGCGTGTTTGACCACTTGCCAGGCATTCGCGGTGCGGACGATATGATCCGCAAACCAACCGCCGATGAACTCGATCCCGAACAGGACTAACAATAAATGGCCGGACCCGGATTAGATTTTGAATTGGAAATTGCGGAAACCGAAAACCGCATCAATGTGCTCGAACGGCAAACCGATCGCAACGAATCTGCCGAGGCAGAGTTGCGATCGCTGCGTTTGGATTTGGTCAAGCAATTGCGCGACGTTTACTCGGGGTTGGATCCCTGGCAAACGGTGCAGGTGGCGCGACACAAGAATCGGCCTTATACGGCAGACTATTTGAATCTGGCATTCGATGACTTTGTCGAATTGCATGGCGACAAGCACTTCGGTGATGACCGCGCGATGTTGTCCGGATTTGCCAAGCTGGATCGCTTCAAGGTCATGGTGCTCGGACACCAGAAAGGTCGAACGTTCAAGGAACGTGCCGCGTGCCACTTCGGCTGCGCCCATCCGGAAGGCTATCGCAAGGCGATGACGAAGATGCGGTTGGCGGAAAAGTACAAACTGCCGTTGATCTGCTTCATCGATACACCCGGAGCCTATCCGGGCGTCGGTGCCGAAGAACGAGGACAGGCTCAGGTGATCGCCGAAAGCATGTTCAAGATGAGCCAGTTGAAGACTCCGATCATCTGCGTCGTCATCGGCGAAGGTGGGTCCGGCGGCGCACTCGGAATTGGCGTCGGTGACCGGATCGCGGTTTTGCAGCACGCCTATTACAGCGTCATCAGTCCCGAAGGCTGCGCGGGCATTTTGTGGAAAAGTCACGAGCACGCACCGCGAGCCGCGACGGCATTGAAATTCACCAGCGACAATCTGAAGCGATTGGGTGTCGTCGATGATGTCATCGAAGAACCGCTCGGTGGGGCACATCGTGACCATCACCAAATGGCGTCGCGTTTGAAGTCGTACCTGGCGAAGACGCTCGCCGATCTGGAGACCAAATCGGTCGACGAGTTGCTCGATTCACGCTACGAAAAATTTCGTCAGATCGGCGTGTTTATGGAAGGGCAAGCTGAGCTTGCCGAGGCGTGATCGTGACGTTTGCTTGGTTGTCGACAACCAAGCAATTGCAGCCCGCGCTTGGTTGTCGACAACCAAGCCGCAGGGGCGGTCGCGTTGTTTTTCGTGATCTGTGTGTCCGGCCGTTTAGCGGCTGAGTATTCATTCCAGTGTGGCGTCTTAGGCCAGCCGAGGTCCATGCGTTTGGCTCGGCAGCGAAGCAACGAACGACCACCGTGGATGGTCGCAGGTCGGTTAGGAATTGGCCAAACCGGTCAAAACCGCCCTATTTGCAACGTCCGATAATCACTCTTATGTTGTATTCGCAGTGCGATTTTTCCCGTATTTGAGCAAGTTCGTGCGCCGATCGCCTGTTCCGCGCCGGTGGATTTTGCTGTGCCCTGCGTCTGTTCATCGCATCGCCGACTGCGTGACGTTTCGCTGAATGGTTGCCGCAGATTGTGCGGCCGACTGTGTCGCGTTGGGTTGCTCGGGAGCGTTTTCGAATTCGGCGTCGAATCGCTCCAAGTACGGTTGCAAAAAGTGATGGACTTCCGGAGGGATCACCGATTCGCTGCGGTCTAGATTCCGAGCGATGAAGCGTCCGCTGTTGCTGGCGACGATTTGTGATCGGATCGCGTCGCCCATTAGCGTGACCGCGAACAGCGTGATCAGCGTGCAGTACAGCGCTCCTTTAATTAGTCCAAACAATGCGCCGATTTGACGATCGAATTCTTTAAGTCGCATTCGGTCGATCGTCTCACGCACCATGTTGAATGCGACCCATATCACCAGCGATGTGCCAATGAACAGAATCAACATCGCCAGGAATAGATCCCAAGGCGGCTCGGCCTCGATCGATTGACTCAGCGGCTCGCGAAATCGATACGCAACGAAGTAGCTGACCACAATCGACGAGATCGATGCTAGTTGCCATGCAAATCCCTTCACGGCGCCAAACAGGCCCGCGCCGACGAGGATTGCTAGCATGACATAGTCGTAGGGTTGCATCGATCAATGGGCTCCTGCCAATGGGCTCCAGGGGGCGGCCTGAAAGCTGGCCCGAGAGAAAGTTGGCTCGAGTGTCGATTTTGTAGCGGTCACGTCGATCCTTATAGTCGATCGCCGAATCGGGGCGAAGATCAATCGCGATATCGCTCTTGGCACAAGCGGCGGCGACGCGTTACATACGATTGCCCAGTTTTAGATTCGTTTCGATCGTTCCCGAATTTGCCAGAATTGATTTGCTAGCGTGGCTGATTTTAAAACGCACATCACCGCCAGCACCGCCGTCGGAGCCGCTTATGGCTACTGGGGCGTGACGAGTCAATCGATGACACTTGAGACGAGTATTTTGGCTGGCGGTCTTTGTTCGGTCAGCGGCATGTTGCCGGACTTGGACAGTGACGGCGGGATTCCGCTTCGCGAGATCAGTATGTTCGCCGCGGCGGTTATCCCGATGATGATGCTCAATCGATTTCGGGACTTAGACTTGTCGCATGAATCGATGGCGCTAGCGGCGATGTTGATTTACGTTGTGATCCGATTTGTCGCCTTTGAATTTTTCAAACGCTTTACCGTCCATCGTGGAATGTGGCATAGCATTCCGGCGGCCGCTTCGGCGGGATTGATCGCCTACTTGGTGATGCCATGTCCTAGTAATGCCGAGCGTGCCTATAAAGCCGTCGCTGTTGTCGTCGGCTTTATGGTTCATCTGATTTTGGACGAGATCTGGGCGGTCGAAGTCGGCGTCGGGCGATTGAGGACGAAGAAGTCGTTCGGAACCGCATTGAAGTTTTTGGGGACCAATCCGCTGGCCAACGTCATCGTTTACGCGATGTTGTTTGCGCTGATCTATATCGCTGCCAGTGACAATCAAATCGCCGGGCGTTTGCGTGAGCGGGCTCGCTATGATTTGACCGAGCAAGATTCATGGTCGGCTCCTGGTTGGCAGCCACCGATGTTTCGTGCGAGTCGACCGCAGGATTATCGTTAGCGATCGGTCAACATCTAAAATTAGGATGAGCTGATTGATGTTCGCCACGGTCTCGGTGCAACAACCGGGGCTAACGTCCGTCGGCTGATGGGGCACGTCCGGATTTGCGAACCGCCCTGCCCTTCTCCGCTTACGCATCCGCTTCGCGGTCGAGCAGCATGGTGACCGGGCCGTCGTTGATCAGTGAGACCTTCATATCGGCGGCGAAGATTCCGGTTTGGACTTCGATGCCATGCTTGCCGATCGCATTGACATAATGTTCGTAAAGCTGTTTGGCGACTTCGGGTGCGGCGGCGGCCGTGAACGCGGGGCGCCGCCCTTTGCGGCAGTCACCGTAAAGAGTGAACTGACTGATCGCGAGTACGCCACCGCTGACATCGGCGAGGGAGCGGTTCATCTTGCCCGCGTCGTCTTCGAATACGCGTAACTGGACGGTTTTGTCTGCCATCCACTCGATGATTTTTTCATCATCGCCGTGGCCGATTCCGACTAAGGCGACGAAGCCATGGTTGATTTGACCGACGATTTCTTCGTCCACTTTGACGGACGCTTCGCTGACTCGCTGCAATACCACTCGCAAGGGTCTGTTCCTCTGTCACGTTGATGTTGGGCGTACGGCCGATCGAACACGAAGTTCCAGCTGGGCCAAAGCACGGCGCTTCAAGAAGGTTATACTGTGAGGCAGAAGAATGGACCCCGGATACACGCCCGTTTTTACTGACGACATCGATGCCTTATCTGTTTACCTGCCCTCATTGCTCCGCCAAAACTCAGGTAGAGGATCGTTACAGCGGGCAGTCGGGCGAGTGTTTTACCTGTGGCGGTGCGATCGAAATCCCGGACTTTACCGGCGCGGCCAAACATTCTGCTACTGACATGCCATTGAGACCGGCGGCGCGATCGATGGGGAAGTTGATCGCGGCAGGCGTGGTGCTGCTGCTGCTTGTTTCACTGGTGTTTGTGATCGTTCAGTTCGGCGGCAGTAGTGTGACACGGTTGGCCGAAGTTCGTAAGCAACGGGCATCGCTCAGTAACCTTGAAACGATCGCGGCGGCGATGAACGCTTATGCGGCGGACTACGGTGTTTATCCACCGCCGATGATACGCAACGCCGCGGGCATGCCGATGCATTCATGGCGAGTACTGCTGTTGCCCTATCTCGGCGAGCAAACGATGTACGACGGATTTGATTTAGGCAAGCCGTGGAATCATCCCACAAATATTGATGCGGCCTACATGATGCCGGAGGTTTATTTGCACCCGGCGGATGATTCCACAATCATCGGGCGGGCAGGTTATTACATGGTCACCGGTAAAGGCACCTTGTTTCCGCCGCAGGGGCCGCTCGGCCCGGAAGATGTCACCGATAAGCCGGCGCAAACGATTCTGTTGATCGCCGGCGCGGCGCCCTCGAATCGGGCCGGCGGTGGTTGGACCGAACCGCTCGACTACGATTTTGCCAAGATGCGAGGCGTGATTAATGGGAACCTGGGCGTCGAACCAGGGGGGATGATCAAGAGCGGGGTGACGGTGGTGACCGTCGACGGGCGTGGGCATTTTTTACCCAACGAGATGCCGCCGGCGACGTTCAACGCGCTGGTGACGCCACGCGGTAACGAGCCGTTGGCCGACGATACGTTGGATTGACACGCCTGCCGGCCTTGTAAGCCTACCGCCTATTAAAAAACGCCGGCAGCTATTCGGCTGCCGGCGGTCGACTCGATCGGATGATGGGCATCGTTTGCCGGATCGCAGCTCAATGCTACCGCTTAATACTGTCGCGGTGTGATGCGACCTTGGACTCGGCTCGGCAGACCTTGGATTCGCAAGAAACCTTCGGCGTCGTCTTGGTTGTACGACCCGCCACCTTCCATGGTTGCGATCTCTTCGTCGTAAAGGCTGTTCGGGCTCTTGCGTGAGTCGACAGAGATGTTGCCTTTGTAGAGCTTGAGCGTTACTTCTCCGGTGACCGGCGTTTGTGCTTGTTGGATGAACGACATCAAGGCGTCCATCTTTGGCGTGTACCAGAATCCGTAATAGACCATCTCGGCGACTTCGGGGGCCAGGCGATCACGCAGGTGCATCAGGTCGCGGTCCATCGCGAGTTGTTCGATGTACATCAGCGCGTCGTAAAGAACGGTCATGCCGGGCGATTCATAAACACCGCGGCTCTTCATTCCGACGAAGCGGTTTTCGACCATGTCGATCCGTCCGACACCATTGCGGCCGGCGATCGTGTTGAGCTGCTCGACCATTTCGAGTGCGGAGACTTCTTTTCCGTCCAGCGTGACCGGAACGCCCGACTTGAAGCCGATCGTGACCGATTCGCTTTTGTCAGGAGCTTCTTGTGGGCTGACGCCCATTCCGAAGTCGACCAGTTCGACACCATTGACGTCCAGTTCTTCCAACTGGCCGGCTTCGTAGCTGATGTGCAAAACGTTTTCGTCGCTGCTGTAGGGTTTGGCGGTCGACGCTTTGACGGGGATGTTTTTCTTTTCGCAGTAATCGATCAATTCCGTTCGGCCGGGGAAGGCTTCACGGAATTCTTTGATCCGCCAGGGGGCAATGATTTCGACGGTCGGGTCGAGGGCTTCGGCGGCCAGTTGGAAGCGACATTGGTCGTTGCCCTTCCCTGTCGCACCATGGGCATATGCTTTCGCACCGACTTCGCGAGCGACTTGCAAGCAGATTTTGCTGATCAGCGGTCGCGCGATCGAGGTGCCGAGCAGATAAATCTGTTCGTACTTGGCTTGCCAAGCGAGTACGGGGAAGGCAAAGTCCCGGCACAATTCCTCGCGGACATCGATTAAACGCGCCGACGCGGCACCACAAGTCCGAGCTTTCTCCATGATTGCGTCGCGGTCTTCACAAGGTTGACCGAGGTCGACGTACACCGCATGGACCTCGTATCCCTGGTCTTGAAGCCAGCCCAGAATGACAGACGTATCCAGTCCGCCGGAGTAAGCGAGGACACACTTTTTGGTCGACATGTACTTTGATCCTTGATCGAAACGATGAAAACGAGCTCGTGGTACGATAATTGCCTCCCTATTGAAGCATCGACGCCGCCGATTGCCAGCCCCCAACGAAGACAACCTGACGAATGCCCCACCGATCCGATGTTTCCACCGACGACTTGGCCGCCCTGCTTGCCGGCGTCGCTACCGGGAAGACGAGCGTCGAAACGGCGGTCTCGCGGTTGACCTCCCCCCCGGGCAACCTCCAGCTTAGCTCGGCGGACACTGAATCGGCGGGCAGCGGAGTCTCGCTCCCGCTGACATTGGACTTGGATCGCCAGCGCCGATGTGGGTTCGCCGAGGTGATCTATGGGGCTGGCAAACCGGCGGAATTGATCGCCGAAATCATGCGTCGGCAGCGACAGGCCGGCCAAGATTCGCTGGCGACCCGAGTGACCGATGAAACCGCAAAGGCGGTCGCCGAGTTTATTCCCGAGGTTCGCTACAATCCTGACGCACGATGCTTATTGGCAGGTGCCGCCGCCAACAAGACGCCGAGTCCTCTGGACATGTCGGCTACACGGTTGGTTCGTCACGTGGCCGTGGTCACCGCCGGTAGCACCGATGCACCGGTGTGTGAAGAAGCAATCGAAACCTTGCACTGGATGGGGATCCCGTTTCGTTCTTTTAACGACATTGGCGTCGCCGGACCGGATCGGTTGCTTGCCGCGGTACCGGAATTACGACAAGCCGCCGCGGTCATCGTTATCGCTGGAATGGAAGGTGCGCTACCGGCCGCGGTGGGAGGACATCTTTCTGTGCCGGTGTTCGCGGTTCCGACCAGCGTCGGTTACGGCGCGACTTTAGGCGGACTGACCCCATTGATGGGCATGCTTAGCTGTTGCTCGTCCAATGTGGCCGTTGTCAATATCGACGCCGGCTTCAAAGCGGCCTATCTGTCAGGCTTGGTCGTGAAAAGTCCTGAATTCAATCGACCCGAGAACCGAAACGCATCTGATGAAGAAGAGTAAGGTGAAACGCGTCGCAGGTCGGTCGTCCATGTCGTTTGTCGTGATTGAATCATGAAAGTCCCCTCCCCTCCTCCGTTCATCGAATCCGCTCCCGCCGATCAGCGATGGCCCTATCGGGCGGCCGATGCCCACAAAGGAAACTTCGGTCGCGTCTTGCTTGTCGGTGGCTCGCGTGGGATGGCCGGTTCCATTTCACTGTCGTCGATGGCGGCACTGGCCACCGGATCGGGATTGGTTTCGGTAGCGATCCCTGATCGTTGTCTGGAGACCGTCGCCGGCTTTCATCCAGGGGTGATGACGATTCCAATTCAAGATGACGGTGTAGGGGCCTTTGGGGCCGACGCCTCGGTCAACACCAAGCCGTATGACGTGGTCGGCTGCGGTCCCGGGATGGGCACCGGGGCTGGGGCGACGGCTTTGGTCGAGCAACTGTTCTGGCAAGCCGATCAACATCGGGTTTTTGATGCCGACGCGATCAACATTATTGCCAAGGAGAATTGGCTGCACTCCCCTGCCCTGCTTCGGAATTCAGAGCACCGCGGCAAGTCAACTTTGCCGCTGGATCAGTCCACGTTAGTGCTGACGCCGCACCCCGGCGAACTCGCACGATTGACCGGCGTTTCCGCTAAAGATCGCGACGCCCAGATCGAAGCGGCGAAGTCTTTGGCGGAACGGTTTGGCATGACGATCGTTGTCAAAGGCGGGCCGACCTGGGTTGTCTCTGGTGAGTTGCTGAAGACCGCGGCCACCGCCGACGTGCCGGCGCAAAATTCACAAGGAGTTCAAGTTTACCGCAATCGCACTGGCAATCCTGGCATGGCGACCGCGGGTAGCGGAGACGTATTGACCGGAGTGGTGACGTCTTTGTTGGGGCAAGGGCTGGGCGCATTCGACGCCGCGACGTTGGCCGTCTATTTGCACGGCTTGGCTGGCGATTTCGCCGCCCAAGCGATCGGGCAAGCATCACTGACTTGCCGTGAAATTCTTGGCCATCTTCCGGCCGCGATCCGAGCAATCGAATGACCGCATCGGTTATCATGAGGGTTTGATGAAGCTCTGTTTTGAACATGCATCCGTGATCTGGGCCAAGGCCTATGCCTTTTTTACTGGTATCGGGATAAGCCGCATGGCGTTAGCTACGGTTGCGTCACAATCACCGGGGCTAACACCCGTCGGCTGACGGTTCACATCCGGATTTTTAGTTTGTAACGGAGTTCTAACGACTGTTGTTTTTAATCCCGTGGCTGCGCCTGGCTGACGATGGACTCTCCCCTGCCCTCCTTCCTTTTCCCTTTTCAATCGTGATGAAGCAATACACTCCGCTGAAACTGATTCTTGCCACGCTGACGATCGTGGTCGCTGGTTGTTCGCCGAAGGCCGGATCCGATAACGCCGACGCCGTTCGCCGGATCGCGGTGATCCCCAAGGGCACTAGCCACGAGTTTTGGAAGTCGGTTCATTTTGGCGCCGAGAAAGCCGCCGATGAAATCGGTGATGTTGAAGTCATTTGGAAAGGACCGGTCGTCGAAAGTGATACCGGTAGCCAGATCGAAGTGGTCAAAGACATGATCACCCGTGGTGTCGACGGCATCGTGTTGGCACCCAATCAAAAAGGTGGATTGGTTGACGCCGTCGAAGAGGCAATCGGCGAAGGCATCCCGGTTGTAATTTTTGACAGTGGACTCGATGAGGGGCCTGCCATTGTCAGCTATGTCGCCACCGATAACTTTAAAGGTGGTCAGATGGCAGCCGACGCAATGGCGAAGGCGCTCGGCGAAGAAGGCGACGTGATCTTGTTGCGATATCTAGCCGGAAGTGAGAGTACGGAACAGCGTGAGAACGGTTTCTTGGATGGCCTCTCAAAGTATCCGGACATCAACGTCCTTTCGAGTGACCAGTATGGCGGTGATACCGCGACATCGGCCAAGGAAAAAGCCGATCAGTTGTTGCAACTCTACGGGGACGAGGTCGACGGGGTCTTTTCGGTTTGCGAACCGAATGCCAACGGGACATTAGAAGCGATTAAGAACGCCGGTCTACAAGGCAAGGTGAAGTTCATTGCCTTCGACCCCAGCGATGCGTTGATCGAAGGGATGCGCGAAGGAAACGTTCATGGAATCGTCCTCCAAGATCCGATTCAAATGGGATACCAAAGTGTGATGTCTCTTATCGGCTCACTTGAAGGAAAATCTGCCGAAGCATTCCAAAGCACCGGTGAGTACCTTGCGACGCCAGACAACATGGACGAAGAGGAAATGAAAAAGCTACTCAAGCCACAGATTGTCGATTGAGTTCGCTGTTAGAAGTCACCGACGTTAGCAAGCGATTTGGCCCAACGATCGCTTTGGATCGTGTCTGCTTGAAAGCACAAGCCGGTCGCGTCTTGGCATTGATCGGCGAGAATGGTGCGGGGAAAAGCACGTTGCTGAAGACTCTCAGCGGTGCTCACCGACCCGACTCCGGGGCGATGCTGCTCGACGGACAACGTTACGCGCCCAGTGGCCCGATCAACGCACGCCAACGTGGAGTCGCGATTGTTTACCAGGAACTCACTTTGGCGCCGGACCTCAGTATCGAAGACAATCTGATGCTTGGGCGGTCCGGGACCGGTCTCGGAACCCTGCTTCGCACTGCCCAGCGAACAATCGTTCGCGACGCTATGGAACGTGTCGGACTGGGGCACCTATCCCCGAAAGCTCGAACCGGTGATCAGTCGATCGCGACATGCCAACTGATCGAGGTCGCCCGGGCGCTCATTAGTGACGCGAAGATTTTGCTGCTCGATGAGCCGACAAGTTCGTTGCCTGCCGCGGACGTCGAGCGATTGTTCGAAATCATCGGGCAGTTGCGTGATCGCGGAATGGCGATCATCTACATCAGCCACTTTCTCGAAGAAGTCCGGCGCGTCGCCGATGACTATGCGGTGCTGCGTGACGGGCACAGCGTCGGTGAGGGGCGACTGGACGAGGTGACCGACGACCAAATCATTTCGATGATGGTCGGTCGCGATGTTGATGACTTGTTCCCACACGTGCCGCACGATGTCGGAATGCCGCATTTGACACTGAAAAACGTGTCTGCCTCCCCTGCCCCGACTGATGTGTCGCTGCGTATTTACGAGGGCGAAATCTTTGGTGTCGCCGGGTTAGTCGGCGCGGGACGGACGGAATTGTTGCGTTGTTTGTATGCTCTTGAGCCGACTTACCAAGGACACGTTCAACTGGAGGGACGCAGTTTACCGCACCGCGTCGGTGCCAGACGTAAGGCCGGGTTTGGACTACTAAGCGAAGACCGGAAAACCGAAGGCTTGGCACAAAACCTTTCGGTGACCGAGAATGTGTGCATGGGGAACCATCACCGATTCAGCTTGTTCGGTTGGATTAATCTGCGATCGCGTCGCAAGGAAACCGAGCGTTTGATCCATCAGGTCGAGATCAAGGCTCATAGTGCGGACCAGTCGGTGTCGGAACTATCCGGCGGTAATCAGCAAAAGGTCGCCTTTGCCCGATTGTTGGCACAGCATGCCGACGTCTATCTTCTTGACGAACCGACCAAGGGAATCGACATCGGGACAAAAGCCGAGATTTACCGCATGATTGGTGAACTTGCCGCGTCGGGACGTACAATCGTCTTCGTCAGCTCTTACTTGCCCGAACTACTCGCCGTTTGTGACCGAATTGGCGTGATGGCACGTGGTCAACTGATCGAAGTTCGGAAGTCGAAGGAATGGACCGAGGAAGATTTGATGGCGGCAGCGGTCAGTTGAAACCTGCCAAACGTGTGAACTGATTCACCTTTACAAACGATGACTGAAAGTAAGCAACGACCCAATTCCATTTGGAAATTCCTCGGGAGACTCGGCCCCACTTACGCACTGTTTGTTGTGATCGGGTTGTTCTCGATCCTGGACTACCAGTACGGCAGTCAGAGTTTCTTCTCGGCACGAAACGCTCGTGTGATCGCCAACTCGGCAGCGTTGGTTGCCGTCCCAGCGCTTGGGATGACGATGATTATCATTGCCGGCGGGATCGATTTGTCAGCCGGCACAGCGCTCACATTGTGCGGGACCGCGCTCGCCGTCGCCTTCCGTGACCATACGGTTCCCATCGGACAAGACGAGGCAACATTTTGGATTGTTTGTGCACTCGCCGCTGGGCTTGGGGTGGGCGTTGTCTGTGGTTTGATCAATGGCTTGATTATCGCGATGGCCGAGATCGTTCCCTTCATCGTGACACTCGGTACGATGACGATCTTTCTCGGCATCGGACAGGTATTGGCGAGCGAGTCGACGGTCTATCCCGAACCTGATCACTTGCCCGATTGGTTGCGGCACTTGTGTTATACGGGAAGCAATTCGGAGTACTACTGGTTTGATTTTCTGCATGTGCCGTCGAGTGCGTTGATCGCCATTGTGTTGGGACTCGCCGTCGCGGCACTGATGCACTTCTCTGTTTTCGGTCGCAACGTCGTCGCGGTGGGATCCAACCCTGCGACGGCCAGGCTATGCGGGATTCGCGTCGGGATGACAACGGTCGCGGTGTACGCGTTTTCGGGCGTGTTTGTTGCTGTCGGTGCCCTGCTCTACTTCGCCAACGTTAAAAATGGCAACCCGTCTGACGGTACCGGAAAAGAACTGGAGATTATCGCAGCCGTGGTCCTCGGGGGCGGCAGTTTAAGTGGCGGTCGAGGCTCGGTATTGGGGACGATTATTGGGGCACTGATCATCAAATCGATCAGTAGCGGATGCACGATGCTTTCGATCCCCAACACTTACACCCATATCATCATCGGGATCATCATCATCATCGCGGTGTTGATCGATGGGCTTCGCAGCGGTAAACCAAAGTGGCTGTTTGACCGAATGCGTTAGTTTTATTCGCTTTTTGTCTCCACCTCCCTTGTGGGCGAGGCCAAACCGGACGCATTACATGCCCCCGGTCTGGTCAATTCAATGCCACCAACGGGGAAGATCCGTAGGCAAGACTTCCGGCGGATTGTCGCAACCGAGAATTCGACTTCGATCAGTGGGCGAGTGCTGTTGCCCGAATTCCAATCCCGGCCAACGACCCTGCCGTTTCGCTTAGGTGGGTGCGGTTTCCCCACTCGCCAGAAGCATCCGTTTCGACCAAACTACGGTTTCTTCCCTTCCCCTATTATTGACCAGCTATTGTGACCGAGATCGTTTCGCTCGCCGATGCTACCGCAGCGACGATCCCCGCTGCGCTTCATGGTTGTGTGGCTTCGATCGGCAACTTTGACGGTGTTCACCTCGGGCACGCTGCCCTGCTCCGTCAGACACGGCAACTCGCCCGGCGATTGGACGCACCAACGGTGGCTTGCGTGTTCGATCCCCATCCAATCGCAATCCTGCGACCCGATGCGGCACCGCGTCGTCTGTCGACGATTTCCGAACGAGCCCGTCGGATGGAACGACTGGGGATCGACTATTTGGTGGTGATCGAAACCACCAAGGACCTGCTGGATCTGACGGCGGAAGCGTTCTTTGATGCGTTAATGATCAATAACCTGCGTGCCGCAGGGATGGTCGAAGGTGCCAACTTTTGTTTCGGTAAGGGGCGGCAAGGTAACGTCGACTTATTGACGCGACTTTGTCAGCAGCACGGTATCGAATTCGTCGCCGCCGAACTACGTAGCGAAGGCAGCGAAATCATCAGCAGTACGCGAATTCGGCAGTGTCTTGCCGACGGCGATGTCGCGGCGGCGCATGCGATGATGGATGTTCCACATCGGGTAATCGGCGAAGTGATTCGCGGCGATGGTCGAGGGCGAACGATTGGGTTTCCGACCGCCAACATCAAGGTCTCCGACGTCGTCATGCCTGCGACGGGTGTATATGCCGGAACTGCCTGGATCGATGATCGAGCGCACCCCGCGGCGATCCATCTCGGCGAAAGCCCGACGTTCGGTTCCGGCGTTCCCGAACAAGTCGAAGTCCATGTGATGGATTACAAGGCTGACCTTTACGGAAAGTCGATCGCTGTCGACTTTGTCGCCCGTGTTCGAGGCATCGAACGCTTTGAATCGGCGGATGCCCTGGTCGCCCAGTTGCAGCGGGACATTCGATCATGCCGCCAATGTTTGCAAACAGCCTCTCTCGCTAAAGAATCATCATGAGTGTTCATTGGAAACGTTTTGCCGACCAAATCAGTCATTACCAATCCTTCGTGTTAGTCAGTCATGTGCGGCCGGACTGCGACGCGATCGGCAGTGAACTAGGGATGGCGGGAATTCTGCGAAAGCTCGGCAAAGACGTACGAATCATCAATGCCCACCGCGTCCCGCCTTCACTGGAATTCCTCGACCCCGCGGGCACCATCGAAGTCCTCGGCGATCATGTCGAAGCCGACGAGATTTCGTGTGACTGCATCATGATTTTGGACACTAGCGCTTGGGGACAGCTTGGCGATATGGCCGACGTCGTTCGCAATGCGACCTGTGACAAAATGGTGCTCGACCACCACGTCGGCGAAGAAGACCTGGGGGCGACGATGTACAAGGACTACCAGGCAGAAGCAACGGGAACGTTGGTCGTCGCGGCGGCGGATGCCTTAGGCGTGTCGATCGATCGCAAGATGGCGACGGCTTTGTTTGGGGCAATCGCAACCGATACCGGATGGTTCCGGTTCAGCAGCGTTTCGTCGGATACCTATCGCGTGATCGCACGGTTGATCGATTGCGGGGTTGTCCCGGCGGAAATTTACGGAGACCTCTACGAGCGAGACACGCTGGAGCGGCTTAAACTTCGCGGTCTGATTCTTTCACGAACGTCAACCGAACTCGACGGCGCCTTGGTTCACACCTACGTTGAAAATCGAGACTTCGAAGCGGTCGGTGCCCTGCATAGTGACACCGAGGATTCGATTAACCTGACCCTGGCGGTTCGTAACACCAAGGCCGCGGTAATCTTTATCGAACAGCGACGTGGCGGGTTCAAAATTTCGTTTCGTAGCCGATGTGATCTCGACTGCAACGAAGTCGCATCACGGTTCGGCGGTGGCGGCCACAAAGCAGCCGCCGGCGCGTTCCAGCAAGGCAGTCTGGATGATGTCCGTTCGCGAGTCCTCGCGGCAATGCTAGAAGAACTCGAACGCGTGCTGTAGGAAACAACGTCGCGCCGGCTGCTACCGAGCCAAAGGCTAGGTAACCTCGAAAAGGGGTCAGGACTCAATAGCCGGAACGGCCCTACGGGTGCTTCACTATTGAGTCCTGACCCCTTTTCGATCGTAGGGCTTGAGAGGTCCGACTTCACACGTTCGGATCGTCAACGTTGGTGTGTCATTCCTTGAGCAGGAAACCGGTCATGTCCCAGCCGCTTTCCGAGCGATTCCAGAAGACGCCGCCGCCTTTGAGGTAGTCTTCGATTTGGGCGAACGGCGGCAGCAATGAAGCTTTCAAGGGATCGTTTTGATTGATCCGTTCTTCGTCCTCGGCAAACCGCCGGATCAGGTTGGCCAATACCGAATCGCTGTCCTTCAGTTTTCCCTGACGGAGCAACTCATACCGTGCCCGTAGTGAGACATGGGGCTGGTAGACACCGTCCAAGAAGACCTCTTTGGCGCCAAGGTCCTTGATCGCCTCAATGACCGTTTCGCAGGTCTTGGTTTCCGCGAGCCCATCGCCTGTCTCCGCACTGCGGAAACGTTTTCCCATTTTGACCAGTAGCTCTGCGTGGCTGGAAAACATCAGGTAGGCTTCTTCCTCGTGGCGGACGACCGCGATGGCCCAGTGATTTAGTAGTGGTTCGACGTCGTCTTCGATGTCGCCACCAAACCCAAGTTCGGCCAAGTCTGCGTCCAAGTCATCATCGCTGGTACCGCTCCCAGGTTTGACTTGCCAAACATCGAACTCTTCGACGTCTAGTTTCTCAGCGTCTGGTTCGACTTCCATCCACTTGCGGATCACTTCGGCGACAACATCGGCGTTGACGATTCGCACCGCGATTAACATCCGATCCGATTCCAAGCTGACGGGGGTCGTATTGTCGGTGATCAACAGGATTTGATCCGCCAGGTTCGGGATGAAGTCTTTGGCAAAGTCGATTTGCGGTCCGGCCGGATCGTCGCGGATGCCTTCGAGCATCGGACGAAATAGGTCATCACCGAATGCAGCATTGACCAACGACTCGGCGGACCAAAACGCAGTTTCCAAATCCCATTGGATGCGATAGAACGCGCCGCAGTCAGATGTTGGCCAAGCCGGCACCGGTTCCAGTGGCTGATTGATCGGTTGCAGCATCCGCGCGCCCTTGGTCAGTTTGCCAGATGTCAACACGACGCCTCGGTGCAGGATATCGAACCGGTCGCCGTTGACAGCGCCGACGCCGCCGAGTGCTTCGATCACGCCAAACCCTTGACCTTCGAGCAGGTTGATGATGTCTAGGTCGTCGTGGCGGTCGTATTCAAAGACTTCACGCAAGATGCGGCCCATCGAAAACGGCTCGGCGTACCACTCCCAGCACACCTTCGCGGCGTCGTCTTTGGACTGGGCGATCGCATCGCTCGATTGCTTCATCGCGTCGACGTATGTCTCGCGTTTGGAGAATGCTTTTCGAGCGTCTTCGTCGCGGACTGCCTCGAGCAAGTTTCTGATAACGATTTCGCGGTCGGCCGCGACGAATCGATCATCGTTCCATGACAAGGCGATCTCTTCGACTTTGAGCTGTCCCGGTTTTGGCTTGGTTCGATAAACGCGAATCGTCTCCTCGCCCACGGAGATGTCTTCCCGAGTCGCGCCGCCAGCCTTTAGGTCGGTGTCGATCTGTTTCGCCACCGCGTCGGCGTCCTTCCGCATGCCGCGGGTATCGGCGATCACGCAAAACGAAAAAGGACGTTTCTCATTGGGGAACGCCATCCAGGCGAATACGACTTCGCCGGAAGCGATCTCATAGAGGTCTTTGGCTTTGAGGCCGATTTTGCGATCGAGGGTGTCGAAGTAGCTCATCGCCCGCTCACGCTGCGCTTCGATGAATGGCTGCATTTCCTTCGAAGCAAACATCTGTCCCAGATTGGTTTGCTGCCAGGCGTTGCAGAAATCAGGAAGTCGGGGGATACGAACGACACCGGCGGTCGATTCTGGGAGCAAGTCGACTGCGTTGACGTAGGAATCGCCTGCATTCGCCAAGTCAGACTTTGTGGCTGGCTGGTTTTCTTGTGCTGCCACTCGTTTGGTCAGTGCGGGGGTCACTAACACGGCGAGGAGGCAAACCGACAGAAGATTTTGGCTGTATCGGAGAAAAGATTTCATATCGTTGTCTTTCGGCAGATTCCGCCTCGCGTGGTGGCTGGAACCTCTGGAAAAAGTTGTTTCTGCGGGAATTCTTCGCAAATGCAACCACGCTATCGTCATTCCCCGGCCCTTCGGCCACTCAGATCCCATTCTGTCCGGTGCGAATGGGGTGAATGACGAATTGCCAGTCTTGGGATCAACAGTATGTTATCGAACTCATTTTAGCGGCGAAACGCCGTATTTTCCGACACTTCGCAATTCTCCAAAATGACCCAGACTGCCTCGCTATCCGCCGACACCCCCTACCAGAACCCTCTGATCGAGCGATACGCCTCGCGCGAGATGGCCACCCTGTGGGGGCCTCAACGCCGTTTTCGCACCTGGCGGGACATGTGGATCGCCCTGGCTGAAAGCGAACAGGAGCTAGGAATCGACATCAGTGACGCCCAGTTGGACGAGCTACGCAAATTTCGCACCGAATTGAATCTCGATGTCGCGAAGGAATATGAGCGAATCCGCCGCCACGACGTCATGGCCCACGTGGAAGCGTACGGGGATCAGTGCCCGAACGCCAAAAAGATTATTCACCTCGGGGCAACCAGCTGTTTTATTACCGACAATGCTGATGTCATTTTGATCCGTGACGCGCTGCAATTGGTGGCGCGTCGCCTGGCGGCGACGATCGACGCAATGGCTCGTTTCGCGGTCGAGTATCGTGCCCTGCCCTGCCTCGGTTTCACTCACCTGCAACCGGCCCAGCCGACCACGATCGGCAAGCGATGCTGTCTATGGACCTATGATCTAATTTTGGATCTCCAAGAGGTCGAGCATCGCCTTCAAACGCTTTGCGCTCGCAGCGCCAAAGGTACCACGGGAACTCAGGCCAGCTTCTTGCAGCTCTTCGGCGGCGACCACGACAAGGTTCGAAGCTTGGAACGCAAGATCGCAGAAAAGATGGGTTTCGAGAAGGTTTACTCCGTCACCGGGCAGACCTACCCACGTAAAGTCGACGCGCAATTACTGGATGCCTTAAGCGGAGTCGCACAAAGTTTGCATAAGATCGCGACCGATGTGCGTTTGCTCGCCAACCGGAAGGAAGTCGAGGAGCCGATCGAGAAGAACCAAATCGGTTCATCGGCGATGCCGTATAAGCGAAATCCGATGCGGAGCGAACGAATTTGCGCGTTGACTCGCTACGTCATCAGCTTGCAGAGCAGCCCTGCGATGACCGCGGCGACTCAGTGGATGGAGCGAACGTTGGATGACAGTGCGAACCGCCGTTTGGTCATCCCGCAAGCGTTTTTGGCGATCGACGCCTCGTTGGTCTTGATGCAAAACATCGCCGGCGGCTTTGAGGTCTATCCCAAGACGGTCGCCCACAACTTGGCCAAAGAACTGCCGTACATGGAAACGGAAAACATCATGATGCGGGCGGTCGAAGCCGGCGGTGATCGGCAGGATTTGCACGAACGCATTCGGGTCCACAGCCGCGAAGTCGCCGAACGTGTCAATGCGCAGGGGTTGCCGAACGACATGATCGACCGACTAAAGAATGATCCCGCATTCTCGGCAGTAGAGTTTAGTACGGAGATTAACCCGTTGGACTTTGTCGGCCGTGCCCCCGAGCAGGTCGACGAGTTTATCGCCGAGCAGGTCGAACCGATCCGCAAGCGTTATGCCGAGGGCGAATCGTTAAGTGTCGAAGTGACGGTCTAGCCGAACAGCTTCATTCACCGGCTCGAATGGGCCGGAACGTGGATCGGCGACTCGCGTCCGCTTTTTGCCACTGGGCGACCACGTCTTCGTAAAGCACCCGCTGTGATCGCACGGCGGCGTGCTTGCCGGGCTTGGCTAGGCGGTATTCGCCATTCGATTTCATCTGCCACGCGTTGGTGTTGTCTTTGAAGTAAGTTGCCAACACGTCCTTCAGTCGGTCGCTGCACGCCGCGTCGCTGACCGGGATCAGCAGTTCGACACGTCGATCGAGGTTGCGCGGCATCCAGTCGGCACTACTGATGAACAGCTTTTCGTCGCCGCCTTGATAGAACTTCATGATCCGCGCGTGCTCAAGAAAACGGTCGACGATAGAGACCACTTTGATGGTCTCGCTAAGCCCCTTCACGCCAGGGCGTAGACAACATTGTCCACGCACGTTCAACCGGATTTCGACGCCCGCGCGGCTGGCTCGATAAAGGGCATCGATCACTTCGGTGTCCACCAGCGCGTTGACCTTTGCGGAGATTT
The DNA here is from genome assembly GCF_008312935.1 of Roseiconus lacunae. Lineage (NCBI taxonomy): Bacteria > Pseudomonadati > Planctomycetota > Planctomycetia > Pirellulales > Pirellulaceae > Roseiconus > Roseiconus lacunae. Next base: position 82,987 of record NZ_VSZO01000012.1, on the reverse strand, counting down.
TACCGCGGCCGCCTTGAAGACATCGTTGTGTTTCGCCTTCGATAAGATCAAGGATCTTTTTGCGAATCCCGATCGGGGCGGCGGCGATCTCTTCCATCGACCTCGGTTGACTGGCACCGGTGATCGCGTTGAAAAAATTGGTCGCGTCACGGCCAAGGACTTCGTCACTGGTTAGCAGTGAGATGTCGCCGTAGAGTTTGGCCGTCACCTCGTTGTAGTTCCCGGTGCCGAAGTGCATGTAGCGTACGACCCCGGTTTGTTCCCGACGGACGATGATGCAAATTTTGGCATGCGTTTTGAGGCCATGGATCCCGTAGATCACTTGAACGCCGGCGCGTTCCATTTCACGAGCCCATTCGATATTGCGGGCTTCGTCAAAGCGAGCCTTTAGTTCGACGATCGCGGTGACGTACTTGCCGTGCTCGGCCGCCCGTTCGAGCGCCGCCACCACGGGGCTGTTTTTACTTGTCCGGTACAGCACTTGTTTGATCGCCAAGACATCCGGATCGACCGCGGCTTCTTCGATCAAGCGAACGACGGAATCGAATCGTTCGTAAGGATGCACCATGAGCAAGTCGCCTTCGGCGATCGTCGAGAACATCTTTTCCTCGGGGTCGATCCGGTGATGTGGCTTGGCAGGCCACGGTTCGTCACGCAAGTGATCAAACCCTTCGACGCCGTGGAGTGCGAAAAGGAAACTCAAATCGACGGGGCCATCGATCGCGTACAAATCTTCCTGATGAAGCTGATGGGCGTGTCTTAAAAACTCGACCGCTTCTTCGCTTGCCGTGTCCCAGTATTCCAGCCGCACGGGCCGTGAGTAGCGGCGGCTTTCGAGGACTTCTTCCATGCCGCCAAGCAGATCGCTTGCCTCGTCTTCACGAAGTTCAATGTCGGCATTTCGAGTCAGGCGGAACGCGAAGCATTCTTCGACGTGACGACCGGGAAAGAAGTCGCTGACGAAATGGGCCACTAGCTTTTCGAGCAAGATATATCCGTGGCGGCTTTCTCCGCTAATCGACATCACCCGGGGCAATGCCTTGCCGATCGGGATCAATGCATATTCAAACGGCTCGCCCACTCCGTTTTCCGATTTTTGCGGTGTCGACCGAACATTCGCCGCACCCAATCGGGAGTCGGGGTTTTTGGTCAGTCGTACCAAGACATTCAGTCCCAAACCAGGGAGCAACGGGAACCGATCGAGCGTGACCGCTTGTGGGGAGAGGACCGGAAAAACGTCGTCTTGAAAACGCGTCAACGCCGCATGGAAAGCCGTCTCGCCTTCGCGATCTAAATCGACTTGGTGGATTCCCGCCGCCTCCATCTTGGGAAGCACTGAATCACGAAACAACGCGTACTGCCGGGTAACAATTTCTTGTCCTTTTTCTGCGACGGCTTGCAATTGTTCGACGGCAACCATCCCGGCGGGGTCACGATAACCTGGGTTGCGTTGGTGAAGGATTTTTAGCCCGCCGACACGCACCATCATGAACTCGTCCAGGTTCGAACTGGTGATCGCCAGGAACTTGGCTCGTTCGAGAATCGGTAGCGAATCGTCGGCGGCTTGTGCCAAGACACGTTCGTTGAACGCGAGCCAGCTTAATTCACGGTTGAGAAAACGATCTTTCGGCAGTGGCTGGTCGATCGCGTGATCACTTTTACTTCCGGAGGCTGCGGCTTTGCGGTTCGATTTCTTAGCCAATGATTTACTCTCGGGCTTACCGCTGGAATCTTCACTCTTTGGCACTCGTTCCCCTCCACCGACCGCGGGGCGATTGCACTGCCCTTGCGGTTGATCTCTCGCGATATGGTTGGACGCTGTTACGACTCGGTGCTATCGGCGTCATCGGCGGCAACGTCGTCGGCCTCGCCTTCGACGGGCAACTCCGCGGATGCGTCGGCAACTTCACCCTCGGTCCCGAACAAAATTCGGAAGGCTTTCGGATAGAAATCCGCACCGTAGCTCAATTCGCCGCCTTGGTGTCCGACCAGTCCGACGAGGAGTGCGAGCACGAGTAACCCACCTTTCCAAACCTTGCCGGAGGAATCTTGGTGGCGAATACTGCGCAGCGCGATCAGTGCAAACACGACCGATAGCACCGTCACGATAACGCCACTCCAGCGATGCCAGAAGACCTCGTTGTCAAAATCGACTTTGGTCCAGGATCCGTAACCTTCTTCGACCGCAAAGGACCAGCCCATTGCGGTCGAAGCGACAGCCGTGAGGGCGCCGATCAGCAAGCAAGCCAGCGGGATTTGCGTGCCAAGAGCCGGCCACTTCCAGCTTAAAACCACAAAGAATCCGCCCACCAGAAACAAGGCTACCGGAAAGTGCACCGTAGCCGGGTGCAAAAAACCTTGGAAGGACCACACTCGGTCAAACAGCGAACGGGGGCCGGCGTCAGCGGGGATCGATTCGGCGATCACTTCGGTATCGGAAGCCTCCGGCTGAAGCGACAGCGTGACCCCCTCCGGCCAGTCGGCTCCTTCGTTGATCCAAACACGTACCATTGCCAATTCGGCTGGCGTCAAAGGGCCGCCTTTCGACGGTGGCGGCATCATCATGTCCGGATCTTCGGAAAGCATGTAGTCGTAGAACATCGTGCTCGCCTCGGCGTCTTCCGGCTCGATGTACCCTAGCACCGTGTCGGGATCGTCAATCCGGAAATCCGCTTTGGCATCGTCTTCGTTATGACAGGCGTAGCACCTTGCCATAAAAATCGGGCGGATGTCGCGTTCAAAGTCGATCATCTTTCCGTCTTCATTCAGCGGGCTACGTTCTTGGCCCGTGACGAACGATGTGTTCAAAAGCAGTCCGACCAGAAGCAAGCCGAGACGAAATCCGCTTCGATCGGGGAAAGCAAATGGATTAGTTTTCACAAAAGTTCTCGCTGACATCGTTAGTCTCCGACATCGAAATCAAGGCGCAATCGGTTCTGTGTGATCTGGCGAGCGATCAAGCAGAAAATTAGGCGGCCTGGCTGCTTTCCAGGTCGACTCACGATTCCACGTTGACTCCGTCATTCTCATACAAGGAGGCGGGAGCAAAGTTGCCTTTGCCGTTTCAAAAGGTGGGAGCGATTCCGGATAAGGCGATCGGGGATTGCTGTAGAATGCTGGATCACAAGCCGTTATCGCAGACCGGCCTTCGCAAAAGCAGTCAGGGCAACGCCCGAGGCTAGCGCCTACCAACCACTCGTCGGCGCGCTTTGCCATTCCGTAATCGCTGTCCCATTATGACATAGATAGCGTTTGAAAAAACGCGATCGACGCAGGAAGTCGGTGAAGAAAACCGCCAAAGACGGCTTTCGTGTCGTTCATGATGACCGGAATCTGCCAATTTGGGTCGCAATCGATCGTGCCCCAACAATTACAGTTCACCCGTGGCCAGCGCTGTGTGGATAAATCTTGGACTCGGAACGCAAACTGACGTCCATCGATTTTCGATCGGTTCGGACGATCACGGTGTTCAAGCCGGCTCTTTGGCTTCGACATTCAGGCCATGAAATGCGCTGCCGATCCCTAGCTTGTTAATCTCGTTTTTGACGGAGACCTTGTCTGCCTTTTCAAGGGTCTCGACCACTTCGTCGGCCAGCAATTGTGCGAAGGCGGCTTTGGCTTCGTGTTTGAACTGTTGCACTTGGGGTCCTTCTGGACGTGTTCCCGTTCGTGCTTCGGCTTTGTCCGCCAGTTCGTCGAGAGTACTCTTGGGCTCGACTGTGCTCGTCCAAAGAATCGTGTAAAGCGGACGTGTGCGGTCTTGATGTTCCAAACGTTCTAGGGCTCGCCAAGCACGATCGAGTAAACAGTCGCGCCACAAGATCAGCCAACGTTTCGATTCCGGAATCAACTCGGCGCATCGTTGTTTGATCGCTTCTTCGTCAAGGCCACCCTGTTCGGCGAGTCGCGCCTTGGCGCACGACCGCACCGCTTTGGCCAAGTAGTCGCGGAGGTGACCCTTGCGGTGTTCGCCGAATCCCGCCGAGACTAGGTGCGTAAGGAGAATCTTGAGCGCGAGGTCGGCCTCCTGTTCCGATCCCAATTGCTTGATCAGCAATCGTCGCATGGGTGTAAGATACCGAAGCACAAAACCGGCGGCGCTTTCGGCTTCCGTCCAGCTATGGCTCGATCGAATCAGGTTGACGCTGCTACGCGCCGCTGGGAGAGAGGAGGTCTGGCTCGACATACCCCCAGTATAGCCAGCGTCGCGGGAAAACGTATAGCCTGTACGGGTAGGAAACGAAGCCTACGGTCAGATTTCGCCTGACCGATCGGGAGACTTCCGGTGTCCACTCCCCTGCCCTGCCGCCCTTTGGCGTATTGATGCGGTTTGACTCGAACACTGATGTGACCGGTATCGCTCTGGAAGGGACAATTGACCTCGGGGCAGATTGTCGGGATGCTGTTGGGGACCGATTCCTGTTTCCGTGCGCCCGTTCGCTTTGCCCCGATTGCTTTCGATCGGCCGCATGACGCTTGTCTTGGTTGTTCAGTCCATTACCGGGCCAATCGGGCGACTTTGGCGGAGGCTCCCGATTGTTCCTATTCCTTGACGTCCCGAAAAAGTGCCCGTGTCACGCACCCCAATTAATGAACTAAGCGACAGTGTGTCCGTCGATCAAACGTTTCGTTTGGCCGACAAGCAACTTCGCGTCAACCGCCAAGGCGGAAAGTATCTATTGTTGAAATTGGCCGATCGAACGGGAACCATCGTGGCGATGATGTGGAACGTCGAAGACGCCGACTACGAAGAGATCGAACGGGGCGGGTACATTCACGGTCGCGGTCGGACGCAGGTCCACCAAGGTGCGCTTCAAGTCATACTGACCGAGATCGAGGCGGTCGAAGAACACGACGTTGACCTTCAAGACTTTGAGCAGTTCGACGCCGCCGCCTCCGATCAAGCGCTTCAGGAACTGCGGGCAATGATTGACGGTTTGACCGATGTGTACCTAAGAGGCCTTGGGCAATCATGGTTGGCCGATGACAGCTTTGTAGCCCAACTGAAAACCGCGACCGCGGCGGTTTCCAACCACCACGCCTACCCTGGTGGGTTGTTGCGACATACCGTCGACTTGATGCAGTTGTGTCAGTTCGTCGGCCCGCGCTACGAACGTGTGAATACTGACTTGTTGACTTTCGGTGCGTTTTTGCATGACTTGGGGAAAATCGAAGAAATCTCGTCCAGTGGCGAACTGTCCTACACCGATCGCGGACAACTGGTCGGTCATATCGTCATTGGGGTCCAAATGCTCGGCGCCGCGATCGAACGGTTTGAAGATGAATCGGACGAAGAGTTTCCCGACGACTTAAAAGTCCAGCTCGAACACTTGATCGTTTCTCATCACGGACAGCTTGAATATGGCAGTCCGCGTCTGCCATCGACTCTGGAAGCGATCACGCTTCATCATCTCGACAATATGGATGCCAAGATCACATCGTTTACCAGCTTGATCGAAGCGGATCTAACCAATAACGAAAACTGGACCAACTATCACCCATCGATCGGCCGCAAACTTTGGAAGAAACAGTGAGCGGGAAAACAGTGAGTCGGAATACAGTGAGCGGCAAACGACCCGCGGTCGTCCTCTTATCCGGCGGACTTGATAGTGCGACCTGTCTAGCGATCGCGAACGACGAAGGCTACGCGGTTCATGCGATCAGCTTTCGTTATGGCCAGCGTCACGAGTATGAACTTGGACGTGCCCAGCGATTAGCGGAACACTTCGGTGTCGCGTCGCATCAAGTCGTCGATATCAATCTGTCACAATTTGGCGGTTCGGCACTGACGGATGAGTCCATCGGGGTCCCAAAATCGGACTCGGTCGAACAAATCGGTGATCAAATCCCCGTGACTTACGTCCCTGCACGTAACACCGTCTTTCTTTCGCTGGGACTGGCGATGGCGGAGACGATCGAAGCGATGGATGTGTTTATTGGTGTGAATGCTTTGGATTACAGCGGCTATCCCGATTGTCGACCAGAGTACATTCAGGCATTTGAAACGATGGCGAATCTGGCGACGAAGGCGGGTGTCGAAGGGCGGGCATTAAAAATTCACACCCCGCTGATCAATCTGACCAAGGCGGAAATCATTGCCAAGGGTATCGCATTGGGCGTCGACTATTCGATGACGTTGTCATGCTATGACCCCGGTGAAGGCGGAATTCCGTGTGGGCGCTGCGACGCCTGTTTATTGCGGCTGAAAGGCTTCCGAGAGAACGGGATGTCCGATCCGTCGCTCGCGGTTGAGTGATCGGCGTCCATCCCAATACGTTCGGTAACCATTCGTTATTCCGACGGCGACGGTTCTGGTTCGTCGTAGGACCGTGGTGTTTTGACATCGATCAGCTTCCACGATTGCGACGCATCCGAGGGCTGCGGACCAAGCCAAAGTTCCGTCACTTGCTCGATCGGTGTGGTGCAGCGACCAAATGAATCGTGGTCGCCCGTCAACGTGACGCCATCAAAACTGACATTTCGAAGCGAGAGTCGCGATTGGTCCCCGGTAACGATCACGGCATCAATCAATGATTCAAAGTCACGCTCGAACCGCGGCTTCGTAGCATCGGTGACTGGAGCGTCTAGCCGAATGATCTGGCCGATCGCGTCACGCGGAATGGTCCGCTGGATTTGACGGACTTCGATGGTCGCGGCCGCACGACCGAGTGATTCCAATCGCCCACGAAGGAGATCACCGTTGGGAGCGATCAACAAGTGTGTCGGAGGTGTCGACTTTTTCATCCGTGGTAAACTCAATGGATAACGTAGCGCCGCCGGATCTAGATCGGTGATCGACTGAAGTTCGATCGCGCGGATGGCGGATTCTTCGATCGAGCATGCGGCACAGTACTTTCCTTGAAACGCTACCGAACTCGCTTCGACGGCCACCGTTTCGCCTTGCATCCGATCACCGTCATGCAAACGTAAACTAGGTTGAAACGTGCCGGATGGATTTGTCATCGGAAATGCGATTCGTGTCAATGAATTTGCCGCGACACCCAGTGGTTCGGCCAGCATCGGACTTGACCAAGCGACGAACGCCGTGTCGCTACCGCTGCGGACGGGCGTTCCAAACAGTCGTTGGTCACGGTTGCGAAGCCGTGAGGCATTGCTTGAAGGTTGTGAAGTACCAAGCCCGATGACTTGTCGAACCGACTGGGGATCTACACGGTAGGTTTGACCCGTGGCAGAGCGTACTTGAATCGTTTTTTCGCCGTTATCGAAGTCTTGGTTGACGGTGACGATACCTCGCACGCGAGTCCGGTCATCAAGCGTGAACTCGCAACCCGGTGACGGCGAGAGTGGTGTTGCAAATCCGACGCTACGGACGCGTTCGAGATTAATTTCCCCGGCGGCGATCACGTGATCGATCGTGGTTCCGTCAGTGAGCGTCGTCGCGGCGGTCGCAATTTCGGCGGGCAGATCGGACTGACCATCCCACTGAAAGACTTCGAGACGCCTAAGTCGGATCGAATCACCACGATTGGTCAACGTGAGTTGCCGACGAATCGATGGCACCGAATCAGTGAGTTCGGCACGAGCGACTTCTTCACCTTTAACCAACGCAACGAGACGTCCGGCAGGTTGATCGATGCGAAGCTCAATCTTAAGCGTCCGCGTGTCTTGCCAAGGAACTACCGCGACATCGGCGACGCTGGCATTGGCACGGACCAGTGACAAGCTGTCGCCATACCACTCGACATCAGTGACGAGTTGCTCTTCGGGCGAACGAGACACCGATCCACCACGACGAACGCGACTCCCCTGCCCTACCCCGGCTTCGGCGCGATCGCCCAGCGTGATCTGAACATTGGAATTCCCATCGCATTGGATTTCGACCAGCAGACGGAACCGATCGGGTAGGTCCAATCGTCCGACCATTGCTCCCGGTTGGTCGGCGATCACTTCGCCGTTGTCACTGCGCCAAGTACGGGGGCGTTGAAATCGATGCGGTAGCGAAACCAATGAAGCGACACGTGCTGGTACATCATCGATCCTGCGCAAGCTGAACAGTTGGTCGGTGGCGATCGAAACGGTCCCCAAAGTCGGGCTGGCGATTTGAATACGGTCCCCTTCCCAACTGACCACGTCGCCAACGATTTGACTATCATCGATTAAACGAGCGGCAAATTGCTCGTCGGTGAATCGTTCGCTGGTATCGGGGCGTCGATTTTCTTCGCTGACGTCACTCGCTTCACTCAGCGTCGTCGCTTCAAGTAAATGCCGCAGCGGAATCTCACCCGCATCTGTGAATAAGTCGCTCTTGATCGCGATCGATTGCTCTGAATTTGCGGCAGACAGGTGGCCCCGTAGTTCGCTCCCATCGGCGAATCGAAAAGTGAGTGGTGAAGCATCCTGGCAAGATGCCGTCGGTAGATGGATCAACACCGGTATCAAAACCAAGATCAAGCAACACCAAGCTTGGTGAAGTGACGGGTAGAAAACACTGATTGTCCGTTTGCCGATCGCTTTCATCATCGTTCGTAAATCGGCAAAAATCTAAAGTTGACGCCCAACGCCAATAAGGTCATCGAAGTGCTGTTGGTCACACCCAATTCACCGTCGAAACTACCGTCTGTTTTTTGTTGGCTTTTCAATTTGCGGATTAAATCTTCGTTCCATCGGTTCCAAACGTCGAGGTCCCATTGGAAGAGCGCTTGAGCTTGATAGTACCGTGCGTACTCGGGCCAGCCCGGATCGTCGCCTTCGTGTTCGACCAAGTACTGCGCGGTTTGTTGGTAGGCCGGCAGGTCTTTGCGACGTGCGATGGCCATGACTAAGTTGACAATGCCACTTCTTGCGACAGATTCTAGTCCGCCTTGGCTGGCCGTAGTGTATCCGACCGTTCCGTCGTTGGCTGTCATCGCGGCGAAGTAGTCGATCGCGGCATTGATCGCCTCGTCAGGCACTTCGATACCGGCGTTTCGAGCCGCAAGCAGTCCCATCAGCACCGCTCCGGAAACCGACGTGTCGGCATCACTGGCACCGGGTGAATAACGCCACGCACGTTGTTGATTTCGCTTTTGTGACGTCAGTGCCGCTCGTACAGCGAGTTCGACTGCTTGTCCCAGCGATCGCGACTGGGACGTACCAGGTGTAAACAAATCGCTGTCGTCCACCATTCCGTACGCTTCGCTTAGTGCCAACAACGCAAATCCATGATGGTACATACTGGGACCCATGTACCCTGTCTTCTCGTTTTGGCTGGCGATGATATGACGCAAGGCTTGGCGAATGGTGTCGCGATAAGGACCCAGGTTTGGGTCTTCGCCCGAGGCCAAGAATGCGAGAAGGGCCAGCGATGTCGTGCCCGGCCCCGCCGCTTCGCCGGCGGGCCAAGTTCCCCGATCGTCCTGAGTACGTTTTAAAAACGCTAATCCATTATGATAGATCTCGTGCACTTCTCGAGGGACTTCTTGACCGATCGCGGCTTGTCCCGGCAAGTTCGTTTGCGCGATGACCAGTTGCGGTTGATTCGCCATCGATAGGAAGGCAATCAGGACTATGGTGTTGAATTTCATTTCGCAGTCCCTCGCAGTCGCTGCTCCAAGCGGAAGAAGTATCGATCCAGGTCAGCACGCATCCGTTCGGGAACTTCGAAGGATGCGGCGCCGGTCGAGGTGCGAACTTCCCCGCTGCGAATCTCGGCCAACTCATTGAGCGCGTCACCGACCAGCTTCAAGGCAGCTTGATCGGTATCACCGCCGGCAGAGGACGCGGAATTTGAGCCACCGCCGGTGCTCGGATCAACCTTTCGACTTCGCAGCAATAGTTCGATCGCCTCGGTTTGGGCCGCGATGACTGCCGGTCCGGTATCGGGCTGAACCAACGTTTCTGCGGCGTCGACCATCGCCGCCCTCGCGGAACTCAAGACTTCGGCCTCGGCGGCGAATTGGATCGCAGAATCCCGGTCGGTCTGAAGTCGATCGATCACCTGATCAAGACGGTCTCGGATGCCATCTTGTGATTCACTCAACTGGATTGCTTCGCTGGCATAGTCGTCGGGCTTCATCGCCTTGCGACCTTGTTCGGCTTGGCGGGTCAGTTCACGTAAGTCGACTTCTGATTTCAGGATCCGGAGGACTTCCAAGACCACCTCGGGGTCCAGTGATTTCTTAGGCTTTCCGTTGTCGGGTTCTTGTTCGTCGTCGTTTGTCGGCGGTTCGATCAAATCGTCTGCCAATCGATCAAAGTTATCCGACCAGAATTCTGCCGCCGCGATCGAAGCCCCCGGTGATGATGGCAGATTACGTTTGAGCAAACGGAGTTGATCGAGAACACCGTCATTTCGCATTTCTTCAAAGACGACTTTAAAGGACCGTATTTCGCGGCGTTTGAGAAAGGCTTGTAGGTCATCCATCACGCGCTGAAGCCGTGAGATGGTTTCTTCGGTGTCGTCAATGCTCGCTTGAAAGTCTGTCGGTTGTGCCGGTTGTGAACGACCGAAACGATCGCCAATCGTCTTTGCCAATCGCCCCGCCACCCGGTCTTGGATGCGGCTGATTGCTTTCATGCGTTTGACAAGAGTGCTGCCGTCCATCTGTCCGAGCAATTCCTTCAATTGGTCGGCGATGGCGTCGAACTTCGCGACCAACTCGGCTTGGTCTTCGACCGCTTCGGCCAGCTTCTTTTTGTTTGAACCTGGACTTTTCTCTTCGTCATCGGTTTTTCGACCTGATGTTGAAGTGTCGATCACCGTTGTGTCGGCAAGTCCAAGTCGCTCGGGGCTAGCCGGCGTCTCGCCGTCGGGATCCTGGTCGGAGCTGGTTTGTTCTTGATCGGGAAGTTCACCTTGTGTGGTTTCCAGGTTCGCCATCGCTCCGAACTTGGATTCTTCTTGTGCGGCGTCGTTCAACAGCTTGGCAACTCGCGGCATCCGACCCTCGGCCAAGTCCGTCAGTGCGCCGATAGATTGAGCAAGGCCTTCGAGTTGGCCCGACGGAATTTGATCATTGGCTGCTGCTTGAGAAAGGATCGCCTTGCCATCCTCGACGATGCGTTTCAGTCGCCGCGAATTTTCTGCTTCGGCGGCGGCTTGTGTTGCCAATCGGCGTCGCCACTCGACGTCACGATCAGACTCCGGGACGGTCATCAGTTCTTGATTGATTGACAATAACTGCAGTTCACGATCGCGAACTTCGATCGCGGTTTGGCGCCACCGTGCAAGGCTGTCACCGATCCAGACGGCATGATCCTCAGCCGAAAGCACCGTTAGTGCGTAAGCATCGGTGTAGATACGCGGGCGTTCTGGTAAATCATCTTCGACCCAAAATCGAATCAGTACGTCGCCTTCTTCGACGCCGTACGCCGTGGGGTTAAAGAACGCCGTGGTGTTCTTGCCGTCGGGGCCCGGACCAACGATTCGCTCGCCCGTTTCGTCTTCGCGACTCCACTGAATGCCGACACGCCGCACTGCGTAGTCATCTTCGGCGGTCAACCGGAAACGTAGTTGTTGTTGATTGAGAACCCGGGCGGGGATATTGGTTTCGTCGACGATGAGTGTGGGGGGCTGATCGACGGTGCGTTCGATTTCAATCGTAATCGGTCGGTCAGCGGTCAAACCATCTTGGTCTTGCCAATCGAGCGTTACCGAAGTGGCGTCGCCACCGAGTGAAACAGTAAAGCTGGTGCCCGCCGCATTGATCTGCCGGCCGTCGACGGTCGCGTCAAACAGGTCAGTTGAAGTGTTGACTTGGAGTGTTAACGCGGCACCTTCGAGAGCTTCGATCACATTGCCGGAAGGCTCGGTCGCGAGCTTCGGTTGGCTGACTTGTAGATACGAGGGCAACTCGATCGTCGCGTTGATCGAGTTAACTTGGGGACGCTCCTTGGGAATTAGATGGAGCGTTGCGGTGGCATCGCCGATTCGCAGTGTCGCGTCGATCGGGGCATTTAACGGAGGAAATTCAAATGAGTAACCGTCGGCGGATCGATCTGAGTTGATCGTGCCTAGGCTACCGAGACGTAGACTGGCCGAATCAGGCTGCCAGCGACTTTCGGGGGCTGATGTGGCAACCCATCGAATCGCTTCGCCACGAGGGACGACAATGTTTGGATCAAGGTGTGAAAGTTGAACTAGCGTTTGACGCTTGATTGCTGCGAACGGAGCGATCACACGGTGCATCGAGTTCGTGACAACGTGAGGGAAGAACAGCGTGAAGACAATCAGCACCGCGGCCGATGCGAACAACAGTCGTCGACTGATCGAAAGAGATTGACGAGGCAGCAATCGGGTAAGGTCTCGTTTGGCTGCTTCGTCTGCGACCTGTTGTAGTGCCGCCGAACACAGTCGCATTGACCGCCGTTGTTCGCTCGCACTGTCCGCCAATTCGATCGCCCCTTGAAGGTGGTCGCCAAATAAGGTGTCACGCTGGCTAATCGATCGAGCAATGTGGATCGGTGATCGAAGTCGCATCACCGCGCGTATCAGTCTGACAGTCCCCAGAACCAGCGTGACGGCACAGGTCACCCAGAAGATTCCACGGAGGAGCGGCGGCAACGCGACGACACGATCCATGGCAACCAAAACCAACATTGACACCGAAATCGACGCGAGCGAATGGAACCATGATCGGCGTAGCGATTGACGCAACGTTTGATTGCGATAGCGACGCAACTTGTCGGTCAAGACGGCAGGCAGTTCTAAATGCATCAGAGAGCCCCCGCCCATTTTCGTAAGACCCAAAATAGACTCAATCCGGCGACCATCCCTAGCAAGATCAACGGATGTTGCCAAAGCCGGATCGTTTGCGTTTGTTGATTCTGATTGAGTTGCGAATTCAGAAGTTCTACCAGCGAGTCTACTTGGTTTGGCTGAAACGCTTGCCCATGACCGAGTCTTGCCAAGTCATTCATCACATCGATCCGGGCCGGCCGACCGATCGCCTCCACTGCCCTGCCCTGCACTAGGATTTGGGTCTTCAGGGTTTCGTTTTCGATCGGGTGTTGCAAGGTCACTCCATGGAGCCCAGTTTGTGAAAACGAAGTCTCGCCGACAAACGTGCCCCAGTCGCCGGGGCTAGAAGTCAGTCGAATGATCTGACGTGACTGATCGGGGGCTTCGATGGTCAATTCAACACTTTCTTCGCTGGACGGTTCACCCGAAGATGTCATCACACTTGCCCGTAACGACAAACTGCTGGCGACCGTCGGTGTTTCCGGTTGATAAATCAATCGCATCGATTCGCCGATCGCCATGTTGCGTCCGTATGCCATCCAGCGAATGACTTGCCCCCAGAAGCGATAGTGGTATTTGTCTTCGACACCCATTCGCCAACGCCACGCCGAATCGGTAGCCATCCACAACACTTTACCCGCACCATAACGTCGCGTAACCAGTAGTGGCAAACGTCCAAACTGGTTGGCCGCGTCGGCATGAACGGCCAAAACCTCGCTGCCTGTTTTTCCTCGCGTGGCCGAGGCAAACCACTGGAAGCCGGGAAGCGATTGCCAGAGTTTCCAATTGTCAGCTGGCTGGTCAGAAAGCTGGGTCAATAAACTCGAACGCCCCGATTCAGTCAACGCAAACTTACCGGTGCTTTCCGCCAATGATGCGGCACCCGCCGATGAACGGCTCGAATCGTCAAACACAACCGGCGTCAATGATTCGATCTTCGTCGCCGATAATTCTGATTGCCGACCATCGGGGCCTGGCATCAGAACAATTCCGGTGGCTTGTTCGGCGACCGTTCCTGCCAGCAATTGACAATGGGCCTCGCTCAATCCGTGTTCGCCGGTTCCGACGTCGCCGAGAAAGATAACGTCGTACTCGGCCAGTTCGGCAACACTGTTCGGGAACGATTCTAAATAATCGCTTCCGCCGCCCCCAACGGTTTCCAGTGTCGGATGGAATAGCAGTGTCGAGACCTCGATTCCTGGATCGCGAATCAAGGCATTACGAAGATAGCGGAACTCCCAACGCGGTTTAGATTCAACAATCAAAACACGTAGGCTTTCCGGACGGACGTCGACTTGATGGGCGGATTGATTGTTGGTGGCGTCGCTTTCACCCTCGGCGACGACTACCGAAATCTCGATTGAATGTTGGCCTTCGCCCGTGGCCGTCCACTGCATTGATCCATCAAATCGCTTTCCCGATGCGATGGTGACTTGTTGTTCTTGTTCGACCGCACCATCGACCCGCATCTGTACCATCGCCGTTCGGCTTTCGGGGAACCAATTGGCAACTGTGAAAGGCAATCGCAATGGTTTGTCTTCGACCGCGATCGTCGGACAGGACACACCGTAGAGTTCCAGGTCCGGCAGACGCGTCGGACGACCGATGGCGACTGACTGAAGCGAAAAACGTCGGCCTTCTTGAATCGCCAGATCTTGAACCACCCCCAAAGGCGACGCGCCGGAATTCCAGTCTCCGTCGGACAGTAAAACACACGCTGTCACGTCTTCGTTGGAGATCACTCGGTCGATCGCACCGCCCAAGTCGCTTTCGCTGGGATGTTTTTCGAACAATTTTTTTATCGTCAGTTCCCATCGGCGATCGAGCTGTTTCCAGCGAGGGTCTTCCGTGATTCTTTGAGCGGTTTCTAAACGACTGATTCGTTCGGGGGGTTGGTGACCGGTATTCGAATCGCTGTCAACGGTTGACATGCTTTGTGAGTGATCGACCATGACCACAAGCCGTCGCGGCCGACGATCGTCCCTGTTCAGGGTCGATTCGGGACGCCAAAACAAAATGATCGCGGCGAAGATCAACAGGCATCGGACAATTTCGCAGACCAAGGTTTTACCGCGTCGGTGGCTGCGGCGAACGTTCAAGGTCGCAATCGTCAGGGCGCCGATTCCGGCGAGTATCGAAGTCAACCAAATCATGTCCGATCGTCCCCACTTGTTCGGGCGGTCGGACGAGAACTAAGCGAGAGCCAGCCTTCGGCCAGCAGGCCAACGATTAACGCGAACCAAAGGCCCCCCCACAGCTCGCGGGCGGCTCCCGACGTCGGTCGCGTCGTTGAGGCACCGATCGAAACAACGTTGACGTAATCACCGGGGAGGACGGCCTCGATCTGTTCGTCACTGAGCCTTGTCGTGGTGACGTCTGAGCGGTTGATCGCGATGTAGTGGCGTTTGCCTTCGTGTTCACCCACCACATACACGCCACGGTGATAACCCCGGCGGGATGCGGTTTCTTCATCGGATGACATCACCGCCTTGATCGAAGCATTCAGGTCCCGGAGTTGTTTGGCGGTCTCATGACCGGCCTGATAATCATGGAGGCGGATCGAAGCGGCGTCGGATTGCTCGACGGTCGCGGCAAGCACCGAAAACAATCCCAAACCTTGGCGAACGAACAGGCTTTGATGATCGGCGACGTTTGCACCACAGAACCACGTGGTCCCGCGATCGGATTGACGTTGGGCCAGCCAGTTTGTCCCATCAGCAGTCGAGCATTCGGTGATCGCCTGACCGGCGACCGAACAAACCGATTCGATGATGAACTTGATGCCAAGGTAACTCGTTTCTTCGGGATCCAGCGTGACCCACTCGTTCCAACGAGTCCCCTGGAACTGCAGTTTGGGATCTGGCTGCATTGGGGGAAAGAACACAATGTTCCCGCCGGAGCTAGAAAACGACTCCAGTTGTTCGGCGGCGTTTCCCGTAGGAAGCGGACCCTGCCACCACAGGCAATCGATCCCGTCGAGTGGTAGGTCGCCCCGCTCTGTTGATCCGTCTTGCGTTTTTAGTGTGCCCTGCCCTGCCCCGCCGGCCTGATCAAAGGCGACCCGTCCCAGCACCTCGCCCATGGCAATCAAGGCGTCACAAGGTTGAGTGCTGATGATTCCGATCGAGGGTTGCAGTGGTGGCGAAAGCGTAAAGTACCACTGGTCATCGGCCGGGTTACTATCCGTCGGGATTGAAACGGATCCATAAAGGTCGTCTTGACGGTTGACGTCAACTGGGACGTTATCCAGCGTTCCCACACCACCACGAAGTGTGACGTCAAATGTTCGTGTTGTGGTTCCCACGGTGATGTCGACCGGGATCGTACGCTTTTTCGATCCAGTAGCCGAAGCGGCGTTCAGATTCTGATCCTCCATCACAACGACTGAGAACAACAACGTCGCGCCGGTCTGGGGGCTCGTTTCGCGATTGAGATTTTCGGACGACCATCTCAGGTCCGCTAGACGTACCGATGCGTTGACTTGGTCCGATGATTGAGGAAAGGAGAAACGATGAATGCGCAAACCATCACCCAATGAATCGGCTTGTCGCGCGATCGATTCCCATCGCGACGATTGCAGGTTCCAAGACGACGACGCGTGATCGCTGACGATCCAAATGTCCGATAGCGTCGACTCATGTTCTTGCAAGTAGTCGAGAGCACTCGCGAGCATCGTTTCGATCGAAGCGGGCGCGTCGGCTGACTTTAGCAGCGTACCGTCATTGAACGATTCCAAGCTCGCCAATTCGATCGGTTGTGCGTCGACGCTATCGATCACGACAGGCGTTTGTACCCCAAGTGTGCGCAGTGTTTCGGCAACCGTTTCGAGTCCTCGTTGTTGTCGTGAACGCCCAAAGGCATCACGACGTTGCATTCCGGTGGAGCGATCAATCAAGACGACCGTGGTCCCCGTGTCCGCGATGCGTCCGGCGGCCATCCCAAAGACACCTTGGGAAAGCGGACGAGCGAGTGCGAGCACAATCAGCGCGACACTGGCCACGCGAATCGCCAGCACGATCCAACGGCGCAGCTTTGCCGGACCACGCCGCATCTTGGTCGCCTGATAGAGAAACATCATCGCCGGCCACTGCATCGTCGGATGGCGGCGTCGATGAAGCCAATGAATGATCAACGGGACGACGATCAGCGGGATCGCCCACAGTGCTTCGATTCGCAGAAAGCTCATCGCGAGACGTCTCCCAGCCGTGCCGAAAGAAACCTCGAAAGCGTCTCCTCGACCGTGCCGTCGGTCAGCATGCGGTGGTAGTCGACGGCGGACCGATGCATCAACTGTTCGATTGACTCCAGGTACTCACGAACCGCATCCTCATAGCCGGCGCGGATTTCCTCGGGATCGACCAACATCGATTCGTCACCTTCCATGTCCAGCAAACGCGTGGGGCGATCCCAACCTGGATTCAGTTCTTGGGGGCTTAAGACATGAAAGGCAACAACGTCATGTTTGCGGAACGTGAGGTGGTCGATCGCGGTTCGAAGTTGGTCGAACTCGAAGAGAAAATCTGAAACCAAGACGACCATCGCACGTTCACGGGACGACTCGGCGAGCTGGCTGATCGCTTGGCACATCGAATTCGTACCGACCGGTGTCAAGTGTTCCAGACGTTTGAACAGCTGTTCGACCTGACCGGCGATTCGGCGCGGTGGCAAGTGCTCGTGGGATCCTGCCGACGCGGTGACCAAGCCGGCCGCGTCGCCTTGACCGATGGCAAGGTAGGCGAGCGTTGCGGCGAGCTGCCGAGCGACTTCGAGTTTCTGCTCGAACCCCATCGAGCCGCTTCCGTCGACCACCAGGACCAAACGTAGATTGGTGTCCGCTTCGAACTCTTTGACGTAGTATCGATCGCTGCGACCGTAGGCACGCCAATCGAGTCGCCGTAGATCGTCGCCGGCTTGGTAACGACGGTATTCGGCGAACTCGACACTGCTGCCGCGGTGTGGGCTTTGATGGCGTCCGGAAACGCTGCCCAGCATCGCCGACCGTGCGACCAGAGGTAACGCGGCGAGACGTTCAGCGATTCGTCCGTCGAAGAATGAAGGCATGGCAAGCGATCGCGGATAGCTAGTTCGATTCGACCAATCGCGTCACAATCTCGCGTGCCGATATGCGTTCGGCTTGGGCGGCAAAGGTCAGGACCAAGCGATGCGCGAGCACTGACGGGGCGACCGCGACGATGTCCTCACGTCGGACCATGTAACTGCCATACAAAGCGGCGCGGCTCTTCGCGCCTAGGATCAAACTTTGTACCGCTCGTGGTCCCGCGCCCCAGCCGACCAATGGGATCAACCAGTCCGGTGCGGTGCCGCCGGTCGGACGAGTTTGCCGGACCAGTTTGGCGGCGAATTCGTACAGGTGATCGGGTACCGGGACGCGGCGGACCAAGTCTTGGTGGTCGAGGATTTGTGAGATGTCTAACAACGATTGGAGGACCGGTTGGCTCGTACCGGTCGTCAATCGTGCGATCTCGATCTCTTCGGCTTCGCTGGGATAGCCGAGTTCGATGAGCGCCATGAAGCGATCGAGCTGCGCTTCCGGAAGCGGATACGTGCCTTCTTGTTCGACCGGGTTTTGCGTCGCCAATACCATGAAGGGTGACGGGAGTGCAAACTCTTTGCCCAACACCGTCACGTTGCTTTCTTGCATCGCTTCGAGTAGCGCCGCTTGTGTTTTCGGTGGGGCGCGGTTGATCTCATCGGCCAAAACAACGTTGGCGAAGACCGGACCCCGAACGAACTGAAATTCGCGGCGACCTTCCGAATTGTCTTGCAGGATGTCTGTCCCGGTGATGTCCATCGGCATCAAGTCCGGCGTAAACTGAATGCGGCTGAACGAGAGCGAAAGCGTTTCGGCAAACTTGCTGACCAAGAGCGTCTTGGCGAGTCCCGGGACGCCGACAAGCAACGCATGACGGCGGGCGAAAAAACAGATCGCCAGTTGTTCGATGGCATCGATTTGGCCGACGATGACGCGGCCAATTTCTGCTTTCAGTGTGCCATAGGCTGTACGGAGGGCATCGATCGCGGCAACATCGTCATCGCTTAAGGTTTCGCTGGGAACGTCTAGCTGGCGGGACATAAAGGCGGGGTCGGTGAGTCGAGCGATCTCGCTGGCGTGTGCGTTTTTAATTCCGCACCAATAGCGAACGTCGTTTCGGTCGTTGGGTGGGTTGCGGTCATCGTGAAGCACGGCAGGCGATTCGATTAAGCCTGTCAGACCGGCATGGATGTACCGAAACAGTTTAACCAAAAATTAGGATCTGGCGAGCGTGGTCAATCCCCCCTCGCCCGGGCAGTCAACGCCGGGGCGATGATCCCTCGCCGGCTTCGGCGTTGGTTTGGATTCAGGTTTTCGCGCAGACGCCGTGCTACCGTGCCTTCCGATCAAACTGAAATTCATCACCGGCCGAAATCACCCGGCGAGTGACGGCGGGTGGGCCCGGTTGCGGATTGTCTCCGACGCGAGTCTCGGTGATCGTGATCAATGCCTCCGACGGGGCTTCGGTACGGTTGCGGTCCTGGCTGCGAAGATCCGCTCGGATCCGATATATTCCGGCCGGGGCGGTCGTCTGGGTGTACAGTTCCGGACCCAACCCTTGCGTGATATTGAACCACATCCGTCCCCCGCTGGGCGTCTGATTTTGGCGATGGTCACAGCGATCACCGTTCGGTTCGGTTACCCATAGATCGACGTCGCTTCGATCTGTATTCCAGTCCATCGTGATTGCCAGTGGCGAAGGTGAGATTGATTCCAATCCGAGTTGTCGCGATCTTGCGTTCGCATAGCCCGCCATCACGGAGTCCGGTTTGATTCGCAACAGAACGCTACTGAGTTCTTCCTGGGCGATCCGTTTGATCGCGGACCACCGGTCATTCCAATTCCCTCTGAGAACCAGTTCGTAGCAAACGAGGGCTTCTTCGAGATGGTCCTGGTCGGCCAGCGATCTGGCCAGCAGCAATAGGCATTGCGGTTGGTAAGGCCTGGCTTTGGCAAGCCGGAAAAACAGCGGCGCGGCTTGGTCGGGACGTTTCCATGCGATCGCGCGAAACGCGACACTGCGGATCGATTCGGGATCATTGGGTTTGATCTCGATCAACGTACTCGCAGTCTTCAACGCGTCGTCGCTACCGTGGTCGACGAGAACATCATCGGCAGTGGCGAGTAGCTGCGAAAAACTCGGGTCAGCTTGGCGTAGTTCATCGAGATGGTTGACCGCGAATTGATCTCGACGAATTCCACGACAGACCAACGGTTGGGGACGCATCGAAAACGCTTCGTCAGGAAGCCTAGCCATCGATAACCGAAGTGCGGTTGGGACGTTGACCAACGATGCCGACCGCAGCGATTCCACCCAAGTGACAAATCGATCACGCGGCGAAGCGAGCGGTTCAGCGTCTCGATGAGACCGCAGGATCGAGTCGATTGAGTTGCTGGCGATGACCAAGGCGTCTTCTTGCAAGGATTCGTTAACGTTGAAACGTTTGTAATCTCGCTCGTTTTCGAGCATCACCATCGAGCAAGTTTGACCAGGCACGCGAAAGTAACGTG
The DNA here is from genome assembly GCF_008312935.1 of Roseiconus lacunae. Taxonomy (NCBI): domain Bacteria; kingdom Pseudomonadati; phylum Planctomycetota; class Planctomycetia; order Pirellulales; family Pirellulaceae; genus Roseiconus; species Roseiconus lacunae. Next base: position 62,744 of record NZ_VSZO01000012.1, on the reverse strand, counting down.
CGAAAGCGACCGTGATCGCTTCGGTATCGCCACCGATGCTTTCCAACCGATCGACCGCGATCGATCCATACAAGCGAGCAGCCATCGAAGAGTCGATCGTCAACTTGGGAGCGATCGTTCGTGTGATGGTTTCGTCGCCTCTCCGAAAGGTTATCTCGATCGGGCCTTGCGGGACGCCACGGCCGACAACGGTCAACGATTGACCCGGATAGATCGATTCAGAGCCGCCCAGCACGAGGAGTTCCTCGGCATTGACCGCGTTCGTTCTTTCAATCCGCCATGGTCGACTTCGGTGCGCGGTCGCGAGTGACGATTGGTCCGTTTGATCGGAAACTTCAAAGATCGCACCTCCGCTTTGATCGGCGATCTCACGTAGCATCGAACGATCATGCGCGGCCCCAGCGACCACGTAACCAAAGATCGGCGAATCCGATTGGCCGAGTGATTCGGTGATGGAGCTGGCATCGATTCGACCCCAGGTCGCGACCGCGTCACTTAGTAGGAATAGGTTGGTTGCATCGAGTGATGATCCGCCAAGCCAGTGAGGTTGGACTGCTTCGGCGATTGCGCCGGCGAGGTCTGTCGCACCTTCCAGTACAAGCTGTTCGGCGAAGTCCTGTAAAGCGGTTCGCTGTTCGGCGTCGTTGGCAACAAACTTGTCTTGCCACCATGTCTGGTGCACTCCAAACGTCAGGACCGCGAATTGCTTGACCGAGTCTTTGTTTTGCCGCAGGATTTCTTGCATTAGCGCGACCCGTTTGGCGAAGACCGCGGGGCGATCACTGTAGGACGTGTCGAGCAACACGATCGCCTGGCTGGTTTTGATCGGCGCAGCGTGACCGGGAAGATTCGCCGTGGTCTGCATTGCGAAATAGTTCGTGCCAAGGTTGGAATCCTGATGCCGAAGCATTGCCGATTGGTAGCCTTTCAACCGAACGATGTAGTCGCGTGGTTCGCCATTGTCGTCACGGTAGTACGCCCGTCCGCCAGACATGAATGCGGTCATCGGCGGGGAGAGTTCTGCGGACGCTCCGGGCGCGGCATAAATGTCGAATTCGACTCGTCCGCCCGCATCCTTTTCGGGCAGTTTAAGGTTGAATTCTTGCTCGCCATCGCTGTCGGTCAAACTGACGTCATAGCCGATGACAATCCGATGAAGCTTCGATGGCAAAAGCGGAAAAACCTTGGTTTGGAAAACGCCCTGCCCGGCCCACTCCACCAACGCAGGGTCGACTCGGCGGCGAACGGTTTCCTCATAAGCTAACGCCGCTTTTTGACGGGGGACCACACGCGCCGGTTTGACCGATGCAAACACCGAATTTGAATCGGCTTGGTAATCGGGATTGATGGCCCTGCGTGCGAGATCGGATCCCGTCGCCTGAATCTGTTCGCGAAGCGATGTGAGTAATTGATTCGCCGGATCGATTTCCGGCGACAGCGCTTGGGCCGGTTTGGGATTGCGACTGGTTCGTGGTGTCTTGATAGGAGCGGGTAAATTCGTTGGCCCAAAGGCAACGTAATGCAGTGATGCGTCTTCGGGTAAACGCAGCATGAACTGACCTTCCAACCGGCTGTTTCGATCGTTGTAGAAATACAAGTCAAACATCACTCGAGCACGGAACCCGTCGATTCTGACGTAGGTGTCGCGGGCGACCAGCAACAAATCATCTTGATGTCCAACACTTAACCTCGCCCGATTCGTCGATGCCGTCGCGGGTTTCCAGGTCTTTGCCGATCCGTCTTGTTCAAACGGGGCGTTTGTCGCTGTGATCTCAGAATCTGGGGTGATCGAATCCAGACGGCTCGTCCCTGGAATGTTCGACGCGGTGTTTCCGAATGGGTTGTCGCCCCCAGAAGATTCTCCGCTGAATGGGTCGCCACCAAACGGATCGACTTGCGGCTGTGAATCACGGAACGCACTGCGGGCTCTTCGGTTAGGATCGGGCGTTGGCCCAAAGGGGACGTCGTCAATGTTGTCCCCAGCGGTGATGTCAGTAGCTGTAGGCGGGGTGTTCGGCGGCGGTGGAGCCACCGGCGGCACCGCCAAAGTAGCTTCCCGTTGGGGAAACGCACTGGAAATCGTTGGCGCGGTTGTCGATGGCGCGGCCTGAAGTGTCATCGGCGCGGGAGCGGTTGTCGATGGCATCGGCACGCGGGCAGACTCGGTCGCCGGGGTTGCGGTGGCGCCCCCCATGCCGCCGGCTCCTGTGGCGCGACCACTCTTTAGCATGATGCCTGCTGATTCCGTTTCTGCGATCGCCGGGACAGGCATGGTTGCATCGCTGTGTTCGGTCATTTGACGCCGCATCTTGACGTTTGACCGTGACATCGCAGGAACGTCTGGTCCCGACATGCCTTGCATCGAAAGGGCGACGTCGCCCTGTGGCTTCTCTCGGATTGCCAATCCGTCCGATTCGGCCGCGATCACATCCGCAGAGGATAAGTCTGCCGCCAGTGGAGCGACCAAGGAATTCGCAGAGGGTTCAGTCATCGCATCGGCGATCATGGGGGCCAGCTCCGACGACTCGGTGGGGATCGCTTCGCCCGATGCGAGCGGTCGGGAATCGGCAACGGTCGCATCCTTAATCTCGGCAGTGTCCGCAGAGTTCTCAGAGCGAGGCTTGATCTCTCGTAGGTCTGCGACGGACACGCTAGGCATGTCGCGAAATGCGAACCAGGAAACCCCAACGGCATACAAGGCCAATGCGGCGACGGCCAGCCGTACGACGGTGCGACGCTTCGGCGATCCTGTGTCGGTCAACGTTACCGCGGGGGAGAAACCTGATTCGGAGAGTTGTGCGGCTTCCACCGAGGCGGCGTCGATGGCCGCGAGTTGTTCGTCCGAGAGGACGTCCGAACCTGGATTCAAGTTGACCGCGGAGGTAACCGCATCGATGGTCTGTCGCAATTCTTCGACATACTGACGCAAGCTTGCATCATCGGCCAAGGCGTGTTGAATGTCGCGGTGTGATGCTTCATCCAGCTCGCCCAGCAGATAAGCAGTCAATCGTGGATCGTCTTTCTCGATCATCGTTTGTTACTCGTTCTATTGCCCAACGGTTTGCGATTTCCCACTGGCTTACGCATCCAACTGTTGCATTTGTTGCCGTAACTTGCCCAAGGCGGTGTGCAACAAATAGCCGACATTGCTGACCGTCAAACCAGTCGCCTCGCTGATTTCGCGATACGCCAAACCGCTGTGAAAACGTAGCCGGATGACCTTTTGTTGATTGGAAGGCAGTTGATCGATTAACCGCACGACGGCTTTGTTATCCTGGGCATTTTCGACCGCCTTTGTCGCGTTTTCAGGCGATTCGAGGGCGCCCATGTGTTCGCTGTTGTGTGACATCCGCCGCTCCTTTCGCAAGCGATTTAATGCGTTGTTGTGACACACACGAAACAGCCAAGCGACTTCATGTCCGGCGAGGTCACCGGGGGCTTGTTTGCACAGCGACAAGAAGGTTTCCTGGACGATGTCACGAGCGGCATGTTCATCTTTGACGATCGAACGCGCATAACGAATCAGCGGCGATTGATGCTGCCGCACCATCTCCCGGACCCAGCCCTGGCGATCCCAGTGCTGCTGATTGTGAGCGTCACTTTCCGTCATCGTCGTCCGTCTTCAACGTGTGTGTCTGGGGAGCTAACACGAGACACCGGCCGTTTCTTAGGAACGTACCAAAAATTTTTTTGGGAAGTGATCCGCACTGTCTGACGAGGGATCGTGCCTTCGCGGAAATTGCGAGGGCTTTCGGTCGCGCTGTTTAGAGGCGTCAACCCGGCGGCCGAAACGCTCGGCGCGTTCCGCTACTGTGGACATATGAACCAATCGTAGCGGAAGCCGCGAAGGCTTTCGGCACTGCGTTTTGAGAACAAAAAACACTCTGCTCCCCTCGGCGAGCCGTTATTCTTTGCCACCGCTGCCGACGTACTTCCAGTTCAACTCAACCTTGGCAGTGCCCTCGGCGAGCGTCGTGATTGTGACGGGATGATTGCCTTTGGCCAATCGGATTTTGGTTTGGTAGGTCGTTCCCGATTGAAATCCAAAGTCGGCGTCGATCAATGCCGCATCGTGGATACGTGCAAACGTCGGGGTGTCGCAGCGAAGCGTTGCCTCGTACCAGCCGGTTTGGTCGGCGTGAAACACTCCTTCGAACTTCACCGCACCATCGACCGAACTCACTTCCATCTTTTCCACGATTCCTAAATCGCCGGCCTCCAGGTCGTCCACATCGGGGACGAAGGGGAACTTGCCGGCAAACGTCGAGTAGTGCCACCCGTCGATGGCTTTTGTTTCACTCGCCGGGATCGGTTCGTTGTCGTAAGGTCGCGGCGCCGATGCGTTGGTTCGGCGTATTTGTAGAACGCGATCACGCATACGTTTTTCGATCGCATCGAATTCATCAGACGTACCGGCGAGGTTCTTCAATTCCTTGGGATCGTTGGCCAAGTCGTAGATCGCGAAGGCATCCTGATGATCTTGAATGTCGACACGAACGCCTTTGTAGCCATCGACGAACACGACTTGCATTTGACGACGGCGTTGATTGCGTTTGCGTTTTTCGAAGTCGCCGTAGCTGGTTGTTCGTCCGCCTTGGAAGTACTCGATGTAGATCTGGCTGGGTTGTTGGACACCATTTCCGGTCAGTGTGGGTAACAGTGAGACGCCATCGGTTCTTGCCGGAGGTGCGATCCCCGCGACACGTGCGAACGTAGGCATCCAATCATGGAACTGCGAAGGTTGGTCAGACTTTGATCCAGACGCGATTTTCCCAGGCCACCACGCAAGTGTGCCGACGCGGATGCCGCCTTCCCAGACATCTCGTTTTGTTCCGTCAAATGGTCCGTACGACTGAAACGACTCCGGCGTGTAGTTGACTCGTTTGCCATCGAGCGTTTGCAAGTACGATTCGTGGTGTGGGCCGTTATCACAACTGATCACGACCATGGTGTTGTCGTCGATAGAAAGATCTTTCAGGGTTTGTAGCAAGTCACCGACCGCGTTGTCGATTCGGCGGACCATTGTGGCAAACCGTTCTTCGGCATCCGACCAGCCTTGTCCGGTGTATTCCGGGTGGCGATAGCTATCGATAGTGCCTTTGGCGGTGTTGATCATTTCGCCTGGCTTGCCGGTCCACTGCAGACCACCTTCGACGCCGTAGCCTTTGGGAAACTCGACCGATGGAAGTTGCAGTGCCGCGTGTGGGGTGTCAAAGGCGAGGTACAGGAAGAACGGTTTGTCGCTGTTGCCCTTGGCGTGATTGATGATCCAGTCTTTGCTGCGGGCGGCGAACAAGTCGGTCGTGTAGCACTTCGATAGGTCCGAGCTGACTTCTTGATCGTTGAACCAAACTTGTTTGGGCGATCGATGGCTTTCACTGTCGCCGAGATTCCATTCGTCTGCCGGGTAATGCACGTGTCCGTCACGGTGCCGAACATAGCCGTAAAACTGATCGAAACCACGTTTAGTGGGGTAGGCCTCCCACTGATCCGGCGTCGCGGTGTCGTCGCCTTTGCGTTCGGCGCCACCCTGCAGACCGTACTTACCGACCAACCAGGTTTCATACCCCGCGGCCTTCATGACCGACGCGAGCGTGTGGTTGTCGGCGAGTGCCTTGTCGAATTGGTTGTCACGGACTTCGGTATGGCCTTGATGGACACCACTGAGCAGTGACGATCGGCTGGGTGCACAGACCGGCGCCGGACAGTAGTGGGCACGCAACTGCATCCCTTCGGAAGCCATTTGATCGAGCATCGGTGTTCGATGCCGCTTGTGATCGCTCAGTCCGTTTTGATGCAGAACGCCAAAGTCGCCCCAACCCATGTCGTCGAGCAAGATAAAGATAACGTTGGGCCGATCGCTCGACCCGGCATCTGTTTCCGCTCCAACGCGGTGTGGTCGAATCAGTTGGCTGGCGAGCAAGATCACCATCACGGTGGTGAACTTCAAAAGACGGCGCGACGGGGTCATGGGGAGGTCCGTTGACGGGAAAGCAGAAGACAGGAGGCGCGGCGACGAGAGCACAAACGGTTGCCGCCGAGTGTTACCGATTGTAGCTCAAAGACCGGGTGTCGAGAGCGGTTCCCCGCGCAGATGCCAACGCGTCTTTAAGCCCAGAGCTGGTTTTCGCCGACCGCTTCAAAGGCGGCTTCGTAGTGCTCGATGCGATCCGGGGGGCCGTCAGGGTCAGGCCACCAAATCGCGATGACATCGAATCGGCAAGGCGTGCCGAGCAGCTGGCGACGTTTAAGAAAACGTAGTGCGGCATGTGTAATACGCCGCTGCTTGTTTTCGTCGACACGTTCGGCCGGGTGACCCGGCTTGGTCGTCTGAAGTGTCTTGACTTCGACAAAAATGATCGACCGGGATTTGCGATCGGCAGCGATCAAGTCAATTTCGCCAGCCCGGTCAGATTCGTTCGCTGCGACGATCAGCAAGCCCTTTTGGCGAAGCAGTCGAGCGGCCGCCTGCTCGCCGCGATGCCCAATCGGTCCCTTGGCATCGACCTTGCCATAACGCCAGTCGAAGTAATGTTCGACTTGGCGATGAAGCCAACGTCGGATTGAATTCAGAGTCGCGTCACTCGTCGATTCATTCATAGTCGCCATTGACGCCGTGAAAGCCGCGTATTCAATCGCTGCTCTTGCGGAACAAAAGGCGACCATGCTCGCCGCAGTTCTGAACCAACCGAAGGCCTCGTGCTATGTCGAGACCAAATGTTTGCGGGCGACACATCAGCCCACGGGCATTCGCCAGGGTTTGCGCCGACGAACCGCACGCTATCGCGATTGCGGCTGATTGAATCAACAACCGCGTCGGCGGCTTCCGCTAAGGCCGGAGCTCTAGGTGCGGCGGCGTTCTTTCAGGCGAACTGCCTTACCGACTCGTTCCCGAAGGAAGTAGAGCTTGGCACGGCGGACGACGCTGCTGCGTTTGACATCGACCTTTTCGATTCGTGGGCTGTGGATTGGGAACTTCCGTTCCACACCTTCGCCGGCCACGATGCGTCGGACGGTGAACATCTCCTTCGAGCCGCTTCCACTGATCGCGATAACGACTCCGGTGAAAACCTGGATACGCTCTTTGTTACCTTCGAGAATCCGCAGGTGAACATCGACGGTGTCGCCGATTTCAAACTGAGGCGGATTCTCCTTCATCGCGGTCTGTTCGACTTTTTCAAGAATCGCTTGGCTCATCGCTGAAAGCCCTTACTAAATCAGGTGATTGGTTTGATGAACTATTGGTTGACTCAGTCGCTCAGGAGATCCGAGCGTCGCTGTTGCGTGCGGATTTGGCTCTGCTCACTTCTCCACTTGGCGATCGCTTCGTGGTTACCGCTAAGCAAGACCTCGGGGACGTGGTGTCCTCGGTAATCTCTGGGTCGGGTGTATTGTGGAAATTCGAGCAGGCGGTTTCCGCGGCTGAACGAATCGTCGATATTGCTATTTTCATCGCCGAGGACGCCTGGCAGCAGCCGGACGACGCCGTCGATGATTGTCATCGCGGCGACTTCGCCTCCGTTGAGGACAAAGTCACCGATGCTGACTTCCTCGGGTTCGAGGATGTCGATGACCCGTTGGTCGAAACCTTCATAGCGACCGCAAAGCAACATCAGTCGTTCGTCGGTGGCGAAGTCTTCGGCCATCCGTTGATCGAACCGCTTGCCTTGGGGCGTCAGCAGGATCTTTCGAGCCGGCTTATCCGCCATGCGTTGGACGTCTTCGACGCAGGGGACGGTGACGTCAACTTGCAGCAGCATCCCGGGGCCACCTCCGAACGGTCGATCGTCGACCTTTCGGTGAGGCGTGTCGGCGGCCCAGTCACGGAGGTCATGGCGGTGGATTTGGACGATCTGTTTTTGGATCGCCTTTTCCAGCAGACTCTGTGTCAGGTAGCCGTCGAAGATCGCCGGGAACAGGGTGACGATGTCAAATCGCATCGATCAAACCTCTTTCAACGATCAGCGACACACCAAGCGGCCCGGACCGATCACTCGGCCGCCGCTTCGGTCTCGGCAGCAGCTTCGCCTTCGGCGGGCTTCTCTTCGGCGGCAGCCTCTTCGGCCGGTGCTTCTTCTTTGGCAGCCGGTTTCGGAGGTTCTGGCGGAGCCGGGGTGTATTCTTTGCGTTTTCCCAATCGCTCGAGCGCTTCTTTTTGAGCATCGAGGTGGGTGCCGTTGGTGCCATACTTCTTGATCAGGACGGCAACCTTTTCGCTCGGCTGGGCACCGACACTGATCCAATGATCAACTCGGTCAGACTTTAGCTGAACGCGGGCATCGGTTTCGGGGCACATGGGATCGTAAAAACCCAACTCTTCGATCACCCGTCCGTCACGTGGCGAACGTTGATCCATCGCGCAAACGCGGAAGAACGGTCGGTGGGTGCGACCCATCTTTTTCAGACGGATTCGAACTGCCATTGCTAACTCACTAACTAGGAAAAAAGGTGTATTTAATGGTCGGACTGAAACGCTATCGTTTCTTGCGTTTCATTTTTCGTTTCAGCTTATCGCGTTCCTTCTTCAGCTTGGCCTTTTCGGCATTGGACAATCGCTTGCCCGTGCTTTTTTTGACCCGCATTCCGTCCAGCGAGCCGTTGCCGCTGGTCATCGCCCCTTGCAATTGTTGCATCATTTTGGCGCGATCCATGACGGAGCCGCCGGCCATGTTTTGCATCAGGGGTTTCATGATTTCGAATTGCTTGATCAGTTGGCTGATCAAAGGCGTTTGAACTCCGGCACCCTTGGCGATCCGAGTCCGCCGGGCGGCATCGATCAACTTGGGGTTGCGTCGTTCTTCGGCGGTCATACTGTTGATCGCACCGATCGTTTGCCGGATTCCGCCGGCAGCTTCGTCGCTTTCTAACGCTTCCTTGAACTGGCCCATACCGGGCATCAAGCTCATCATCCGACCCATCAATCCCGGTCGGGCGACTTTCTCCATCATGTTTTTGAAATCGTCGAGCGTGAAATCACCGGAGGCCATCTTGGCTTCCAGTTCTTCGCGTTCTTTGTCGTCGACGATTCGGTGGGCTTCGGCAGCGGCTGCGACGATGTCGCCCATCTGCAAGATTCGGCCCGCCATGCCTTCCGGACGGAAGGGTTCTAAGGCGTCGAGGTGTTCGCCAGTCCCGATGAACTTGATCGGAACACCGGTGACGTGTTTGACCGACAGCAACGCCCCGCCTCGGGCATCGCCGTCAAGTTTGGTCATGATCACACCGTCTAGCTCGAGTGCCTTATTAAAGGCATCGGCGCTATTGACGGCATCCTGGCCGGTCATGCCGTCGACGACTAGGTACACCTGGTCGGGGCCAACCTTGTTGTCGATTCGTTGTAATTCGCCCATCAACTCTTCGTTGATGGCGAGACGACCGGCGGTGTCCAAAATCACGACCCGCGATCCATCGGCTTTCGCTTTCGCGACGCCGTTTTTGCAGACCTCAACGGGATTCTTGTTGTCCGGCTCGGTGTAAACCGGGACGCCGACTTGTTCCCCAACCACCTTGAGCTGCTCGATCGCCGCTGGACGCTGCAAGTCGGCTGCGACAAGCGTTGGGGTGATGTTTTGTTCTTTCAGTAGCTGCGAGAGCTTACCACAGGTCGTCGTTTTACCGCTCCCCTGCAACCCGCACAGCATGATGATCGTCGGGCCTTCCTTCTTCAGGTGGATCGAAGGATCGACCGGGCCCAAGATCGAGACCAATTCGCTGTGGACAATGCGAACAAGCTCTTCTTCGGGGCGAAGGCTGAGCAGGACCTTCTTCCCCATCGCACGCTCGTTGACGTGCCCCATAAACTCCTGGACGACCGGATAGCTGACATCCGCCTCCAGCAATGACCGCTGAACGATGTCCAACCCTTCGCGCATATTGCCTTCGGTCAGCTTGCCTTTGCCACGCAAGCTTTTAAACGCCGACTGCAGTCCTTCGGAAAGGGAATCAAACACGCTAAATCTGGGGTTAAACTAAGTCTTTTGGGTTAGACGGGGAGTCACAAACGTCGGAAACAACGGTTTCAGACGCCGGTCAGGCAGACCGGGACTGGATTGCCGCGAGGTTCGGCAATCTCGATAGCTCCGCGACCCGTGCGAGCACACCGATAGCGGTCGCGGGAAAGCCCGGCAGTGTAAGACGGATACCGGCAAGTTGTAAATGGAGAAAGCGGCCCTTTGAGTGCGAAAATTGGGCCAAAGTGCCATCAATGCTTCGAAATCAGAGCTCTCGCTTGCCCACAATGAGCCTCGGCGAGGTCGCGATTGCTTTTTGTCGGCAAATCACCACTGACAAGATCACTGCGATTTTTCCCGGTCACGGTTCGTCCAGTCCCGCCGTTTGTAGGACCCAACGCAGCGCCGATAGGTCACTGACCAGCCCGGTGTGTGTCAGCGGAAATCTGACGCGATTGTCCGGATCAGGCAGTTTGCTTGCGCTTTCGATCGTCACCGCCCCATCGCCCATGCCGTCGTCTAGCTCGTCTGACTCCAGCAGCGCCTCGATTCGTGCGGCGTAGCGGGGGTCGATTCGCAGTCGCCGCAGCTCTGCCGGGACGGATTCCATCAATCGTTCGCGACGGTCATCGCTGAGGAAGCTCTTCGTCCCCGCGGCGACGTGGAAACGTGTCGTCGTCGGCCTAGGACGGGCAAGGAGTTCGCGGAGGAATTCGCTGTCCGGTTTTAGGGCCCGCGCCGCTTCCCCGCGACCGTCGGCGATCGTGTTAAACGCACCGGGGGTCACCGTCGCGATTCGGAAAAACACGTCAAAGAGTTCTAGTTCGTCGTGAAACGAGGCCAAGGCGGAGCCACCGAAAGGGGTGCCCAGGGTGAAAACGTTGTCGACAATGGGTTCGGCGGGATCTTCGGTGACCGCCGCGAGTGACACCAGCCCGCCGAGCGAGTGTGCGACCAGATGCAATCGACTGCGTGGGCTTTCGCGTTTGAAGTCGGCGAGTTGCTGAGCGAGCATTCGCCCGATTTCGTCCGGCGGCCCGTCATTGGGGTACTCGAACCGCAGCCAAGCTAGTTCGCGGCGGTCAAGTTCGTTTTGGGCAGACGCGAAAGTCGACGCGCCTCCTTCGAGCCCGTGGACAAAGACGATCACATCGCGACGGCCCCTTGCGTCATCTTTGCCGACCAAGCGAGGAGGCGCCAGGTGTCGCATCAGTTCCCATTTTGGTGTTTCCAATCGCTCAATCTGAAGCAATTTGTCGGTCAGCGTGAAGCGAATCTTTCCGACCAATTCGAGCGCGACCAACCCCAGTCGATCTTGGCCGTCGAGTGCACGCATCTTGGGTGGTCCGTCGGCTCGTCCGCCGAAGGCCCGGAGCACTGCATTCTCGTCGTACCGACCATCACTGATTTCGATTCGGATGACATCTGGTGCCGGCGAGCCTTCTTGGGCATGTGCCAATTGATGGCCGGCGCCGGACGAGAATGCACCGCCAAAGCTTACGGCGACCATCAGGCTCGTGATCACGCCGGTCGGCGATCGTTTGTGGACCACCGAGCGGATTTTTCCAAGTCGCGTCGCCTGAAGTTTCAATACCCCCCAGGCAAACACAAAGCATCCGGCCGAAATGCCCAGCAGTGTTGCCAGCGATTGGAATTGGATCTTTGACGCGTTTTCCGGCGTCTCTTCGGTGACGGCGAAGGATCGCAACCAGATGTCTCCATAACGTGAGAGTGTGGCGTAAGAAATCAACGTGGTGGCCCGGAGTGGTTTCGCGTCCACGTCGTCTTCCCAAGCAAATGAGTCATCGAAGTCATCGGTGGCATCGGACTCGTCCGCCGGGGCATCGGATGCGTCGATCAGTTGCAATCGCTGGTAGTCGGCGAGTGGTTCGTAGCCATCGGGATCCGAAACGGCGAACGCTGCGCTGAACAAGATTTGGATCACCATCACGACGGGCAAAATTGCCGTGGCAACCAACGGGTTTCTCCCGGCGACCGAAGAGATTAGCAATCCTAACATCGTCGCCGCCACGGAAACGGTAACTAAGCATGCCATCACGCCGAGGAGCTGGGTGGGCGTTTCATCCAAAAAGTAGGATCGATCAAGCCATCGGTAGCGGATCAGGTCGAGCAAGACGGCAAAGACGATCGTTTGCAGCGCAGCGGCGACCGTTAGTATTACCGACTTTGCAAACAGCAGTGACGCCATTCCAATCCCATGCGATTTTTCGTGATCGATCAATTCGCGATCGCGTGTGATCGATAGGTGGCTGGCGCTGGCCGACATCCAGATCACCGCGATGACGGCCATGAAACCCAATCGGACGATCGGTGCCATCTCACCCCGTAGTCCGTCAGTCATGTCGCGATCTGGATCTGATGGCACGCTGATCGACACGGCGATTGCAAACAGCATCGGTACCAATAGCATCGCAATGGATAACTGCGGCAATCGCCAGTGACCGACACCAAGCCATCCTAACCGAGGTGACGTTAACTTACGTTGTTCGCGCCGAATCAGCACCGCCAATCGCCGAGCGCGTTGCCACGTCGATTGGGATGATTGATGATGGTCTTTGGGCGCGTCTGGTGCGTCGGGTGACGACGACGACCAACGGCGAGGCTGGGTCGATTCGGTAGCTTGGTTAGTGACAATGCCGCCATCGGGACTTGGTTTCATCTCGATGACGCGGTCAAACTGTTCGAGCACATGTCGATGATGGGTGACGGCTACGATCGTAGCGCCACAGACCGCCAGTGATCGCAAGAGCCGGATGATCTCGTCGGCGGTTTCATGATCCAAACCACTGTCGGGCTCGTCGAGGACGATCACGCCGGCGCCGCTGATTAAAGCACCGGCGATCCGGAATCGTCGCAACTGGCCCCCGCTAAGCTGCTGCGGAAAGCGATGTTTTGCTTCGACAGGCAAACCGACCGCGTCGAGGGCCTCGTCGATTTCGTAAGGCAGCACCTCACGCCCATAGAGCTGCCCGATCGATTCCAAGGCGTCACCGAGCTTGAGGTCATGATGGACGAGATCTTTCTGGGGGACGAAGTAAATCTGTTCGGCTTGATCGAGTTCGCCAACGAGACCACTGCCATCGCGAATCGTTTCTAGGAGCGTCGACTTTCCACAGCCACTCGGGCCGACCACTGCGGTCATCTGTCCGCGGTTGATCGTCAACATTGATCGTCGCAATCGGCCAGGGACTTCTGAATCAATCGCTAAATCGAATCCGGCGATTGCTCGCACCGGATGGAGGTACGTTTCCGTGTGGTCAAGTCGCCACGCGAGCGGACCCAGTTGCAGTACGTTGCCAAGGTTGATCTGGCCAGCAGCCGCGGCCCGACCGTCGAGAAAAATGTCCGCCTGGGCGTCGAGCCTAACAAACCAGATTCGTCCCTCGATGTCACGCGAGATCGCGACATGCCGTTGCTGAAGTTGGCGATGTCGGATGACGCGCGAGCTGATGCCATTGAGTTCGGGTTCGATCGCTTCCCGGCCGACGACGGTGACCGGGGTGACGACCGGCGAAATGGCAATGGTTTGACTGGCGTTTTGATACTCGATCGCCGGTCGTTGCGAGGTTCCCGTTCGTTGTAAGTCTAGCGGGGCGTCGAGTAAAAGACGCTGACGAAGCTGCCGAGCGTGTTGCCAAGGGAAGCAACATTTCGGGCAGGTTCCGCTGGATTGAACATGTACCACCGGGTTGGTGTTCTGCGGCCCTGCCCTGCCCTGCCCCGCCTGGCCGCTGGCGTTGTCGTCGGCCTCGGCGGCAAGATTGACGTTGCAGCAAGGACAGGTATTCACAAAGAAAATTCCGACTGGTGGTGGCTGATCAGTGTGGATGGGTGACGTGATTGCCGCCAGATTCTAAACGCGGCTGATCATGTTGCTGTTGCGGTTGCATTGCCAAGCGATGTTCTAGCGTCGTTTGCCGCGTTTAGATTTCTTGCTCCGGCCTCGGGGTTGGTGTTTTTGGCGTTTTGACTTTGAGGATTTACTTTGCCGCTCATTCGGCTTGCCCGCGCCGACGGAATGATTCTTTTCGGGATGCAGGAAAAGCTGCCGGCCGATCAAATCGACCTTGGTAATCTTGACCGTCAGTTGATCACCCAGTCGGTAGCGCTGATGGGCTTTAAAGCCGACTAGCATTTGTCCGCGACGTTCGAATCGGTATTGGTCGTTGGGCAATTGGTCAATGCCGACATAGCCATCGATCGGTAGTTTCGTACAGCGTGCCAAAAAGCCATCGGAGAAGACACGGGTGATCACCGCTGGCATTGATTGACCGATGTGCTTCTTCATGAAGTGAAGCAGTTTCAGTTCTGTCAATTCGCGTTCGGCTTGGGCGGCGTTGCGTTCTTGGTCGCTGCAGTGATGGCCAAGGTTCACCAGCGTTCCCATCGAATCATCCGGAGTCTTCTCGCCTTTTCGCAGTCGATCGATCAGGCGGTGGACGGTCAGGTCCGGATAGCGACGGATGGGACTGGTGAAGTGACAGTAGTGCTCCATGTCGAGGGCGTAGTGGCCTTCGGTCTGCGGCCCATAGATCGCTTTGCTCATACTTCGCAGCACGGCAAAATTGACGGCGTCTTCCAGCGGCGTTTGGGCAACCTGATCGATCACGTGTTGGATTTCAAAGCGGCTTTCGACCGAGTCGACCCCGATGCCCAGGTCGCGAATGAACATCGACAATTGGCGAAGCTTGCGGCGGTCTGGAGGCGGGTGAATGCGATGCAAAAAGTTGTAGCCTTGGTCGTCTAGCCAAGTCGCGACCGCTTGGTTGGCCGCCAGCATGAACTCTTCGATCACTTGATGGCTTTCGGTGTTGACCGTCCGGTGGGCGCCTTTGACTTTGCCGTTGCGGTCGAGGTCAAGTTTGACGTCGGGCATGTCCATCGTGATCGCACCGCCCTTCAAGCGACGTTGGCGCAGCGTCATCGCCAGCGAATGCATGTCCGCCAGCATATCGCAAACCGCGTCACCCCAGGGTTCGCGATAACGCTGGGGATCTTCCAGGAACTGATCAACGATCCCGTAGTGCAACCGTTTGTCGCTTCGGATCACCGCGTTGTGAACTTCGCTGTGAACGACGACGCCGGCATCGGTCATTTCGATTTCGACGGTTTTTGCCAAGCGAACCTGATCGGGCTGCAAACTTGCTAAGTGATTGCTGATGATTTCCGGGATCATCGGGATCACCCGGTCGGGCAGATAAACGCTCGTCGCGCGGCGGCGAGCCTCTTCGTCAATTTTTCCGCCCGGATGAACGAAGTAGCCGACGTCAGCGATATGGATTAGCAGACGCCAATGGCCTTTCTCGTTGCGTGAGAGTGAGATCGCGTCGTCGAAGTCTCGCGCATCGTAGGGATCGATCGTCAGGGTCAGTTGATCGGTGAAGTCGACGCGGTCGTCGGGGATCGCACCACCGTTAAACTCGTCGGCCCGTTGTCGTGCCTCGTCGATGATGTCTTCTGCGAAGTGATCCGGCAACGCGTATTGACGCATGATGGTCAGGGTATCGATGTTGGGATTCTTATTGCTTCCCAAGCGTTCGAGCAGCACCGCTTCCCCGCCCTTCCCCGCTTCGCCCGGAAAACGGACGACTTCGACGAAGACCTTGTCGTTGGCTTCGAGCGGCAACCCTTGGATATCGCCGATATAAACCGGGTCTTCGTGGGGCGTACCGTCCAGGTAGACGGCCGGTTTGTTGCCATCGAAGACGAACGTGCCGGTGAACTGACGGCGAGCCCGTTCAAGGATTTGGTGTACCGATCCTTCGTTTTCGCCACGGCGTCCCGGGCGGACTTTGACTTCCACCAAGTCGCCTTCGAGGGCGCCGCCGGTCTTGCCCGGCGGGATAAACAGGTCATCGGTTGCCGCCCCGTCACCGGAGTCCCCGGGACGAACGAATCCGAACGCACCGCCGGCAGCCATCCGAAAGACACCGCGAATTCGATCTTGGGGGCCGCCGATCGCACCGGTGCTGATCACCAAGTGATTCGAACCATAGATCAGCCGGCCTTCGAGAACGAGTTGTTTGATCGTGCGGCGAAGTTCTCGGTACTCGTCCGGCGGCAGGTCCAAAGCGGCCGCGATTTGTTTGGGTTTGCTGGGGCGATAGTCCGGTGATACGACCAGACGCATCACGCGATCGACGAGCTCTTGAGAGATTTCCATTATTTGATTCGCTGAGAACTTATTGAGTTTTATTGTGCGAAGGCGATCCCGCGAGCGTGATCCACTTCCATTTGGTGAAGTCGTCCACGCCGGTTTCCATGCCTTCGCGTCCGAAGCCCGCTTCACCGTCGCTGCCGAACGGGACTTCGGGTTCTTGTTGGATGGTCATGTCATTGAGATGGACCATCCCGGTATTCAGAGAGCGAGCGAGCGTGAAGGCTCGGTCGACATCGCGCGTGAAGACGGCAGCGGAGAGCATCGCCGGGCCGGAATTGGCTAGCCGGATCGCATCGCTTTCCGTCTCGACCGTTTCGATGGTGACCACCGGGCCGAAGATCTCTTCGCGAGCGATTCGCATCTGTTCGGTGACACACCCGAGCACGGTTGGGTTCAGTCGGTTATCGGTCCATTGATTGCCACACAAGACTTCCGCACCCAGTCGGCGCGCGTCCGCGATCGTCGCGCTGATTCGTCGTCGTGAAGCGTCATCGATGACCGGGCCGATCACGGTGGATCGATCACGGAGGTCGCCCATCGGAAGTGACTTCGCCGCGCCCACGAACGCTGCGATGAAGGCGTCCGCGATCGAACGTTGGACGATCACTCGGCTGGACGCCATGCAGATCTGTCCCTGATAAATGAAGCCACCCTTCAAGGCCGCAGGGATCGCCTTTTCCAAATCGGCGTCGTCAAGAATCACGATTGGATTCTTACCACCGAGTTCCAGAGTGACCCGCTTTTGGAACTGCCCGCAGTCCGCGTGGACTTGTTTGCCGACGGCGGCCGACCCGGTAAAGCTAACGGCGCTGATAAGCGGGTGCCGAATCAATGCCGGGCCGATTTCGGCACCCAAGCCATAAACAAGGTTGAAAGCGCCGTCGGGTAACCCGGCTTCGGCGTAGAGCGTAGCCAAGCGATCGGCGATCTGCGGTGCCCGGCGCGAGGGCAGCCCGACGAAACTGTTTCCCAGCGCCAGCGGCAGGCTGCTGTGTTTGACGCCCTTAATCAAGGGGACGTTAAACGGCGTGATCCCCGCGACGACGCCGAGTGGTTCGCGGATCGCGATGCTCATCCGACCCGGTACGTCACTGGGATAGGTGCGACCGGTCATCCGTCGCACCATCGACGCGTTGGCTCTCAGGACACGTGTTGCGATGTCGATTTCCATCATCGCTTTTGTGATCGGCGAGCCGATTTCCTGGATCAACAATTCGGCCCAGGCGTCGCGGTCTCGCTGCAGGATTTCAGCGGCACGCAGTAGAATGCCCTCCCGCGAACTCGGGCCGAGTGCGGCCAGACCGGGTTGCACATTGGCGGCGGACTGGACGGCGGCATCGACATCGGCAGCGGTCCCACGGGCGACGATCGATAGTCGTTCGTCCGTTTCAGGATTCGTATTGATAAGCGTTGCCGAGCACGAAGAGTGCCGATGTTTTCCTCCGATCCAATGGAGGACTTCGCAAAGGCCGCCGTGCTGATTCGTTTCTTTCACGCTGATCGATACTCAGAAGGTGGGTGGGTGCGTCCTGATGGTGGGCGGTTCCAGCCGTGACAGTTACGCACAATCTTAGCGGCTATCGGAAAGTTGATGCACCGGGCAAGTGTCCCGGAACCGTTCGCCGCGGGGACGGCATGTTGGACAGACGGGGGGCGTTGGTCGGACGGTTGTGATTTGGCGTTTATTCTCGCGTGGGCATCGGATCGCGTCGCAATTTCTTCGTCATCGGCGGTCGGGGAGGTTGTCGTGACTGGACTCATCCCCTTGGAGTTCCGTCCCGTGTTGAATTCCGCTTTGCGGGGACCTAGTATCCCTAAGTCGAGAGGTGCCTCCTGGATTAGTGCTGTATGAATGATCGATCGAAGCAGACAGATAAGCTAGGAGACGAACCGACTCCGCATGATGTTTCTGACAAGACTAGCGGTAGCTTGGGCGACGCGTCCACGCACGTGACTCGGATCGACGAAACCCCTGCCAGGACACATCGCGTTGCCGGTTGGATTCCCAGCGTGATCGATCGTTTTCAGATCATCGAGCAAGTCGGGATGGGCGGTTTCGGAACGGTTTATCGCGCCAACGATCCGAAGCTCAATCGCGAGGTAGCGATCAAGGTCGTTCGCCCCGATGTCGCCGCCAACCATAAAAGTGTCCAGCGGTTTCGTCGTGAGGCCGAGACCGCCGCTTCGATGCAGCATCCCGGGATCATGCCGGTCTACGAAGCAGGCGAGTTCGACGGTCTGCCGTTCTACGTGATGCCGTTCTGTGACGGACTGGATTTGTCACAGTACCTCCGTCGCCAGGGGGGGCTTGTCGATTCGGAGTGGTCGGCACGCTTGATCGCCTCCGTGGCTGCCGCGGTTGGCTATGGTCATCGCAATGGAGTCGTACATCGCGATTTGAAGCCCGGCAACATCATGCTGTCGCGTCAATCAGACGACTCGGACCGGAACGGCGGAGCCAGACCCATGGTGGTTGATTTCGGGTTGGCCGGAGCACTCACAGGAAGCTTGCACCAAACACGCACCAGCATGGTGATCGGGACACCGCTTTACATGTCTCCCGAGCAGGCGAGGTTGATCGATCGCACGATCGGTCCGCCATCGGATGTTTTTTCGCTCGGCGCGATCCTGTATCGCTTGCTGACCGGGGTGTCGCCGATCGATACCGATCGCTATGTCCAAGTGATCGATGAACTTCGTGAATGTGGCTTTCCCAGCGTTCGTTCCAAGCGGGCGGGAGTCGATCGTACGCTGGATACAATCTGCATGAAGTGTTTGCGGTTATATCCGGAGGATCGCTATCGCTCGGCGAATGAGCTGGCCGAAGACCTGATGCGTTACCTCGAAGGTCAGCCGATCAAGGCGGCGCGGGCGACTTGGGTAGATCGATGGCGGTGGTTCGCACGGAAGCCCCAGCGCTTGACCGAAGCCGGCTTGGTTTCGTTGTTCGCCAATTTGTTGGTCGCGGGAATCGCATTGCTGTCGATCTTGCCATCGATCCCCGGGGTGCAGTTGAACCTTGGGGTGGAGGCATCATTCGAGTTTTTAATGACGCAATTGGGAATCGCCGTGGGGCATTCGTTCTTTGCCGGGATTGCTTTCGGCGTGATCCGACGAAACCGCACCGCGTTTATCGCCGGAATGGTGACGTCGATATTCAGTTTTGGGCTAGTAACGGGCTTGCTAGCTGGGTTGGTGGAGCCGCTTTTCTATTACCAAGACCGGCCGACCGCGATGTGGATCATGCACGTGTTCCTGTTTTTAATCTTCGCCTTTCAACTGGTGTTTTTCGTGAATTCCGTGCCCGCCTTTCTGCAAAGTGTGGCGTCGTCACGGCGATCGAAAACTCTTCATGACGACAACGCGTCTGCCGGTCCGTCTGAAGGCGAGGAGGATATCGCCAGAGATGTCGCCGACGGGAAAACTCGGCCGCTAAGCGATAGCGATCTCGGATCCTTGCCGGTGGAGTGGCCGATGACGGTCCAGGAGCAACGGATCGAAGGTCTGGTACGAGAGTGGTTTGACCAGATTTTCAATCATCGCAACGTCGAGGTCATCGATCGGATCGCCGCCCCGGATATCGCATTGTTTGCCGAAGGTGAAACAAGACGGGGACGTGAAGTGATTCATCATAGAATCGCGACCCTTTTGGCTGCATTCGACCCGATGCATCTGACGATTGAAGAGATCTACGTCAGTGGAACGACCGTTGTCGCTTTCTGGCATGTTCGCAAGCGTCATGTCGGCGAGTTCTTAGGGATCGCACCGACGCATCGGTGGGTGGACCTTCGCGGATCATCAAAGGCGACATTTCACGGCGAGCAAATGGTTTCCAGTCGTGATCACTGGGACGTCCAGGATCTGATACGGAAATTGCAAGGCGAATCGTCGGCGCCGATTTAGTGATTCGCGATGAATGATCGACGGTCCGCCGAATTCGCTGATGACTGCTCGCCCGTTTGCGATGGCGACTCGTTAGTGGCCCGCTTGCCAATTTGTCCTGGTGGGACCATCCTGACAGCCGAATACTTTCGTCGATCGAATCGTTTCCAACGCTTTATATGTCTGAATCCTCCTCCGATATTTCCGACGACATCGTTTGGCATGAACACAGTGTCGACCGGGCGCTGCGTGAAAAAGTGCTCGGTCAACGAGGATGCGTGGTTTGGTTCACGGGGCTGAGCGGTTGCGGCAAAAGCACGGTCGCCAATGCGCTCGACGTGATGCTCAATCGTCAGGGGCGAGCGACGACGCTATTGGACGGTGACAATGTTCGTCACGGACTGTGTGCCCCGCCGGCGGTGTTGGCGAGCGAGCATGGTGAGGAGTTTTCGCAGCGTTTTGGGTTGGGCTTTGGGGCGGTCGATCGCGAAGAAAACATCCGCCGAATCGGTAGCGTCGCCGCATTGATGGCCGGTGCCGGGCTGATCACCCTGACGGCGTTCGTCAGTCCTTACCGTAAAGACCGCGACCGGGTACGGGCGATCGTCAACGAAACCGGCGGCGATGATTTTATTGAGGTGTTCGTTGATACTCCGTTGGAGATTTGCGAATCCCGCGACCCGAAAGGCCTGTACAAAAAGGCCCGCGCCGGTGAGATCAAAAACTTTACCGGTATTAGCGATCCTTATGAGTCACCGGAGTCCCCTGAGATCCGTCTCGATGGGGGGGCTGGTCGGTCGGTAGTGGAGATGGCGACGGAAGTTGCCGAGTACTTAAAACAGCACAATCGGATCTGATTTTTGGCGTTGCGGTATTGTCCGATGCCGGTACACTACCCCACCGAATGCAAAAAGCGCCTCGGTGCCAAAAGCGAGAAGAGTTAAAGAAGTTTATCGTAGGAAATAAGAAGTAGAGTCGAATGACGATTTCGAAAGAACGTAAAGCTGAGGTCATCAAGGAGCACGGTTCGCAGGAAGGTGACTCGGGTTCGCCAGAAGTTCAGATTGCGATTCTGACCGAGCGAATCAATGGCTTGACCGAACACATGAGGACACATCACAAGGATTACGCTTCGCGGCGTGGTTTGTTGGGATTGGTCAGCAAGCGTCGTCGCTTGTTGGACTACGTCCGTGGTGAGGACCCGCAGCGGTACCTCGATATCATCGGAAAGCTGGGCATCCGAAAGTAGCCCAGCCATCGGCCGCCAATCGGCATGACACGGCTTCGGCCGGTGGTCGCCATGGCGGTGGCCAACAAAGATTCTTTTCGCGATCTTTTCTATTCATGCGGACCCGGCGGTTACATTGACCATCGCCGGGCGGGGTTCGCGCAGGTATTGTCGCCTGCCACTGCACTGGCTGATTTTGCGGTTGACCACCGACCCCGAAGGAGCAGCTTCCGGTTGGTCTATCTGTGGCGTTCTTTTCCACAGGGTTGTTTGCGGCCAGTGCCGCCTTCGGCCATTCGAAGTCCAGTCCGGATATGTCTTTGTGCTCGAGTTTCTCGGATCGCTCGGGTGCTTCGGTCTGAAGCTAGATTCCCACCTCTGATCAATCCCAATGATCGGCCGTCGTTGTTGACTTTGCCGTGGGAGCCTTCAGTGTTCTGTGAATCTGGGAAGTTGTTGTTGTGATCCGAAATTATTTCTGACTTTGTTCAGCCGGCCGGCAATGGGGCCGGGAAGGCTTGCAAGGTCGTTGTTGTTGAGTGTTGTTGTTAAGGAAAGAAAAGTGACTGTCAATAAAATTCGCGTTGAGAAGAAGATCGGCAGCCAAGTCCTGTCGTTCGAGACCGGGCAACTGGCTAAGCAAGCGTCCGGATCGGTTCTCGTGCAGTACGGCGAAACAGTCGTATTGGTTGCCGCAACGAGCAGTTCGCCACGGCCCGGGATCGACTTTTTCCCGTTGACCTGCGATTACCGTGAGCGTTTTGCCGCGGCCGGTAAATTCCCCGGCGGTTTTTTGAAGCGTGAAGGACGTCCGTCGACCAAAGAGATCTTGAGCTCGCGTTTGATCGACCGACCGATTCGTCCCCTGTGGCCGGAAGGCTTCATGGACGAAGTTCAAGTTCAAGCCATGGTCGTCGCGAGCGATCAAGAGAATGACGGCGACGTGTTGGCCATGAATGGTGCCGCCGCCGCGCTGTCGGTTAGTTCGTTGCCCTTCCTGGGCCCGGTCGCATCGGTGCGTGTCGGAAAGGTCAACGGCGAACTGGTGGCCTTCCCAACCAATTCGGAACTTGAAGAAAGCGAATTGGACATGATTGTCAGCGGCTCGAAAGAGCAAGTCGCGATGATCGAGGGTTTTGCCAATGAGATGCCCGAAGATCAAATGATGGAAGCGATTCAGTTCGCTCATGGTGTGATCCGTGACATCATCGATCTGCAGCAGGAGCTGGTCGATCAGGTCAAGCCGCAAAAGGACGAGTACGTTGCTCCCGAAGACGACGGATTGCTCGAGAAATTGCGTTCGGCGTACTACGACGCCTTCAAGACCGCGATGCAAACATCCGGTAAGCATGATCGCGCCGCCGCGTGCTCGGAACTGCGTGACAAAGCAATTGCCGAGATGATTCCGGATCCGGAAGCCGAAGGCGCGATCTGCGTCAAACGCTTCAAGTCGGTCTGGCATGATCTGGAAGGAATCGTCGCCCGTGACCTGATTGTTTCGGGGACCCGCCCCGACGGTCGCGATACGACCAGCTTACGTCACATCCACTGTGAAACCGACGTCCTGCCTCGCGTTCACGGTTCGGCAATTTTCCAGCGTGGCGAAACCCAAGCGTTGATCACCGTCACGCTTGGCACCGCCCGCGACGAACAACGCGTCGACGGTTTGCATGACGAGTTCAGCAAAAAGTTCATGCTCGATTACAACTTTCCACCGTTCTCGGTGGGTGAGTGCCGCCCGATTCGTGGCCCCGGCCGTCGTGAAATCGGTCACGGTTGCCTGGCCGAACGAAGTGTCGCCCCGGTTCTGCCAACCGCCGACGATTTCCCCTACACCGTTCGTGTGATCAGCGACATCACCGAATCGAACGGCAGTAGCTCGATGGCTTCGGTCTGTGGTGCGACCTTGGCCCTGATGGCCTCCGGGGTCCCGATTAGCAACCCCGTCGCAGGGATTTCGGTCGGACTGGTTCGTAAGTCCGAAGATGACTTTGTGTTGTTGACCGACATTTTGGGCTCTGAAGATCACTTCGGTGACATGGACTTCAAAATCGCCGGAACCCAGAACGGGATCACCGGTATTCAGTTGGACTTGAAGGTCACTGGCATCAGCGACGAAATCATTCGTGCGACGCTCAAACAATCGCGTGAAGCCCGCATCGAAATCCTTCGCAAGATGTTGACCACCATCCCACGGCCGCGTCGCGAAATCGCTCCGACCGCACCGCGTTTGTTACGAACTCGAATTTCACCCGATAAGATCGGTGCGTTGATCGGCCCCGGCGGAAAGAACATTCGTGGCATCCAGGAAACGACCGGCTGCGTGATCGAAGTCGAAGACGACGGAACAGTTTTGGTCGCCGGCAACAACAAGGACTCGGCCGCCGAAGCGATGAAGCAAGTCGAAGCCTGCACCGCGACCGTTCAGATCGGAAAGATCTACGACGGAATCGTCAGCAGCATCAAAGACTTCGGTGCCTTCGTTGAGATCCTTCCCGGCCGTGACGGTCTGTGTCACATCAGCGAATTGAGCAGCGGCTACATCAGCAGCATCGACAAGGTCGTTCGCGTCGGTGATGCGATGAAGGTCCTCGTCATCGATGTCGACGAACATGACCGCGTAAAACTCAGCCGTCGCCAGGCGCTCGAAGAGCTTGGCGAGCCCGATGAGATCGCCGCAATGGTCGGTGAAGACGAAGAATCGGGCGATCGCGGTGGAGACGACGGTGACCGTCCTCGACGCCGTGGTGGCAGCGGACGTCGACGCGGCGGCAACGGCGGCGGACGCTCGCGTCGCGACTGATCCGAGATCGCATTGAATGGTTCATCATTAAAACAGCCGGCCGTGGAAACGCAGCCGGCTGTTTTCTTTGGTTGCCGATCGCTGATCGGTGAGATGTGCTCC
This sequence comes from Roseiconus lacunae, assembly GCF_008312935.1. Taxonomy (NCBI): domain Bacteria; kingdom Pseudomonadati; phylum Planctomycetota; class Planctomycetia; order Pirellulales; family Pirellulaceae; genus Roseiconus; species Roseiconus lacunae. The sequence goes on along the minus strand of NZ_VSZO01000012.1, from coordinate 38,598 downwards.
AGCTATCGTACCCAATTCGACACTGATTTCTTGGGACGCTAAACAGGATCGACGCTAATGGTTTCGGCTCACGGAATACGCTTTGGTGACGAACGAAAGCATGGGCGGATTCCGCGACGCACTGATGCACGAAACTGAACGTTCGGGCATGACAGTTTTAATGACGACTCGCTTGAACAAGTAGCTCTGCGGTTTTCTGCATCACGTCTGGGGCGTTCATTAGAAAGCTGTGCAGTACGGGAACCGTTTGAAAGCTGCTCGCACCGTTGAGTTTGGCTTCTTCGACGCTCACCACAAAGTCGCCATCGCCGGAGGTCAGCGGGTTGCCAATCGGCGGATCGATATCACCGGCGATGATGTGAAACGGAAACGGTGGCGTCGCAAGGTTCGATTCGAATTGTTCCCAGCGAGCCCCCAGTTCGGTGCCGCCTTGGCCGGTGACCCATTCGAATAACTTGGTTTTCCCCAGCCGGCGTGCGATCAAGGCGCCTTGGTTGGGCGGGCCGAGCATGACCATTGATTGGCAGCGGCCGAGGATATTGGTGGGGTCTCCCTCGCGTTGCAGGTCACCGACCAAGTGACGGACGACGATGTTACCCATGCTGTGCCCGACGAAGCTGAACGTCGAGTCGGCCGGAAGGTCTTCGATGATTTCTCGGAGGGCCGCGGCATGTTGTCCGATCGATTGGCGGGTGCTGGCGTAAGAGAAGCGGATGCAGTTCGTCATTCCGGCTTCGGCGAGAACCGGTTCGAGAGTTTTCATGCTGCCGGAGGTCCGCATCAATCCATGAAGCAATACGACGTAGTGTTGTCCGCCGGAGACCTGCGATTTAGGGCTCAGCCGTTCGAGTTCGCTTTCGCATTGGGGGCGACTTCCCCAAGCTCGGCGAATGTTGTCACGATCGAGAAGCCGCCAATGCCCGGTCAATGCGTTTCGTTGAACGCGATAGCCGTCGCGCCAAAGATGGTCGGTCCACAGTTGCGTTCCGCCTGCCGTTTTCAGCGGCAGATTGAAGTTGAACCGTTCGGGCATCGTCCCAGTCTCGGCCTGTCGTTGCTCTGTGTGGTGGCTTTCAGATTGCCTGTGTCCGTTGACCGAATCTCCGGCGGCAACGCGGTTTCGTCCGCACTGAATACTGAGGGTCACGGCAAGGCACAGTAGCATTATCTTTCGCATCAGGCTGGTCAAATCGTACGGAGAATGGAATGAATCGGGCCGCGACAATTGAGACGATCATTTAGTAACGATGACACGTTTGCGTCGACCGGGGCGTTGATTGTCGTGCCTAGGAAAGACAGAGCCTGACGGGTTGTGTTACTTCGTTGAATTGGAAACAAAAAACGTCAGCCCGATTTATTGAACCGGGCTGACGATGTGTTTGGTTAGATTCGCTAGCGTTTATCGCATGTGGGTGCTGCGGCGACTGACCCGTTCGCTTTTGCGACTCATGTAGTGCGTCGCTTCCTCGGCAACCAACACTGTTTCGCCGGATCGAATCTCGGTTCGGAAGCGATGGTGCCCATCGGTTTCTGCTTCGGCAGCGATTTGAATCCGAACTTCTTCGCCGGGGCGAATCGTTTTGATCGGATCAAGCAGCACTTGACCGGTCATGACCTGACCGCTGTGACCTTCGATGCGGCGAGGTTCGATGCCTTTGCTGAACTGGGCAACGGCTCGGACATCGTTCGCTTGGCGGCTTCCACGGTTCTTAATCACAATTTCATAGGTGACTTCCGATCCGACCGGGGCGGGGGCCGGTGGGTCGTTGATGCTTAGCACCAAGTCGGCAATCGATTCGACTTGGGTTTCCAACTCGACCGAGGTTCTGCCGGCGGCAGAGCCGGTTGCTAGGAAGTCAAAGTTATGGACTCCTTGGGCGACCATGTTGCAGGTGAACTCGTACTCGCGAGTTTCACCGGGAGCGAGCGTGTCGATTTCCCAAGTCAATTTCGACCCGCGTCGGCGGGCTTCATCAAGTCCACTGACGTAGCGGGTGCCCGGTGGCAATCCCAGGCTTGCCTGGACATTGTTGCTCGCGGTGGTTCCGTTGTTTGTCAGCTGCAGCTGATAAACTGCATCGGTGTTTTGGTACTTCAGTTCGGGGCCGCTCAAGACCGCTTCGAGTTCAGCCGCGAGTACTTTGATCGTTTTTTCCGCTTCGGTTTTCAATCCGAGTTCACCGGTGGCGAAGCCGTGGATCTTCAAGTCACCGAGATCTTGTGCGGTTAGCTCCACCTCAAACTGGGCTTCCTTGCCGCTGGGGATGTTGCCGATCCGTTGCGTTTGCGGTGTGGGCGAATTGGGCGACAGAGTGAACACGACGTTCGGGGCGATCCCGTCGCCGGGGTTCAGGACGCGAACTTTGTAAGTTTGCGATTCCCCGTAGATTACGTCTTCGGGGCCTTCGATTACGAGGTCCAGCTTGGGCTCGCGAACTTCGACCTTGGCGATACTTTTCTGAGGCACTAACGTCCAGTCGACGTCCAGTTCATGTGTCCCGCTTTGCAACGCTTGTAAGCGTACGAACAACGTTTCTCTGCTTCCCGCCGGCAAGCGGTCGAGGGCCCAGACCATTCGCTTTTGGGTATCGCCATTGGGTGGATTGATTTGGCCACGCGAAGCCGATTGGCCTTTGATTTCGGCCCAAGCAGGGAGAAGCGTGCGAACCATCACTCCTTCGGCGTCGATCGAGCCACGGTTTTCGACCCGGATTTCAAACACTTCGGTTTGACGAATCACGAGGTGACGCGGGCCTTGGGTGATCACACGAATTCCAGGCAGTTCAGACGCGACCGAGATCTCGTCGGGTGACACTTCGCTTTCCACCTGCGCGGCCGGCGCCCGGCGTTCAGTGCTGGCCGCAAACGGAGTCGTCGGAGCTGTCGCCGGGGTGGGGTTCGCAGCGATTCGGTGTTGCGGAGCAGAGGCATGGCCACGGTGAGCTGCAACGGGAGGAATCTGCGAGGGTTGGGGGGCGCCCAGCGCCGATGTCGGTGGGGTGACTGCGATCGGTGCTGCCGAGGGCATTGCGATTCCAGACCCAATCGGTGCGGGATTGACCGATGCGGTTTCGGGGCGAAGTGGAGCGTCAGCTGGCTTTAACGCCGCACCGCGAGGTTGGTATGGTCCGTACTGCGAAGGATCAAACGGGGCTCGCGCTACGTCTTGAGGCGTCGACGCAGTTGGGTTTTCGGGGAGTTGGAACGCGTCTGCTGACGGTCCGATCCGTCCCGAAGCAACTTGCCCCTGGGCGCCGAACGAAGGAGTCGCCGGAGCCGTCATCGCCGGAGCTGGCATCGCCGGAGTCGTCGTCGTTGTAGCTGTCGAGGGCGCCGCTTGCGGAACCGTTGCCACCTGAGCTGGCGTCTGGTCGACTTGCGATTGGGTGATCGATGGCTCGGGGCGTACGACCTGCGGGGCGACGTTGGCGGTTTGCGTCTCGGCCGGTTCGTTGGTGACTTGTTGAGGCGTTCTTGCCGGTGGCTGGATAGCTTTGGGGGCGGTCACCGCAATTTCAGCCGACGGCGTTTTCTTGGCCGCTGGCTTGGCCGCCGAGGGGACTTCCTTGCGGGGAATCGATGGGACTGAGCCGACCGTCGCCCCGTCCGCAACTTTCGCGTCGGTGCTCGGCTGGATGGTCGCCTTTTTCTTAGCCGGCTGAGGTGGCGAATCGCTGGATGCGATTTGCTCGTCTGGTCGATCGGTCAAGCGTGCTTGGGCACCAGAGGGCGACTTTGACGAAGTGGACTTCGCCGTTTCGGTGGTATCAGGTTTGATACGACGGCGAGAAATTTTCGGGACGAGGTCGTCCTCTTCGATCTTGGCGGCCTTGGCGGCGGCGATCTCAGACGCATCGAGTGTCGGCAAATCGCGGCGTCCGCTTCGTCGGCTACTCGAAAGAGGCGATAGGCTCGACGGAGAAACCGAGTTGGTCTTCGAGGAAGCAACTTGACTGGGCACCGATGCCGTTCGGCGGCTGCTCGTCGGTGGTCGACCGGCATCCGAGTCAACGCGTTGTGCGGTGTCGAGTGACGGCGCCTTGGGTAGCGTTGGTGCATTCAACTGCGCCGCGTTGGATAACGGTGTCAGACGCGAAGTGGCGACGCGTTGTGTGGTCGACAGGCGTGCTTCACCTGGTTGGGGATCACGAATCGGTTTGGGAGCTGATGACCGCGGTTGCGACTTCGCTTGGTGGTAGGGAATGCCCTGCCAGTCAACCGGCGGCGCCGGTTGACTGGGCGACCGATTTGCTTGAACGGTCGTTTGCGGTGCGGAAGTCGAACTGCTGCCTGCGGTTCCGAACAGATCGTTCAGGATGCCGCGTGCTTGGGGGGCTCCGGACGATTGACGATTCGACGACTGACGATTCGGTTGATGTCGCTGGGCCGCTTGCGATGACGACTGGTTATCCGATCCGCCGAACAATCGCGGTAGAAACGACAGTGAGCGTCCGGAGTCCACCGCCGGTGCGGTGGGCTGCTTGCCTACGACTTGGCGAATCTTCGATGCCTGATTCGCTGTTTGAACGCCGTGAGCCGTTTGGACCGGTTCGCCGTTCGATCCGGTTTGACGATGAAGGAGACGCGAAGCCCCACCGGGAGTTGCCGACCAAGCGGGGCCGCCGGCGATGATCCCGATAAGTGAGTAAATTGCAAATGTTTTGAAGCGTCCGCGAAGCATGCGTCCATCTCATATTGTGCGTAAATACAGCCTGACTCTCTCGATATCGGAACCAAGATTGATTCAGTTGAGTAGAATTTGCGGGTTGTTCGGATTGTCGGATCAAGGAAGCTTGTTTCCCGCAGTCAATGTTTCACGCGTTCGGGTCGCTCACCCGAGTTCAATGTCCGTTTTGCCGAGTCACCGAGGTGGGGATTCTTTTGATGCGTTCTTTTTGTTGCTGGTTCTTAGGAGTGTTATTCGTGGCCACTGCCTGTCAGCCTGCTGCCGCCGAAGTCGTCGATGTTTGGTTCGGTACGTCCACCCCGCGTGGTGGATTGAGCAAAGGGATTTATCACGGCGCGTTTGACACTGACGCGGGTAAGCTTCGCAATGTCGAACTCGCCGCAGAGATCAGCGGTCCCGGATTTTTGGCTAAGCATCCGAACGGCAAAATGCTCTACGCCGTCGCGACAAAAGATGGCACGCCGTCGGTCGTCGCTTATCGGATCGACGGCGAGCAGGGTAAGCAGACGTTGGCCGAAGACAGTGCGGTGGCGATTGGTGACGGAGGCGCCGCGCACGTCTCAGTTAGCCGCGACGGAAAAGTGGTCTTGACGGCTCAGTACGGAGGCGGTTCGACGGCTTGCTTTCGGCTTGACGAATCCGGCAGTCTGATCGAACGGTCGGACTTGCAAGAACATCCCGCTGGTTCGGGAGTAGTGCCCGGACGCCAGGAAACCGCTCACGCACACTGGACCGGGACCTCGCCCGATGATCGCTTCGTCTTCGTTCCTGATTTGGGGATGGACAAGGTTGTGATTTATCAGTTGAACTCGTCGGCGGGGACCTTGAAACCGCACGGCTATGGCGTCTGCCCTCCCGGCGGTGGACCGCGTCACATGAAGTTCAGCCCCGATGGCAAACGAGCGTACGTGCTCAACGAATTGGCTTTGTCGGTCACCGTGTTTGATTACGACGCCGAAGCTGGCAAGATGACTCCCGTGCAAACGATCGAGACACTTCCCGAGAGCGTGAAGGCAAACGAAGTGTTTAATAGCGCTTCGGAAATTCGTGTGCATCCCTCCGGACGCTTTGTTTACTCAGCCAATCGTGGCAATGATTCGATCACTGCCTACTCGGTCGACGAAGCCACGGGGCGTTTAAGCTTGATCGAGGTCGAGCCGATTCACGGGGCTTGGCCCAGAAACTTTAATATCGATCCGAGCGGACGTTACTTGTTGGCGGCCGGGAAGAACACCAACTCCGTTTCCGTTTTCACCATCGATCAGAACACGGGGAGCTTGCAATTCACTCGCGATGCCGTCTTTGTCCCGCAATCAATTTGCGTGATGTTTTAAAGCAATTTTTGGAACTGGTTCCAAGTCTTGGTATTGGCGACGTCGACTTTGGTCAGGCCGCCGCGTCGGGCCTGTTTAATCCCGTACCGCATCACATCCAGACCTGCCGTTTGGTGGGCGTCGGTACTGATAACGATCGGGATCCCCAGTTTTTTCGCCGCGGCAAGATGGATCTCATTGAGGTCCAGTCGCGCCGGGTTCGCGTTCAATTCCATCATCGTTCCCGATTCAGCGGCCGCCTGTAACACGGCGTCCATGTCGACCTCGTAGGGCGGACGCCGATTGAGCAGTCGTCCGGTCGGATGGGCGATGCAGTCAACATGTTCGTTTTTGATCGCACCAATGATGCGATCGGTGATTTGTTCGCGTGATTGACGCTGCCCATAATGAACACTGGCGAGCACCCAGTCGGCTTCGGCGAGCACATCATCGGGTAAATCCATGCCGCCCGATTCCAAGATATCGCACTCGATGCCTTTAAGGATCACGAGTTTGCCTTCGTATTCCGGGCGGACCTCATCGATCTGCTTCCACTGTTCACGTAGCCGTTCCGGATCGAGCCCCATCGCCATCGTGACGCGTTGACTGTGATCGGTGATGGCGATGTACTTCAACCCACGCTCGATCGCCGCATCGGCCATTTCTCGGATTGTGTTCTGTCCATCCGTCGCGGTGGTGTGCATGTGCAAGTCACCGCGAACGTCGGGTGTTTCGATCAATTCGGGCAACTGCCCTTTTTCGGCAAGTTTGAATTCCACGCGATCTTCGCGCAATTCCGGTGGAATCCAAGGCAGTCCGATCGCGGCGTAAACGTCTTGCTCCGTTTCACCGGCGACTTGGGATTCGTCGTCGATGTTAAAAACACCGTACTCGCTGATTTTCAGACCTTGCTCCTTAGCGATTCGGCGCGTGCGAATGTTGTGTGCTTGCGAACCGGTAAAGTACTGCAGCGCCGATCCAAACTGATTGGCGTCGACGCATCGCATGTCGACTTGGAACGCTTTGCCGACTCGGATGGAGATTTTGGTATCGCCGCGTCCGATCGTTTGACTTCGCTCTGGATAGGACTCCAGATGGTCCATCGCAGCGTCGCGATCCTTCGCGACGACTAGCAGATCGAGGTCACCGATCGTGTCACGTCCGCGACGATACGAACCCGCCCATTCCATTTTCTCGATCGAATCGCACCCTTGCATGTGCTCGCCGATCGATCGAGCCAAATCATCTCCGGCTGACCAATAGATTCGCTCGGCGGCTTGTTCGGCAATCGAAAGTCCGTCGAGAATGGAATCGGCCGTCTTTTTGCCAAAGCCTTTGAGCTTCGCCACCGAACCGTCTTCGCATGCTTTGCGGAGGTCATCGAGGGATCCGATCTCGAGTTCCTTCTGTAACGTCGCTGCCTTCTTGGCACCCAGGCCCGGGATCCGCGAGATCTGGATCATGACTTCGGGGATTTCGCCACGCAGTTTTTCAAGCTGCGGCAGCTCACCGGTTTCCAATAAGACCTTGGTTTTGTCCGCTAGCGTTTTACCAATCCCCGAGAGGTCGGAAAGTTTTCGATCGGGATCGGCAACGATCTCGGCAACCGATTCATCGAGATCACGAATGGCTTTTGCGCCTTGCTTGTAGGCACGGATGCGAAATGGATTTTCGCCTTTGAACTCAAGGAGTTCGGCAAGTTCTTCAAAGACGGCTGCGATGCCGGAGTTATCCATCGATCGATTGATCCTTCGTTTCGCCTGAGCGGATGTTGGTTCGAAAGAAACTTCGCTTCGGATCCGAAGAAGCTGTTGTGAAGCGAGAAACCGTGGCTAACGCCATTCGGCTAATTCTAAACCGTGGCTAATGCCATTCGGCTAATTCTAAAATGAAGCGAAGGTAGCGGACTAGTGATGCGGGATCGAATTGCCCCTTGCTCGATAGCCTGGCATGTCAGCATCGGATTTGTGACGACGGCATCGACCTTTTACTTGGCGGTCGTGCGGCTTCGAAGGCCGACTCACTTCCGTAAGCCAAACGCAAGCTTCGAGCCTGCTTCGCGGAAAGCAAGGACTCGCGGTCGGCGCCGTCGGCTTACAGGTCGGCACACATCACGTTAGTCGACGTTCCTGCGGTGAAGAAGTCGCGGCGGCGGGCCTAGTTGGCGGGCAACCATCCGGCGCTACTTCGCTGCTTTCGCGGTGCCGGCTGGGTCATCGTCGGTTGCTGGGTACCCGACGCTCGGTCGATCGTTATCGCTCGTTGGGCGGTTTCGTCCGCGCGGCGATGATCGATTCGAGGCAGGGAATCAAGCTCCTCCCACGCGGCGACCTGGCGAACCGCGGTCTCACGTAGTTTGACTTCACGCACTGGGGTGCGAGTACCCGTGGAGTTAGTTTGGAAACGATCGTCGTAGTTCTTGCTCGGCGGCGGCAGCATCGGCGGTTGTTCGATCGATCCGCCGCGTTGGCCGGTGTAGCCGGTCGGAGTCTGCGTGAATGGTGGGACCGAATTGATCGTATCGCTGGCGGACTGGGGCGGCTGGCTTGTGGGAGGCACTCCGATCGGTCGCACCGAACTGTAGGTCGGCGCGATCGGTGCGGGAGTTTGCCCCGAAGTTGCTTGACCGGAGAGCGATGGAGGCGTCTGCGCCGTGATCCGGTCGCCACTGCGGAACAGTCCGTCGGGGCTTGATCCGCGCATCCGTCCGGTGACTGGCGGATCGAGTTGGATTCCAGATTCGCCATCGTTCGGCGAAGGACCAGCGGGATCGGCTTGGTTTGTATCCGGTTCAGTCAACGGAGCGTTGCCGTTCGAATCACCACGGCCGTTGTAGCGGTAATAGTCGTCGTACGGGTTCTGGTAATCGTCTTGCAAGGGTGCTGATTGTGGCTGCGATTCCGGTGCGGGACGCTGAGCTTCCAACTGCGGTTGTCCGGTGTCCTGTTGGTCAGCCGGGTCGGTCCCGGGGGCCGAGGATTGGCCGGTCAGCGGCGAGGCGTTGAGGTTGGATCCTTGAGGGAACTGACCTTGCGAATATTGGTTGGGAGGGATCGTGGTCGGGATCGGACTGACACCTGATACCCCTGGGATCGATTCACCACCGACTTGATTAATCGTCGATGGAGTGGAGAACGTACCCGGAGTCGAAGTGGGGGGCAGGACATTCGTTTGGGCGTAGCTACTGCCGAGCGGGTTGGCCGCGTACGGGGTCGCACAAGGATCAAGAGGACTCGGGCCCAGCGTTTGGATCTGAGTCGGCGGGATCGTCGACGGCATCAGAGTGTTGTACGGCACCCGTTGCAGTTGTTGGACATAGGAACTGCACGATTGCTGAACCGTCGAGGTTGTGCCGGTGATCGGGTCGACCGTTGTGACAGGGCGATAGTAGGTGACCGGCGCCCGGTAGTAGGACGTGACGTAGTCGGTGTTTCGACCGAGCAGTGAGTTGAAAAAACGTGCCAGTCCGGAACCCAGTCGCCATCGTCGCGGTTCGTAAGCGAGCGGAACGGTGGTCGGGACCGTTGACAGTGCCGGGGCCGCGTAGGACGTCGGGGCGACAGATCCATAGCCAGCGGTGTAGCTGGTCGACGGAAGGATGGGGTTGGCGGTTCCGCGAAGCGTTTGCGAGATCGGCACCCGCGAAGCCTGGTAGGGCGTCACATTGGCAGGCGAACCAATCGGCAAGCGATAGGAGGTGGCTGCGGAACTGTCGACCGGAAGTCCCGTATAGACCGACGGATTATTGAATGACTGAACCGGCGTGTAGCTTTGCACCGCAGTCGTGCCACCTTGGTAGACCGCGTTGCTTTGGTACAAGGCGTTGCCCTGATAAATACTTCCGGCTGCGTAGGCGGGACGCTGGGCGGCGATGACGCCGCTGCTGGCCGCGGGAACGCTGGGCTGGAAGCTTTGTGAATAGCCCGGCATCGTGACGGCTTGCGAACCTCCGGGAACAATCCCCATCGGTGCACTGACAGGCGCGTAGGGATAGTTTGCCGTGTAGACCGGCGAACGGCCGAAGAGCCAGTCCAAGCAGCCAGCCTGAGCTTCATTGCCGAGGCATCCGAAGGCGGATACCGCGATGAAGGTGGCAGCGAGTTGGGTTGTCAGCCGGCAAATGGTCATCGAAAAATTCCGTCACAGCGGTAAAAGGGCAATCGCGATCCTCTCGGGGGGGCTGTGGTGGTGGAAAGTCCACAGTTCTCCCGCAGAAGTGGACGCCGCAGAAAGGGTTTGGTCAATGATTTCGCCAGTTGGATCATTGCGTTGGAAAGCGATTTCGACACCTAATTGCCGGTCGTATCGATATTTTTGACTCTGCCGCCGAGATGGCAGACAGTTGTGTCGCCGGGGTCCGTCCTTCCGTCCCGGCTGCCATCGTGACACGTGCCCGGAGCGGGCTGTCACGCGTTAAACCAGGGAAAAAGACTTGTCGGCGGTCGACGCCGCCGCTTCCACGATTCGGGCGACCATTCCTTGAAAACGTGGCCCCTGAAACGACGAAAATTTTCCAGTACGGTCGGGTTGGCACAAGTGTTGCTTTGAGGCGGGTTCGATCAGTGGGACTGTCATTTCGTCGACAATCTGGTTCGCGGAGAGGTAGGAGCGATCGACCGGCAGGTCCCCATCGAAATTTCCCCTAACAAGCTGCAACGCCGCCGAGTCGCGGTGGTCCCCCAAGTGGAATCACCGGACCTGCTCGTCGGTTTGCCTATTGAAACCTCACAGGAGAGACAACGTCGTGGCAAAGCAAATCGTTTTCGACGACGACGCCCGAGCGCCACTGCTGGCCGGCGTCAGCAAATTGGCGCGAGCCGTCAAGAGCACGCTTGGCCCACGCGGCCGCAACGCCGTGCTGGACAAGGGCTGGGGCTCACCCAAAGTCACCAAAGACGGCGTGACGGTTGCCGAAGATATCGAATTGGATGATCCGTTCGAAAATCTCGGCGCCCAACTCGTGAAAGAGGCTGCCAGCAAGACCAATGAGGTCGCCGGCGACGGCACCACCTCGGCAACCCTGCTCGCCGAAGCGATCTATCGCGAAGGCCTGAAAATGGTTGCCTCCGGTGCGGACCCAATGGCACTGACACGCGGCGTGAACAAAGCTGTCGACGCAGTGGCTGGACAGATCCAAAAGTTGGCTAAGCCCGTCAGCGAGAAAAGCAAGTCTGAAATCAAGCAAGTCGCGACGATCGCCGGGAACAATGACCCCTCGATCGGTGACGTCTTGGCGAACGCCTTCACGAAGGTCGGCAAGAACGGTGTCATCACCGTCGAAGAAGGCCGCTCGAACGAAACCTATGTCGACGTCGTCGAAGGGATGCAGTTCGATCGCGGTTTTCTCTCGCCTCACTTTGTCACCGACCAGGACAACGTGACGGTCGAGTTGGAAGATTGCTACATCTTGTTGTTCGAAGAAAAGATCAGCAACAACAAGAAGATGATTCCCTTGCTCGAAGCGATCAGCAAAGAGAAGAAGCCTTTGTTGGTGATCGCCGAAGACGTCGAAGGCGAGGCCTTGGCGACCCTGGTTGTCAATAAAATGCGTGGCATCATCTCAGCCGCTGCCGTGAAGGCACCCGGTTACGGTGACCGTCGCAAAGCGATCCTCGGTGACATCGCAACCTTGACCGGTGGCGAAGCGATCTTCAAAGATTTGGGCATCGACCTGGAAAGCGTCAAGCTGAAGGATCTCGGCCGCGCGAAGAAGGTTCGCATCACCAGCGACACGACCACCATCGTCGGCGGCGCCGGAAAGAAAGCGGCGATCGATGGACGCGTTGAGCAAATTCGTCGCGAAATCGATATGACCGATAGCGACTACGATCGCGAGAAATTGCAAGAGCGTTTGGCTAAACTGGCCGGCGGTGTCGCTCAGATCAATGTCGGTGCGGCGACCGAAACGGAAATGAAAGAGCGTAAGGCTCTGATCGATGACGCCCGCGCGGCGACCCAAGCTGCTTTGGAAGAAGGCATTGTCCCAGGCGGCGGAACGACGTTGTTGCGTTGCCGCCCCGCCGTCGAAAAACTCGCCAAGGAACTCAGTGGCGACGAACAACTCGGCGCCCACATCATTCGCAATGTTCTTGATCAACCACTGCGAACGATCGCCGGCAACGCCGGTCTTGATGGGGCCGTTGTCGTCAATCGCGTCAACCAACTTAAAGGCAAGACCGAAGGTTACGACGCGAACGCAGACAAGTACTGCGACCTGTTGGCCGCCGGAATCGTCGACCCCGCAAAGGTCGTCCGAACCTCGCTGACCAACGCTGCTAGCGTCGCGACGTTGTTGCTGACGACCGAGTCCTTGGTCACCGAAATTCCCGTCGAAGAAGACGACGCGGGCGGCGACCACCACCATGACCACGGCATGGGTGGAATGGGTGGTATGCCAGGCATGGGAGGAATGGGTGGCATGGGCGGCATGGGGATGCCCGGCATGATGTAAGCCATTGCCGTTCCCCTTCTCTTCCCTGCTCTGTTTGCAGGTTTTAAGAATCGATCGCTCGCGAAAGGCCGCGAGCGATCGACTAAGCAACCCTTCAAAATCAATCATTAATAAAACGGAATAGATCGCATCATGGCTAAAGTAAAACTGCGTCCACTGGATGACCGAGTTGTTGTTCAACCTGTTGAAGCGGAAACCACCACCGCCGGCGGTATCGTGCTTCCCGATTCGGCGAAGGAAAAGCCACAGCGTGGCACCATCGTCGCAGTCGGTCCCGGCAAACTGCTCGAAAGCGGCAACCGTGGCGAACTGAGCGTCGCCATCGGTGACACCGTGATCTACGGCAAGTACGGCGGAAGCGACATCGAAGTCGACGGCCAAGAAATGAAGATCCTTCGCGAAAGTGACATCTTGGCGAAAGTTCTGTAGTCGATTCAGTCCGCGTTTTCACTGACAGAGGAAAACTCTCGTGGCAAAACAACTTCTTTTTGACGATCACGCCCGCGCACGAATGCTGGCCGGGATCGACAAGTTGGCCGACGCCGTCGCTGTGACGATGGGACCGACCGGCCGTAACGTCATCATTGACAAATCCTTCGGCGGACCGACTGTCACCAAAGACGGTGTGACGGTTGCCAAGGAAGTCGAATTGGAAGACCGATTCGAGAACATGGGTGCCAAGTTGGTCATCGAAGTCGCCCAGAAGACCAGCGATTTGGCTGGCGATGGGACGACGACTGCGACCGTCCTTGCCCGCGCAATCTTCAAAGAAGGGTTGCGAAACATCGTTGCCGGTAGCAATCCGACCGCCGTTCGCCGCGGGATCGACAAAGCGGTCAACGCCGCTTGCGATCACTTGGTCGAAATGGGCCGCCCGGTCGAAGACAAGAAAGAAGTCGAGCACGTCGGTGCGATCAGTGCGAATAATGACCCGAAAATCGGTGAGTTGTTGGCCGAAGCACTTGAGCGTGTCGGCAAAGACGGCGTGATCACGGTCGAAGAGGGCAAGACCCGCGAGACCTCGGTCGATTACGTCGACGGAATGCAGTTCGACAAAGGCTACATCTCTCCGTATTTCATCACCGACGCCGGCTCGATGGAAGCGAACCTTGAGAACGCCTTGGTGTTGTTGTACGAAAAGAAGATTAGCAACATTCGCGACCTGGTTCCACTTTTGGAAAAATCGGCTCAGACCGGTCAGCCTTTGTTGATCATCGCCGAAGACGTTGATGCCGAGGCATTGACGTTGTTGGTCGTCAACAAGCTTCGTGGGACGTTAAATGTCTGTGCCGTGAAGGCACCTGGATTTGGCGATCGCCGCAAGGCAATGTTGGGTGACATCGCGACGTTGACCGGCGGTACGCTGATCAGCGAAGACTTGGGGATCCAACTCGAAAACGTCACGCTCGATCAGCTCGGCCGCGCCAAGAACGTCACTGTCGACAAGAGCAGCACGACGATCGTCGAAGGCGGCGGGAAGCGTGAAGACATCGATCAACGGGTCGCGCAAATCCGTGCCCAGATCGAACAAACCGATAGCGACTACGACAAAGAGAAATACCAGGAACGCTTGGCCAAGCTGGCCGGTGGCGTTGCGGTCATCAGCGTCGGTGCGGAAACCGAAGCCGAAATGAAGCAAACCAAGGCTCGCCTCGAAGACGCACTGCACGCGACCCGTGCGGCCGTCGAAGAAGGCATTCTGCCCGGTGGCGGTGTCGCCTTGGTTCGTTGTATCGAAGCAGTCGAAGCGGCTAAGAAATCGGCTCGCGGCGACGAAAAGATCGGTGTCGAAATCGTCTTGGGTGCCCTGGCAGCTCCGATGAAGCAAATCGCTGACAACGGTGGAATCGATGGCAGTGTCGTCGTCGACGAAGTCCGTCAGATGGATGCCCACATCGGCTACAACGCTCACAGTGGCGAGTACGGCGATATGTTCAAAGCAGGTGTGATCGATCCGGTCAAAGTTGTGCGAACCGCACTGACCAATGCCGGTAGTATCGCCGGGTTGTTGCTGACGACCGAAGCGATGGTCACCAACTTTGAAAAGGAAGACAAAGAACGCGTTCCCGCCGAAGGCGTCGTTGCTTAATGACGCTGCGATGAACGTGTCGCAACCACATCGACGGGCCGCTGCCTTTCATTCGGCAGACGGCCCGTTTTTGTGTGCGACGTTCTGGCTGGCAACCCAGGCGTGACGGATCGTAGGGTTGCCGTTTTATCCAAACACGTACACGACGATCGTCAGTGTCGATGAGCAATAAGCGAGATTACTACGAAGTCCTGTCTGTCGAACGCACGGCAACGAAAGTCCAGATTGATCGTGCGTATCGAAAGCTAGCGATCAAGTACCACCCCGATAGCAGCAAGGCCGAGGACGCCGTCGAACGCTTTAAGGAAGCGTCCGAAGCGTACGAGGTGCTCAGCGATACCGACAAACGCGCTCGGTATGATCGTTATGGGCATGCCGGTGTGGGCGGTGGCGGCAGTCAGTTCAATGACGTCGAAGACATTTTCGAAGCTTTCGGGGAGATGTTTGGCGGCGGCGGCATGTTCGGTGACTTGTTCGGCGGGCGCAGCGGTCGTTCGCGGCGAGCCCGTCGCGGTGCCGACATTCGCTGTGACGTCACGCTGACCCTTGAAGAAGCCGCCAAAGGCGTCAGCAAAGAGATCACCTTCCGCCGAAACGTTAGTTGTGGCACTTGCGAAGGAAGCGGCGCCGCACCGGGCAGCCAGCCAGAGGTCTGTGCGACCTGCGGTGGACGCGGCCAAGTCGTCCAGTCGGCCGGGATCCTACGAGTGCAAACCGCCTGCCCGCATTGTGGCGGCAGTGGCAAGCAAATCAGCCAGCCTTGCACCGATTGCCGTGGCAGCGGAATGCAAACCGAAAAGGCTGAATTGACCGTTGAGATTCCAGCCGGTGTCGACGATGGCATGCGAGTTCGCGTGCAAGGTGAAGGTGAAGCGAGTGCCAACGGTGGGCCACCGGGTGATTGCTACTGTTTTATCACCGTTCAGCCGCACGAGCTTTTCCGCCGTGACGGCAGCAACCTGATTTTGCAACTACCGATCTCCTACAGCCAAGCGGCGCTCGGTGCCGAACTGGATGTGCCGACACTCGATGGCCCCGAGTCCCTGCGGATCGATGCCGGTACACAGAACGGGGAGGTCTTCACGCTATCAGGCAAAGGCGTCGTCGACCCGCGAGGGGGACGCGCCGGGGATCTGCTCGTCCAGGTCTTTATCGAAGTTCCCAAAAAACTCAGCACCGAACAAGAAGACTTGCTGCGCAAGCTCGCCGAACTCGATCATGAATCCGTGCTGCCGCACCGAAAAACATTTCTTGAAAAGGTCGCCGACCTGTTCTAGTGCATTACCGAATTAAGTGATCTTAAGAAGACTATCATGAGCGAACCGATCGATCCTGAATTGGAAGAAAACAACAACGTCGACTCCGAAGCTGGCAACGATCAGACAGTTGACCAAGCCTTCTCCGATGACGAATCGCTTGATCCTTCGGCGGCCGGGCAACCGGAATCACGCGACGAAGAGATGGAACGTTTGCGGCGGACCGCTGCCGAAGCCGACAAGCGTGTCCTGCAGGCACAGGCCGAAGCCGAGAACTTTCGCAAACGGATGCGACGCGATTTTGAATCGCAAATTAAATTCGCATCAACCGATCTGGTCATCGACTTGCTGCAAGTGCGTGATAATTTGAATCGAGCGATCGAGGCGGCCGAAAACAGCGGCCAAACCGATGCGCTCAAAGAAGGCGTTGCGATTGTCGCTAAGCAAATGGATGACGTCTTTGGCAAGCACGGCGTGACAGAGATTCCGGCCGCAGGCGAAACGTTCGATCCGAATCTGCACGAAGCGATTTCTCAAATGCCCAGTCCTGACGTCGAAAGCGGAAAAGTCGCTCATGTTGCCCAGTCGGGCTTCAGGCTTCACGACCGGGTCATTCGCCCCAGTCAAGTTGTTGTCAGTACCGGTCCAGCTAGCTAACGCTCGTCGGTGCCGTGTCAACCTCTGAAACGAGGATCGGCCGAATGGCGTTAGCCACGGTGTCGTTGCAAAAGCAGTTTTGCTGCAAAAGCTGGGGCCAAGGTCCGTCAGCTGATCAATCAATCCCGTCAACGCAACGCCCTCGGCTAACACCGTTTCCGCACGGGATAGAGAACTGCATTCCATTTCGGACCAGTTTTTAAACTGACTTTGGTTCAATCTAAGCGTAACGCCGGACGCCTCGGGTTCGTTGATCCCTGCGTCCGGTATCAAACATTCTCCTGATAACTTTCGATTTAGCTGCCCTCAATAAAGTGTTGTTTGTCCATGCCAACGTATGATTACGAATGCGATGCCTGTGGGTACAAGATGGAACTGTTCCAAGGGATCAACGATCCGGTCAAGAAAAAGTGTCCGGAGTGCGGCAAGCAGAAACTGCGACGGTTGTTTGGCAGTGGCGCCGCGATCGTGTTCAAGGGAAGCGGTTTCTACCAAACCGACTATCGAAGTGAGAGCTACAAGAAGGCCGCCAAAGCGGATTCGAGTAGCAAGTCGGAGTCGAAATCGAGTTCTAAAAAAAGTGATTCCAAGCCCGCGAAGAAATCCAAAGGCACTGACTAACACTTTTCGATCACTCGAGATTCGATGCCATATCAAGCGTCTTCCCAGCGACTTTCGGTGAGCCGATCGGCTATCCTTGTGATCGACTTACAAGAAAAGTTGGTCCCGGTGATTCCATCGGCTGACCATGTCGTTCAATCAACCGAAGCGCTATTGATGGTCGCCGAATTGCTTGAGATTCCCTCGGCCGCGACGGTGCAGTATCCCAAAGGGCTCGGTGGTCTGGTAGAGCCTCTTGACGAGTGGTTTCCTGAGCCGGAAGAAAAACTTGACTTTTCGGCGTCTGTCTGTCGACGCGAACTCGATCGCTGGATCGATGCCGGTCGCGATCAGATCTTGATTTGCGGGATCGAAACTCACATTTGTGTCTTGCAAACGGTGATGGATTTACTGCAAGAAAGCTTGCAGCCCGTCATTGTCGCCGAGGCCGTTGCCGCTTACGGAGGTTGGGAGCATGAATTGGCGATCGACCAAATGAAGGCACTCGGTGTGACGATCACCAGTGCCGAATCGATCATCTATCAATGGCTCGGCACCGCGGGGCATCCACAGTTCAAAGCGATCAGCAAGATTGTGAAGTCATACTTCCGCTAACGTCGCCGCCTGCGATTCGATTGGCACTCGACAACAAAGAAACGTTCAACCCCCAGAGTGAAAATCGTGAGCCGATCGCGCCAGCGTCGGGCCTCTGTCACGAAAACGACGTAAACGGCGGGGGGACAGCTGGCGCCGTCGACTGACAATGTGTCAGATAGGATAGCCGCCCAGGCTTTCAGAGACTTAAATGCGGCACAAGCCACTGCCGCGTTTCTTAACCGCGACCTTAACCAGGCGTTTGTTCTTACCGTATCGATGTCCAATGGCATGCTACGTTTAGGAACATTCGATCCGGATGAATGATTGGTTGTCCCTCGGTTCTCATGCGTGACCGATGTGGATGTTTGTCTCACTTAGGTCACGTTTCGATGCAGTGCTTGGATTGTCAGCAGGAAATGCGGTGGAACCCTCATCGCAACCATCACCGTTGTTTGTCATGCAACAAGTTTGGATTTGAAACCGCGGTCGATGATCCGGCAGAGCCGTTCGAGGTAAGCGACGGATCACCCGGCGTCGCCTGTCCTCGTTGTCATGTCGGATTGCAGTTTGCAAACTTGCACGGCAAGTGGCGCGTTTGTTTCTGTGATGAATGTCGTGGCTATGTCATTGAAAAAGGTTGCTTGGCGACGGTCATTCACGAAAAGCGGATGACGTATCAAGGCGAAGACGCTGTGCCGACACCGATGAATCAAGTCGAGCTGAAAGATCGTTTGCAATGCCCGGCGTGTTTGGAAACGATGGAAACTCATCCTTATCACGGACCGGGGACGGTGGTGATCAATAGCTGCAATGGTTGCGGAGTTGCTTGGCTCGACTATTGGGAGTTGGCGGCGATTATACGAGCGCCCGGTCGGCGCCCACCACGAGGTTCTTCGCCGATCGTTCCGGCGCGACCGGTGGTTGACTTCGGCGGACGAGAACGCGACCCATTAATGCGGAACGGACTGTCGCTGTTAAATCTCTTGCTCGGTTGACCCAAACGGCAGAGGGGCCTGGAGAAACAGACCCGCGATGCGAGTGACCGATTCGCTACATTAGACAGTCAACTACTTTTCTGTCTCGTCTCTTGTCACGGTGATCGGATGACCGGAACGCCCCGACCGGCTTCGCGGCCAACCTCTCAGTCTGCTTCTCGCCCGCTTCCGGCTCGCACGATCGACTATCGGCATAGCGCGCAATTTGTTCCGATTCTCGAACACCTCGGATGTTCATTGCTGGTGTCGACCTATGCCGCCGGAAAGGTTGTCAGTGTGGGAGCAATAGACGGTCAGTTGCATTTGGGATTTTCTAATTTTCAACAAGCGATGGGGATCGCGCCTCCTCAATCGGGAACCTTCGCCAACGCACATTCCCAGACGCAACCGAGCACGCAGGGAGACATTATCGCGGTCGGCGGACCAAACTTGATCTGGTTCCTCAAAGACGCCGGACCACTGGCCAATCAAGTCGATCCGGCGGGCACCTATGATCGAGCGTTCTTGGTCCGTGAATCATTCGTGACCGGAAACATTAGCATTCATGAAATGGGCTGGGGGCAAGAACAAGAGCTTTGGGTCGTCAACACACTGTTCTCTTGTTTGGCGACGTTGCACGAAGATTTCAATTTTGTTCCTCGTTGGCAACCATCGTTCATCGACCGATTGGCTCCCGAGGATCGGTGTCACCTCAACGGAATGGCAATGGTTGACGGCCTCCCACGCTATGTCTCCTGCTTGGGGCTTTCCAACGCACCCCGAGGCTGGCGGGAAAACAAGGCCGACGGCGGATCGCTGATCGATGTTCAATCCGGCGAACTGATCGCGGGAGGATTTTGTATGCCGCACTCTCCACGGATGCATCAAGGAAAGCTGTTCATGCTCGACAGTGGCAAAGGTTTGTTGGTCACGGTCGATCCGGCCGATGGCACCGTTGATGAAGTCGCCAGCTATCCAGGTTATGGACGCGGGTTGGCATTTGCCGGGCAGTTTGCATTTGTCGGGATGAGTCGCGCCCGCGAGCGATCCGTTTTTGGAGGAGTGCCGATTTGCGAAAGCTCAAACGAGATGCGATGCGGTGTCGTCGCGATCGATCTTGTTTCAGGTCGCAGTGTCGCATTCATCGAATTTGAAAGCGGTGTGGATGAATTGTTTGACATACAAGTCATTGTCGGTTCACGTCGCACAGTGTTGTGCGGTCCCTATCCTCGGGAAGACCAACAGAAACCGGTTTGGGTGGTGCCTCCGCCGAACGTCGTGTCGAATTTGAGTTCCCAGCATCAAGCCGGATCAGTGAAGCGGCGGCGATAAGTTTTGCGATGCGAAAAACGAAAGGCCGACGTCAGGATCGCGACGGTTCGATCGGGCGTAAATCGGTACGGAGCGGAATTGCGCGAATTTAGCGATTCTGTCGCGCAGTTTGGCTATACTACGAACCTTGTCCGCACCTGGTGTGGGTTTCGGGACCACTGCGAAGCTAGCAGGGGACGCCTGTTCCGCTGTTTTTATGGTCGATCGTGGTTCCGTTGACCTCGTCTGTTTCTCCGCCTGACTTTTCTTGAGATGCTCAATGGACGGTTCGCGATCGCGTCTATCGAAAGTTTACAGCCTTGCAAATTCGGTTCGGTCACAGGCTCGGGAGCGAAATTCCAAACGCAATCGCTTGGCGAATGTGCGTCGGCGTCGCTTGTCCGCTTCGATCGAGACACTTGAGTCGCGGCATTTGTTGACGTTCGCGATCGACCTGTTCGCGGACATCAACGAGATCGGTCGATCGTCCAACGCCGGTGTGGACACGCGTGTCGATCAATTGGTTGACGTCGCTGTGCTGAACGGGGAGATGTTCTTTGCCGCAGACGACGGGGCCAACGGTGCGGAACTTTGGAAGACCGATGGCACAGAGCCGGGGACGGTGTTGGTCAAGGATATTTTGGCGGGCCCGGATGGTTCGGCGCCGTTTGATTTGACGATCAAGGACAACGAGCTGTTTTTCATGGCCGAGGATGAAAATGGTGAGCTTGATCTTTGGAAGACCGATGGGACCGAAGCCGGGACGGTGGTCGCGTTTGATGCCCAGCTTGCTAATGACGTTTTCGTCGACATTCAGCCACAGCTGACGCAGTCCGGCGACAAGCTGTTTTTCGTCGGATACGACTCGAATTTCAACTACGAATTGTGGGCCAGCGATGGAACTCAAGCGGGCACGCAGTTGGTGTATGACTTCGGTTATGGGATCCCCTTCGAGCTAACTGATGTCAACGGCACACTTTTCTTTTCAGCCTATGACAGCCATCAGGCGACCGATTCGGGCTATGAGTTATGGAAGAGTGACGGGACAACCGGCGGAACGATGATGGTCGCCGACTTGGGTGTCGACCCCGGCTTGGACGGAACATTAGGCACCGCCGATGATGACCCATCGTTGTCATCGAATCCGACCGAGTTGACCGAACTTGATGGGGTGTTGTATTTCGTCGCCGAAGACGCGCAGGCTGGCTACGAACTGTTCCGCACCGATGGAACCGAAGCCGGGACGATGATCGTGGATGACATCACCCCAGGCAGTTCGTCATATCCCGAGGAACTGACCCCGTTCGGGAGCGAGCTATTTTTCTCTGCCGTCGCGGCGACCGGTGAAAGGCACCTCTTTAAATCCGACGGCTCGACGATTTCACAGGTTGCCGACACGACCAACGGCACTGGATCGACGAATCCGCTGGATTTGGAAGTGGTCGGCAACGAGTTGTTCTTCAGCGCACATGGTGTAGTACCTGCGACAACCATCTCGGCAACATCTCCCACGTTGACGGCGGATAACTCACTTGCCGTTGGTGGTTCCTTCGCAGGAGTCTTCGCCGAAATTGAATCGGCATTTAGGGGACAGCTTACGGTTTTCGGTAACGTCGTGAATGTCAGTACGACCACTCAAGGGTCGGCTGATTCCAGCGGCGAACCGCCAGGCTGGGTCAGCAGTTCTGCGCGGATCGGAACTGCGAATGTTGGGTTGACGACAATCGCAACCGGTGATTTGTATGTCGAAGACATCGACGACGGCGACCTCGCAGATGATTTTTGGGAATGGACGATCGCCGACCCGGCAGGTCTAAATAACATCTCCTTTTCTGGGTTTGCGTCGGGAAACGAATTCGAGGAGCCGGGTGAAGGGCTGTTATTCGAACTGTTTCTCAACGGTGCTCTGGCGACCAGTCAATCGATTTCAGGAAACGAACTCGATAACTGGGTGACACCGCGCGACGCCAATAATGTTTCACTATCCGACCCCGGCGGTGCCGCGGTGACATCGGCAACCGTCCGACTATCGATCGACAATGCAACGTTTCCGAATCTTCCCAGTGGCGGTACCGAAGCATTCTTGGTCAACGCCACATTGACCGCAGATTTGAATTCCGCGACCACACTGCTACAGGACGCCGGGCGTGAACTTCATAAGACCGATGGCACGACGGTCGGGACCGGAATGGTGAAAGACATTGTGCCGATCGGAAGTTCCGGACCAAGCCAATTGACTAGTCTGGGCAATCAATTGCTGTTTGTCGCCGATGACGTGACCGGTGATGGCGAAGAACTTTGGGTCAGTGATGGCACCGAAGGAGGAACCTTGCGTGTGTTCGATACCCGTCCTGGAACGGATCTTTACGGCGCTCCGCTGGACGGTTTGCCGCGGATTCTGGGGGAACTCGATGGCGAGATGTTGTTCACCAGTTTGGATGCCAACGCAGACCGTGAATTATGGATCAGTAACGGAACCGAATTCGGGACTTCGTTGCTGAAAAATATCAATCCCTTCACCGAAGATGCCGGCGTAGACGAATTGATCGTCGCCGGAAGCGACATTTTCTTTGCCGCCGACGATGGCATTCATGGCGAAGCGATTTGGAAAGCCGATACACAACTCGGTACCGTTGAGATGGTCGCCGATGTGTCACCGTCAAGCGTCGATCAAGTGTCGGGGCTAACGTTGTTTTCCGATGAAAGCCAAGAGATCGTGTTCTACAACAACACCGGTGGCATGGACGGTGGGGTTTATATCACCGATGGTTCAAATGCACCGATTCAGTTGTTCGATCGGATGCCACAGCCCATCGATGACGAGGGCAATCTGTTTGCCGTCGCTGGAAACCGAATCTTCTTTGTCGCTAACGATGGGACGACCGGGAACGAATTGTGGTGGTCCGACGGGGCGAGCGTTGCCACCTTGGTGAGTGACATGATTCCGGGGTCACAAGGTAGCGATCCGACAGGGTTGGTGCCGTTCCAGGGAAGTTTGTATTTTGCCGCAACTTCCGACTCGACTTCAGCTTTCGGTGACATCGGACGAGAGTTGTTCGTCCTTAACCCCAGCAACTTGGTGATTCAATTAAGCAACGATTTGAATGCAGGTTCAGGATCATCTAGTCCAGAACAATTCACGCTATCGGGGAACAACCTGTTCTTTGTTGCCGACAATGGGGTCGACGGACGCGAGTTGTTTAATCGTAACTTCACGTCTGCGTTTCAAGTGGCGGATTTGAACACAGCTGGCGATTCAAATCCAAGCGATTTGACCAACATCAATAACATCCTTTATTTCACCGCCGATGACGGAACCAGTGGACGTGAGCCATATCGTTCCCGTGGGGTGCAAGCGAATACATTCCAAATCGCGGACATCAATCCAGGTTCCGGTAGCTCTGACGCGAGCGGCTATTTCGAAGCGCTCGGCGAGATCTACTTTGCCGCTGACAATGGGACCATTGGAAGCGAATTGTATCGGACGACCGGCGCGGCCGGTAATTTCACCCTGGTCGAAGACGTGCTTTCCGGACCACTGGGAAGCGACCCCATCCCTCTGCTGACCACACCGACGCGATTGTTCTTCAGTGCTGCCGGAACCACCACGGACGATCAAGAACTTTGGATCACCAACGGCACCACAACGACGGTTCAGGTCGACGATTTGAATCGAGGTGAAAACGTTGGAAGCTATCCGCGTGAATTGGTTGAGGTTAACGGATCGATCTATTTCTCGGCCGATAATGGGATCAACGGCCGTGAACTATTTGTCATCGGCGAGTTGCCAGTGACGGTCTCCGACGTCTTGATCGGTGGCGAGCCCGGGGCACCCGAGGAGACGTCGCAGCGGTCGGTAGTCGACCTGGTCACGGTCGTTTTCGATGGTCCGGTAGATGTCCCCGCGGCGGCGATCAGCGTTCGCAATACGAGCCAAGGAATTGATCTGACCAGCGTCCAAGTCAATTCTCGATACGAGTTCGGTCAAACGTTCGTTGAATTAACCTTCGCCAGCGGTCCTTCGGTCGTTGACCGCGACATACTGGGGACCAGCGGATTGGGCAATAGCTTGGCGACGGGGTATTACCAGTTGACGATCGATAGTTCGCAAGTCACGTCGCTGTCGAGTGGGCAGGGGATGCCGGCCGACTTTGTGTTCGGGAATGATCCCGTCGATGGGTTTTTCCGATTGTTGGGTGATGCGACCGGCGACGGAACCGTCAACGCGGCGGACTTGCGGATCTTTGGCTCGTCACTGAACACGACCAGCGGCTCGTCCGGTTATCGCTCCGGAATGGATTTTGACGGCGACGGCGATGTTGACAACGCGGATTTATCTCAATTCAGACGCCAACTGCTGCGACGTTAAGCTTCAGTAGTACGGACGCTTTCGTGATCGGCGTCGAGAGTTCTTTCGTGTCGCCAGCCATCCTTCAACGTCGTGATTAGCCAGACCGTACGTCCCGCGGCGATTCGCAATCCTCTTGAGCAAGCAACGCAGATCCGCCGCTGGCGCTGTGCCCGGATCACGATGCGATCCGGCAAACTCGTCGGCATTGAACGCCGATGGTTTGTCGGCAGCGTCTCGATGGCTCAGGTCTGGTGGCAGAGTCGTTACGGACGACCGGACGACGATTACTGTTGGTTGGACTATCACACGCCGCTCGGCATGCCAGCGTTCTTAACGCTCGACTACATTCACAGTGGTCGAACGGCCGGGTACAAAACGTTCGTCGGTGCCTGCCATGTGCTCGATGAAGTCGCCAGGATTCGCAATGCCTGCGCGATCGTCGCCCACGTTTCGACGTCGGCGATCACTGACCGTCTATTGCTGCGCTTGGGCTGGGAGCGGCATCTAGAAAACCGATCCGGGCGACACTGGATTAAACGCTTCTACGATGGCTATCCTGAATCGTCGCTCGACCGTTATCTTTGAATACTTGAAGCGACACCTTCATGCGAACGTAATCCAAACGGACTAGTGCGTCGTCAATTTTTGATTTTAGGATTAGCCGCATGGCATTAGCCACGGTTTCGGTGCAACAACCGGGGACGATGCTCGTTGACTGATGACTCAAACCCGTATTCCTAAATGGAAGTGCGGACGAGCGTCGGGCAGTCTCGTTTAGTTCAGCACACCGCAGGGACATCGGCTGGCGCCGTTGGCTCGGATAAGAAACGCTTCTTTTCGGAACCCATTTTCGGTTTAACCAAATCTGACTCGATGAATTTTCTCTCGCATGCGATTCCGTATCTCGATCAGCCGCTGGTGGCAGTCGCGACGGGAGTACCCGATTGGTTGAGTGTGATCGATCGAAAAATTCGCGCCCGTGAGCGGATGGCGTTGGTAGCGATCCAGTCGGAAGCTGAGGTTGAAAATGGTCGTGAGGACCGCGCGGTGATTGAAATAGCGACGGGGATCCTGCACCACATCCGTGATGATCGCTGGTTCCATGAGACGGCTGCCTTTGTCGAACTGAATCTTGCGTTAGCCGTCTCGCTGCGGGATCTGTTGCCCGGTGACCGTGGATTTCGACCGATGTTCGTCGGTCACATCTTGATCGAGATCTACCTTGACGCATTCTGGATTCGCGATGACCCTGCGATCGCCAAACGGTATTACGAAACGATCGGTCGTTGTTCGTCGCGGTTGATCGAAGCCGGCGTCAATCGGATTACCGGCAAGCCCACCGACCGGATGGTGGCGACGATCGATCGTTTTTGCGAAGTTCAGTTCCTGTACGACTATCTGGATGATGATCGTTTATTGATGCGACTCAATCAGGTCATGCGGCGTGTCGGTTTATCGGACCTACCGCGGTCGATTGTCCCCTGGCTGCACGACGCACGTGACTTGGTAGAATCTCGGCGAACGAGTTTGTTGACTCGGCCCGATGGCTCGACGCCCTACCCTTCCCTCCCCCGCTAGGATTTGACGATCGATGAAATATGGAATGAATTTGCTGCTGTGGTCCGGCGAAGTGACCGAGGAATTGTTTCCGGTCTGCGAGCAGCTAAAAGAAATCGGATATGACGGCGTCGAATTGCCGATGTTCAATCTAGATCTCGACTACGGGGCGATCGGAAAGCACCTTGATTCTTTGGGCCTGCGCAGGACCGGAGTCACGATTCGCATCGAAGAGGACAACCCGATTTCGCCCGATCCGGCTGTCCGCAAAAAAGGCGTCGAACTGACTAAGAAAACGCTGGACCTGGCCGCCGAAGCGGGAATCGAGACTCTCGTCGGCCCGTACCATTCCGCGATCGGGCTATTCAGCGGAGCGGGGCCAACGGATGACGAATGGAAATGGGGCGTCGAAAGCATGCGCGAATGTGCCGAGCATGCCGGCAAGGTCGGCGTCAAAATCGGCGTCGAAGCTCTGAACCGGTTTGAGTGCTACCTACTCAACGCCCACGCCGATTCGGCTCGCTTTGTGCGTGACGTCGATCACCCAGCTTGTGGGATGATGTACGACACGTTCCACTCCAACATCGAAGAAAAAAGCATCACCGAAGCGATCAGCGTCGGCGGTGACAAGTTGAT
Source organism: Roseiconus lacunae (assembly GCF_008312935.1). Taxonomy (NCBI): domain Bacteria; kingdom Pseudomonadati; phylum Planctomycetota; class Planctomycetia; order Pirellulales; family Pirellulaceae; genus Roseiconus; species Roseiconus lacunae. The sequence goes on along the minus strand of NZ_VSZO01000012.1, from coordinate 12,119 downwards.
CCACATCCATATCAGCGAAAACGATCGCAGTACGCCGGGCAAAGGCGGCGTCAACTGGAAAGAAAACTTTGACGCGATTGTCAACAGCGGTTACGACGGATGGTTGGTCATTGAAGCGTTCGGGTTAGCGCTTCCCGAAATCGCCGCCGCCACCAAGATCTGGCGCAAAATGTTTGACACCGAAATCAAGTTGGCTAAGGAAGGTTTTGAATTTATGAAGGCCGAAGTGGAAAAACGTCAGTGAGCGATCAAACAGTCACTTCATCGAACGAATCGCCGGATAAGACTCCCACGGTTGTTTTCTTGTCCGGCGATCTTATTTTTGCTTCACGAGTCCGGGCGGCGGCCCAACAAGCGGGCTATGTGTTCCGCTTGTCCGGATCGTTGCCAGAGGCTGATGCGATCGAGTTCGTCATCGTCGATTTGTCGACCCGCAGTGGTGTGCTAGAGACACTCGCCGATAACTGTTCTCGCGTGTGCCCGACGGCAACGACGATCGCATACGGGCCCCACGTTCAGGAAGAGCAACTTAATCGAGCCCGCGACGTCGGTATCGACCAAGTCATGACGCGAGGCCAATTCGATCGGTCTCTTGCAACACTTTTTCGCAAGACGTAAGAAAACGCTTTGAAATTGCGGATTCAGCTTCACCGAGCTTTTCGTTCGACTTGCCTAGTGCTCCCTCTACACCAAAGGTTCGGGTTCGGCTCATCAGTCGACGGACGTTAGCCCCGGTGATTGCACCGAAACCGTGGCAAACGCCATGCGGCTAATCCTAAGTTCAAATGTTGACGAAGCACTAGACGGACCGTGATGTTAAGACACGTTCAAAGTCAATGCGGATCATCGATTGGATTCATCGCGGCGTATTGCCTTGTTAAACCTGTTTGTTTTGTTTTGCCGTTTCATGTTTGTGGAGCTTCACTGATGCCCTCTGTACTTGCCATTGCCGCACATCCCGACGACATCGAATACATGATGGCCGGAACGATGCTACATCTGGCGAAGGCCGGTTGGGATTTGCACTACGTCAATCTTTGCGATGGTTCACGCGGCAGCACCGTGCTGTCACGCGAGGAATGTGCTGCGACACGACTGGAGGAAGCGAAACAAGCATGCAAACTGCTGAACGCCAGTTTTTATGAACCGATTTTTCCTGATATGGAAGCGGTTTACAACATCGAGAATGTTGCCAAGGTCACCGCGATCATTCGGCAAGCCAAGCCCAGCGCCATCTTGACTCAGCCTCCGATTGATTACATGGAGGACCACCAAAATACGTGCCGACTGGCGGTCAGCGCCGCGTTTTCGCATGGCATGCCGAATCTGATCAGCGACCCACCGGTCGAGCCTTACTACGAACCGGTCACCGTTTATCATGCCCAGCCGGTTGGGAACCGGACGCAACTTGGTGATCTCGTAACACCGCATTTTTATGTGGATGTCACCGACGTTGTCGAGCAAAAAGTCGACTTGCTGGCCTGTCATCAAAGCCAAAAGCAGTGGCTCGACCAAAGCCAGGGGATGGACAGTTACTTGCAAGCCCTACGCGATACCAACGCAGAAACCGGGCAAATGAGTGGCAAATTTAAGTATGCCGAGGGCTGGCGCAAACACTTGCATTGGGGATTTTGTGGCCCCGACGATGACCCCCTACGTGCTGTTTTGGCGGGTCACCTTTGCGAAGCAGTTGATTGACGATGGATTGGCATGCCGAACGATGGCAGACCCGAACGTGATGGATTGTTTTTAAATCGTTCTTGTGGTCCTCTGCCGGCCGTCTTATCTGAGAACACGGGGCATTCAGCCAGAATTAGCCGGGGGGATCGACTACAATACTTGTCGCGAGGTTGACGTCGATTTTGCTCATCAAGGCGTCCGCTAATGTCGTGACTTGCCGCCCTTCCCTCTCCTGCCCCGCTCGGTGTGATCTCTCCATGCTGGTTCCGAACGTGACCATTCGGTGTGCTGCATTCATCGGGATGGCATTTACAATTGTCTCCGCTTCGCTTGCCCAAAATTCCTACCAGGCGGGAAGCGGATTGATAGCGGGCAATCAGCTAATCAATCGTGACGTGATCACCGCTATTCTTGAACGCCATTGCGTTGATTGCCATGGTCCTGATGACCAGCAAGCCGACCTTCGCTTCGATCAGTTGGGCGATGACTTCAGCGACCGTGAAACGGCGGCACGCTGGTTAGAAGTTCGAACGCAGATCAATCTCGGACAGATGCCACCTGAAGGCGACCAGCGATTGTCCGCCGAAGAGTCTTCGCTGATCACACGCTGGGTTACGTCCGGGGTTCGTGCTGCCGAACGACTCCACCGAAGCTCCCAAGACAACGTCTTAATGCGTCGGTTGAATCGCCATGAATACACCCAAACGATTTCCGACCTGCTTTCGATGAAATTCCCAACTGGTGAAAGCCCGTTGGATGTCCTGCCTCCCGATGGAACCGCCGAGGGGTTTGATAAGGTCAGCACCGCATTGCAGCTTGATCCATCGTTGATGGAATCGTATTACCGCGTGGCGAAACGGATCGCTGACCGCGCGATTGTCGATGGGCCGCCGGAGTATCCGACCGAAACGATGCGGTTGGAGTTTGAAGAAATCGCGGATAGTCATGCGATCGGCTATCTACTAACACGTCTGGGCATGGAAGTCGTTCCCGGAGGAATCCGTTTATCCGAAGGAAGCACGCGTTCATTCGGAATGCTTCGTTACCCCGGCAGACGCGACAACAACGTCGCTCCGGTCAATGGATTCTATCGCTTCACACTCAAGGTTGGAGGTACCGCCGGTGCCGACGGGCAAGTCCCACGATTGCAAGTCACGAACAGCCACCCCGACGAAACAATGCGGGTGATCATGGAGTTCGACGTTGACGCACCGTGGCATCAGCCCAAGGAATACTCGGTTGTCATTCCACGTGACACACTCGGCGGCGAGGTTCAAGTGCGATTGCTGAACGAGACCAGTCTGTACATGAGCCAACGCCCCGGTGAAAACTTCATGCGGCGAAACGGTCAACTTGGTAAGGACGGCCAGTTTGCCGAAACAATACGATTGGCCGGACGCCAAATCGCCGAAGGCTGGGGCGGTGATCGATCGACGCCGGATCCGGACAAGCTTGACTGGAAACAGTTTCCACACGTCTTCCTCGATTACCTGGAAGTCGAGGGCCCGCTGTATGACGCATGGCCTCCGCTCAGTCATCAGGCGATCTTGTTTGCCGGCGAAGATGCGAAGCAAGACGATGACTACGTGCAAAAAATCTTCGCGAGGTTGCTTCCCAGGGCATGGCGTCGGCCGGTCAGCGAAGCCGAAGCGAAGCCAATCTTGAACGTCGTGCGCTCAGAATTGAAGGCCGGTGAATCTTTCCGTGAAGCGATTCGCGTGGGCGTGGTCGCAACGCTCTGTTCGCCAAAGTTCTTGTATCTCGTCGAGCCAAACGCTGGCGGCAAAGAAACGGATGATCGGGTTCGGCTGAATTATGCGATCGCGTCGAGACTGTCTTACTTGATTTGGAATTCGATGCCGGACGAGACACTGTTTCAACTCGCCGAGGAAAGCAAGTTACTCGACCGCAAAACGCTTGTTCGGCAAGTCGATCGGATGTTGGATGATCCGAAGGTCGATCGGTTGGTCGACAGCTTTGCCCGCCAGTGGTTTCGCACGGAAACGTTCACCGCATTCACCCCGGATCGCCATCTTTATCGTTCGTACGACGATGCGTTGGCAAAATCGGTGATACGGGAACCGCTCGAATTCTTTCGCTATCTGATGAAGCATGACGAAAGCTTGCTGAATCTGCTTGATTCAGATTTCTTGGTCCTCGACGAACGATTGGCAAAGCACTATGGGATCGATGGCGTCGAAGGCGCCGAGTTTCGACGGGTCGATCGTCCCACAAGTTCGCCACGTGGCGGCTTATTAGGAATGGCCGGCGTCCACCAAGCCGGCTCCGACGGGGTGCGAACCAAGCCGGTTTCACGAGCGGTTTATGTTCGAGAAGTCTTGTTCAATGATCCGCCCGACCCGCCGCCACCGAACGCCGGCGAAATCGAGCCGAACGTCCAAGGCGAACGTCTGACGGTTCGCGAGCGATTGCTGGCTCATCAGCAGATCGCTGCTTGCGCCGCATGTCATCGCAGTCTGGATCCCTACGGGTTGGCACTCGAAAACTTTAACGTCATCGGACGATGGCGGACCGAACAGGATGGCGAAAACTTCCGAGGTCGCAACGTTCCTGCGATCGATCCCAGCGGTCGGTTACCCGACGGTAGTGACTTCGAAAGCTTTGCCGAATTCAAACAATTGCTCACCGCGCAGGCCAATCGTTTTCGCCGCGGTCTTGCCGAACGTGCTCTGGTTTATGCACTCGGACGTCCGGTGATGCCCAGCGATGATGATGACTTAGAACACATCGTGACGACAATGACCGAAGGCGGCGATACGTTGCGGCATTTGTTTTATGGACTCGTGACCAGCCCGATCTTTTTGGAGAGATGACGATGAGGTTTGACGGACCGTTTCGACGTCGGACATTTTTACGTGGTCTGGGAACGACGATCGCCCTGCCCTGGCTCGAATCGCGAGCATCTGCGACGGAGCTTGCCGGTCAAAGCATTCCTCGGATGGGCATGTTTTACTTCGGGACCGGGATGAACATGCGGCAATTTTATCCGGAGGGTTTCGGGCGTCAGGCAAATCTATCTCGGATTCTAGAGCCGCTTGAGAAGCATCGCGACCAATTCACTGTCCTCAGCGGAACATATCTTGAACACGGCGGTGGGCATGACGGTGCGTATCCATTTGCGACCGGAATCGCTCGTGGTGAGAAACAAATCGCGTCCCCGGATCAGCTGGCCGCCGCGGTCCACGGCTCTCAGACTCGGTTTCCATCGTTGCAGCTTTCGGTCAAACGTGGGACAGGATTTGGAAGCCAGGCCTTGGCGACGATTTCTTGGAACCAGCAAGGCGTTCCCTTAGCCGCCGAGAATGATCCCAAGACAATTTTCAATCGCCTGTTCAAAGCGGACAGTGCCGACGACCAGCTAGCCAAGGCAGATGATTTTCGTCAACGACGAAGTGTGCTTGATGCCGTACTCGAAGACGCTCGCGACATCCAACCGAAGATCAGCCGCGACGATCGACGACAGCTTGATCAGTACCTGCATGCGATCCGTGAAGTCGAGATCGGCCTGAGTCGCGAGATCGATTGGTCTGATCGTCCCAAGCCACAGCCGAAACTCGATCACCTCGGCGACTACGAAAACGCAGTCAGTCCGGAGGGCAATGGCAAGTTCCTTTACGATGACTATGCCAAGCTGATGTATGACCTGATCGCACTCGCTTTTCAAACCGACTCGACTCGCGTGGTCACCTATGTCGTTCGGACAGAGTTGGCTGGCGGTGTATATCCGGAGTTTGGTGTCAGCAAAGGCTACCACGAACTGACCCACCACGGGAACGATCCGTCTAATCTGGAACAACTCGCAAAAGTCGACACGATCTACATGAAGCATTGGAGCTACTTTCTTGATCGTCTCGCATCGATCCGCGAAGGGCAAGGGAATTTGCTGGATCAAACGATGTTAGGTTTCTCCAGCGGCATGGGCATCGGACACAGCAAGGCGATTTTGCCGACCGTGTTGTCAGGTGGTCGTGGATTGGGGATCAACCATCAAACGCATTTGCAATTGTCAGAAAACACACCGCTGTCGACGCTTTGGCAAACAATGGCCGATCGCATGGGAGTCGATACCGACGGGCCAGGCAATCAAGAGACTTTTCAGGATAGTCCGGGCATCATCAACGAGTTGATCACATGAAACGTTGGGTTGTTGCGCTTTTAATTACGGCTAGTCTTGTCGACATTTCAGTTACCATTGCCGATGAGTCGCCACGGTCGGAAACGGCTAATTCCGAGTCGCACGCGAATCTGGTGCACTGGATTCGGATCCCGGCGGGAACCTATCGACGCGGCTTTGCGTCGAACGATCGCAATGAAAACCGATTCCACTTCGATCATCCTTATAGCAATCGACAGAACTTCAAGTTTGAAAAACCGGCTCATCAAGTTGAGATTTCACACGCTTTCGAGATCGCAGAAACCGAAATCACGGTGGCTCAATTTCGTGAATTTGTCACCGCGACTGGATACCAGACCGATGCGGAGCGAGGGGACGGAGCATTAGGATTCTTTCCCGATCAAGATGACTATGTCGATCGATTTCAGACTGCCTCCGAAATCACTTGGCGAAAACCGGGGTTCGAGCAATCGGATCGTTGTCCCGTCGTCGCGGTCAGTTGGAATGATGCCCAGGCGTTTTGTCGTTGGCTGTCCGAACAACAAGGCGTCCGCTGTCGTCTGCCGACCGAAGCGGAATGGGAGTATGCCTGTCGCGGTGGCACGCAGACTTGGTACTCCTGGGGCGATCAACCTGACGATGCCTATCAGTTTGCCAATGTTGCCGATGGTGCGCTCGAAGCAGCCTATCCAAACACAACCCGCTACGCGCGAGCGGTCAAGTTAAACGCCGATCAGGGCGACGGCCATGTCTTCACGGCGCCAGTCAAGACTTTCGAAGCGAACTCCTGGGGGTTGTACGACATGCACGGCAACGTTTGGGAATGGTGCCAGGATCGGTGGGCTGAAGACACCTACGACCGTTACCTCCGAGATATCAGCCGTCGTGATCGTGCGGACTTTGTCTTAAAAGATCCGTTGTTCGAGGAAAAAACGGACCTTCATCAGTATGGGGATTGGAGGGTATTGCGAGGCGGAGCATGGACCTGCACTCCGGCCGTCACACGAGCCTCCAATAGAACCTTCGCCGAGAAATCAGGCGCGAGCGTTTACACAGGTTTCCGTGTCGTTCGCGAAGTCGCACCGGCCACGTCTCGGAAGGATGCCTCTTAGAAACTACGTGTGACTCGTTGTTTTCTCATTGAGCCGACGGCGCTAGCCGCGGGCCCTACACATTCCCTGTTTGGCAACGCATGGGCAAAGCGAACCCATGCAGATCAAACGTTTGGCGTCGGTTCATAGTCCCGAAGGGACGGCATGCAATAGCCACGGGTGCGTGTTGTGTTTTCATTGAGCCGACGGCGCAAACCGCGGGGGCTGCATCTTCCCTGTTTGACAACGCATGGCCAAAGCGAACCCATTCGGATCAAACGTTTAGCATCGGTTAATAGTCCCGAAGGGACGGCATGCAATAGCCACGGGTGCAAACCCGTGGGTGTGAATTCCCATTCGCCAGCAAACCCCGAAGGGGTGACAGGAGTCCTTCTTCAAATCCGCTCCAACCCCAGAGTAGCTTTACCGGCGGATTGACACGACGATTACCCTTCGATGGTACTGGCATATCGAACTGTCAAAATCCCGGTTACACCCCTTGGAAATTGAATTGTTACCGGTGCGATGAAAATCAATTGACCGGTCGCGTGACGTAGATAGGAAATTCCGACAACTGAATGTCACGCTCAACTGTCATTGGATGGCCGAACGCATCAATCACTCGGGATTGGTCAAGGTTGATCAGTTCTCTGAGATCAATCGTCACCGGCTCGCCCAACGCCCAGGCGACCGTGAGCGTTTTCGTTGCTGTCGACCATTGATAAAGCCAGACGTTCGGATTGGGATGGGGCAGGCGCCGAGCTTTGCCGGTGACACCTGAGAGTTGTCGAGTCGCGGTCGCGACGGTAAACCACGAAGGCCGTAAGGTGCCTTCGTCGCGAACGAGACCAGCCCCCGCGTGTTGGGATGCTTTTGAACCGCTTTCTCGATAAAGAAACACTTTGTCGACGCCACGCGCCCGCAGCAGCAGAATGGTGCGTGGTAGTTTTGCGGCTTGCTTTCGCTCAGATAGTCCGATCGGTCCACCAACGTCGTTGCCGGTTTCGGTGACCCAAATTTGGGCGGTCGGTTTTAGCTCGTCCCGCCAGCGAATCAGTTCGTCGACCTGCTGCATCAACGTTGGAAAGTTCTCGTCGGCAATGCCATGGCGGGCATTCGGATCTTCGCGTGCGAATTCCGGTTCTTGTCGGCCGGAATACAGGTGGACATTGATCACATCGACTAGGTCTAGCGGTGTCTTGCCGTCAGGGTAGCGATACGTTGACATTTGCTGGACCGTTTCTGCTGCGACGCCAGCCCAACCGCAGGAAGTGACAAGCAAGTCGGGATCGGCAGCGCGAGCTCCCTCGACTCCCTCACGCATCAACAGAAAGTACTCTTCGATGCTGCCGACAAAGGGAGCCCACGAGGGACCAACAAGATTGGGTTCGTTCCACAGTTCGATCGCATTGATGAGGTCGAGTCCACTTTGTTGATCTTTCGTTTTCAAAACGTCGGCGGGGTGGTGCTTGCTTCCGAACCGAGCGACAAACTGAAAGATCGCTTCTCGGTAATCGGACCGATTCTTCGGAGGGTAGCCCGCTCGATTTTTCTGCACCGATTCGGGAGCGGATGTCGCCCATTCCGGAGTCTGAAACACATACGGAAAAACTTGCATGTCGGCTTTGGCGTAGCGGCGGTAGATCGCATCTTGGTTGACATGCCATGGGCCGACACCGCCGCTGAAGTCATATCGTCCGCGAGCATCCGAGGACATTTGCCATTTCCCGTTTTCAAATCGCACCGATCCGAACCCACATTCTGCCATCAGCGGAATCAAATCGACGGACGAAGAATTGATCCCCAGGTGTCGAACGGTGGACTTGATTGGCGGCGGACCCGGTTTGACGAACAACGGAGCCCATTGAGCAATTTCGCCATCGACTTGCCAAGTCAGCAGATAACTACCCGCCGGGATTTTTGCGGGAGCTGCGATGGAGAGATCTTGCTTGCCGGATGCGGGAATATTGAAATTCAATTCGCCACGAAACATTTCGGGGCCGACGGTAGGTTTCACAATCGTGTCATTCTGAATGCCATCGTAAATCTGTATTTCTGACGGAAGGTCAACGACGTTCATGAATTCGCCATTGCGATGAAATCGAAATCGCAGTTCACTCGCGTCAAATTCATTGTTGATGGGAAAATCGTTCGTTCCCCATTTGCGATGCAAGTCGAAGTTCTGTAGTTGAGCGATCGGGCGAAAGTCTTCGCCATTCACCCTTGCCGAAACGTCCACCTGCCAAATCCAGTTGGCATCTCCGGACCGCCACCGCAGTTTTTTGATTCGTCGTTTTTGGTCGAGCTTGACCGTGACGACGGCTTCTTTGTGCTCGCGCCAGCCCGAACGAAATGAAACATAGGGACTCGAGCCCACCATCAAAGCATTGCCTCGGTCCTCCCCGTCGATGACAACCCGGGACTGTGCTTTCACGCCATGGTCGAATCCAAAAATCGGGTCGGGTTGGGCGGGAATGTCGAACATCGAGTTGCGTTGCAACTGATACGTCAACGAGCCGCTGATTGGACGGTCGGCCAAGTTATGCATGACCAACGACGCAATACTTTCGGTCGGGGCGGAAACGACACCGTCACCTTCTAACGTCACATCGAGCGAGCTTTGTCCCTTCGCAATGTTCGGCATAGAGAAATGGAAGAGCGCTGCAAGAAGCGAGCTGGCGATCAGCAAAGAGGTATTCTTCATCGGACACGGTGACATGGTTTGAAGCGATTGAATCCGCTACTGCACTTATAATTCGAATTTGGTTCCAAAGCCGAGGAGACTTGGCTGGTAGAACTTACCCGAAATTCGCGAGCCAAACGGCAGAATGCTCCGTCTAGATTTTTCGTTTGGGTTCAGTCTATCAGTCGCTGGGCGTCATCCCCGGTTATTGCGTCGAAAGGGTGGCCAACGCCATTCGGCTAATTCTAATCTTAGATGCTGACGAAACACCGGCGTCGCCATCACCGCGGCGTCGGTCGGCATACATCGGTTTCAAGAGGTTTCCTAAACTTCGGATACACGCAGAAGCGACGTCGCAGTCACGACTAAACGGTTAGTCTATTTTTGTGATGGGGCACGCCTTTCAGCAACAGGTGCCGACGGGGTTACGCTACCCTTGTGATAATCTGCTTTCACGCTTCCGGCTGGTGTGCTTCCCCGTTTGACCAAAGGTTATCGCGATGATTGAAAGGCAACTTGGACTGGCAATGGTGTTTGTGCTTGCTACAACTTCAACGCTCCTGGCTCAGCAATCTCGAAAAGAACCACGTTGGGTGAACCCTTACGAAGGGAGCTTTCCGGGGCTCAAGCACCACGTTCTCGACAGCAAATCGGTTGGGCAGGGTGTCGGCTATGTCGTCTGGACACCACCTGATTACGATGCCGAAGACGACGTTCGCTATCCGGTGGTCTATTTCCTTCATGGTGCAGGAGGTTCTGAGACTTCTGACGCAGAAGGCTTTGCACATCGCATCCTGACCCAAATCGAGAAGAAGAAGTTCCCGCCCGTCATCTGCGTTTTTCCCAACGGCGTGAGGAGCGGTTACAGGGGCGAAGTCGAGTCGATGATAGTCAGCGAATTGATCCCGCTAATTGACAACAACTACGCGACACAGTCGAACGCTTCTGGTCGCGCAATCGCCGGGTTTTCAATGGGCGGAGCTGGCTCGGTGAGACTGTCGATCCTGCACCCTGAATTGTTTTGTGGTGCGGGAAGTTGGGGCGGAGCACTTTCTTGGCGAGGAAATCCAGAAGAAAGTCCATTGTTGCCCGCTGCCGAAAAAGCCGCGGAGGAGCTGAAGTCAAATAACTTTTCGTTGCTAACGATCAATGGTGACAAAGATCATCCAGATGGCTTTGCACCACTCAAGCGAGTTCTGAATTCCGCAGGGATTCCTCATGAAGTCGTAACGTTGCCTGACACCAACCATAATCTCGGAAAATACTACACATTATCAAGCGAAACGATGCTGGATTTCTTGGCATCTTGTTTGAATCGAAAGCAAGAGTGAACGAAGCACTGATGAGAGTTCTTGACGGCGAACGCAAATCGCATGGACGACGGACAGAGCGGTGCTGGGGACTGTCCCCATTTCAAGTCCGCTGGCAGACCATTGCAAAATGATCATTTCAAAAGGCAACTTGCGGCAGGGACCATGGGGCGACCTCGATGCGTCCGAGCGTTCGCGGCAAACCGATTGTCACAACCCAAATTCATCATTGTGCTGATCAATAACCAATTTGCATTGTTCATTTTGCATTTTGCAATCCACTGCCCTAGTGCGCGAAGCACTTGCCACTCAGGGACAGAGCACTTGCCACTCAGGGACAGGGATTTCCCTGGGGACATAGCAGGGTAACCGTTCATCAGGGGTAGAGTTGGGGACATGGCAGGAGACCTTGCGGCGTCATGGGGTGGCGCTCGAAGACAGAGCACCAGCAGCATGCGGCATTCGGAAGAATCGGAGATAGAGCACTGACGTCAGATCTGGCTGACTCCCTTACCGGAGGACCGGCACGCTAAAGCCACCGGTGCCAACTTGCGGTCTAGGTCTGAGTTAATAAGTGCCAAGAAGTCCCAGTCGGGATCTCAGTTTCTAAGAGGACTTGCAGGCGGAATCGCAGGAGTTGTATTCCGGTTGTAGTCGTCGTCGTTGTTTTCCGCTTGTAAATTCTTGACATAGTGGAAATCTCATTTCTAATCCTCTGGCGTCTCATGAATAAGGGATTTCCTGGGGACATAGCATCTCATCTCTTATGGCTATGCACTGCACAAACGTTCGTGTTGACATTGGTTTCCGCAACGGGTTCAATCAAACTCAATCGCTTTCCACCGGTTGTTATGGAGTGACGGCTGTCTAAATCGCCATCAGATTTGATGGTGTATGGTTTCCTTTGATAGGAGGTCAGATCTGATGGCGCGTCTGTCTCGACAAGAGATCATCGACCCAAACGAACCCACGGTTGTCCATGTGATCAATCGCACGGTTCGCCGTTGTTTTTTAATGGGTGATGATCCGCTCACTGGCCAAAATTTCGACCACCGTAAGCAATGGATTGAAGCGTTGCTTGAACGCTTCGCCGCCTACTTTGGGATCGAATTGCTCTGTTACAGCGTTCTCTCGAACCACTATCATTTGATCCTTCGGACGCAGCCACAACTCGTCGCCGATTGGGATGATCGCGAAATTGCTTTGCGATGGCTGATGAT